>JADHWI010000018.1 GCA_016783565.1 Kiritimatiellia bacterium
CCATCCTTCGCACAGCTTCGGAGGACAAGTCGGAGACGCGACTTGCGGGAATGATGACCGTTATCCCGACATGCTTCGCAGTGCGGGATTCCGGTCATGTTGCCTCAATGGAGAGCTTGGCTTGCGGGGGGGGGAGCGCTGCTTGCGGGGGTCTCTCGCAGAGGCGCAGAGGGCGCAGAGGAGGGGGAGGACGGAAGACGGGGGACGGAGAACGTCGAACATCGAACTCTCAACATCGAACATCGAATGAAGATGAATGTTGAGGAACGTAGTCCCAGGCCGTCCCGGCCTGAGGGCAGACTTGTCACGCCGAAGGCTATGGGGGATAAGGCCGCGCTACGGTGCATTGGTGCTGACGATACGGTAAAAGGTGCTTTGGAGGGTGGGCTTGGACCATGTGTTGATGCCGTCCTGGGCGGCCTTCTGCCCCGCGTAGTCCCATGATCCCGTTGACAGGTTCGCACGACTCTGGATGGCTATAGACGGCGGAGGCGTGTCTACCCGGGCATGACGCCAGCTCAGGGTGACTCCGCTTCCGTCAAACTGGATGTCATCAATATGAGGAAATGAGCTGTCGGAGCGCGGGTTGGTTCCCATCCGGTACTCTTGAAGCGTGGTGAACCCGTCCTCATCCGGGTCGTCACCGATGATCGTCTCGAAGTCGTTGGTCCATGCCCCGTTCTGCAAGGCCAGCCAGTTGGTTGAAACCGGTCCGTTCACGATGTAGGCGCTGTCCATGAAGAAGTCCCATTGGGCCTGGTTCTCGGAGGGAGCCCAATTATGACCGGGATCAGCCTTGCCGCTGAATTTCTCAAGAAAGGCTCTGTGCCCCTTGCTCGTCACTTCGCTGAACAACAAATCCGCGTTGGATGGATCCACGTACTCGTCGGTTGGCGAATGGAGGATGTATCCGCTGAATCCGGATGCCGTTGGTACCTCCGATGGCCAGAACCAACCGGTGCCCTTTGCGAATCCGCCCGTTTGTTCGCTGAATGACATAATGCGGGGATACAGTTCCGTGGTGATGTAGTAACTGAAAACACCACCCACCGAGAAGCCTGCCGCAAAGACATGGGTGGTGCGCACATTGTAGTTGGCCTCCGCCCAGTCCAGCAGGTCCACCACAAACTGCCGATCCTGTGTGTCGGTTCCAATCCCACCAAAGTCGATGTCCCACGCGCGGTCAGGAACCCCGTCGCCACTGTGATCCCTGATGCCTTCCAGCGCTTCGGGATAGATCACGATGAACCCGTTGACATCAGCGGTGGTGCTCCAGTCGCTCTGCAGGATCACTTCGCTTGGTAGTGTTTCGACATT
This sequence comes from Kiritimatiellia bacterium, assembly GCA_016783565.1. Taxonomy (GTDB): domain Bacteria; phylum Verrucomicrobiota; class Kiritimatiellia; order UBA8416; family JADHWI01; genus JADHWI01. The sequence continues at coordinate 1,318 of JADHWI010000018.1, forward strand.
GGCAAACATCAGTAGCAGCGGAATGGGCGAACCGTCATAACTGTCTGGCACGTGTACGGTGAAGTTGCGCACCGTATCGCTGCCCGCAAAATTGACCATTAGATTTGTTGAGAAATCACCAATTGGGCCACCGCCGATCGTGACACTGAGCGTTCCATCATCCGTGCGTCCTGTTCCGTCGTTGATGGTGTACGGGAAGACATCCGTTACGCCGTCGATGCCGTTGCCTGGTGTGTAGGTCAGGTGGGTGCCATGGTTGACGATGCTCCCGTACGAAGGCGTTCCCACGGCGCTGATGGTCAGGGGGTTGCCGTCGACATCGTAGTCGTTGGCAAGCACATCGATGTCTCGGATCACGTTCATCGGCGTGATGCTGATGTCATCCACCGCGGTCGGCGGGTCCGGGTAATCGGTGATCGTGACATGGAGGGTGATCATATCGATGGCCGTGCCGTTGCTCACCTGGACAACAAAGCGGTCTACCCCCGAATGATTGCTGTCGGGCGCATAGTCGAGGGTCGTCGGGGTTGTGCCCGTTCCGTTCACGATGGCGGTGCCATTGGCAGGCGGGATGGCGAGCGACCAGGTCATGGTGCCGGCGAGAGGATTCGTTGCTGTTACCGTGGGAGGAACCCAGGGGGTGGAGATTTCGTTCTCGTCGATGGTGACGTCCACACGGTTCCCCTGAGTGATCACAGGCGCGTCAGCCTCGGGCGCGAGGATGAACGCGGTGTTGCTTGTGGTGTCCGCTTCGACCCACACGATGAGCACATCGTTCCAGGTCTGCATGGCCATGCTGTCGTCTTCAAAGCTGAGCGTGGGGTAGTAGCCCACGTGATAATCAACGCCCTCGGTCTTGACGGCATCGTCCAGGCTCAGGTTGACGCCGCCGTTGCCCCAATCCTTGATGAGGAAGGTCGGGTTGACCAGGGGGGAGCGGCTGCTGGCTGCAATGGTGCCCCGTACCGGGTCGTTGCCCGATTTATGCAGCAGGAAAGCACGTTGGCCAAAACAGTAGCTGGCGTTCGTCGCGCCGTTGCTGAGTGTCAGGGTTGGCGCATGGTTCCAGGACCTGGCAATCTTCGCCAGCTCGGGTCCTGCGTCCTCACCACCATCCTTGCCGCCGGCATCACCGGCCGAGGTATAGCCGTTAAGCCAGATCTCGGTGACGGAGTGGTTCGGTTGCACCCGCCAGTGCGTGTACATGTAGAGGTCACCAACGCCACCGTTGTGATAGGAGGTCGGGCCAAGGAACCTGCGATGGGGTATTGGATCGTTGCTTTCCGCAAGATCAGACGTGTATGCCGAGTTGAAACAACCGCTGTAGCGTCCGATACGGTACGGATCCAGCGAGCTTGTTGCCTCCGTGTTGATGAGCTGAATGTTGGCGTTGTCGAACCCCCGGAAATTCTCCTCAAAGGTAGCGCCGGAGTAGTCCTGTGGCACATCCTTTGCGCTGCCGTTCATCTTGATCAAGGTCCAGTAGTTCGTCTCAAGATCGTCCGCCACGGTGTGGTTCGGACGCAGGAAGCTCATCATGTACATGCCTTCGACCTCGATGGAGCGGTCATCGGGATCGTCGTGAACCGGGGGAACCCACGGATAGCAGCTTGTGGCGTCCTGGGTATAGACGCGGGTTTTTTTGATGTGGGTGCCGTCGGGGCTGATGATGAACCACTGGTCGACCCATTCTCCCTGCTTGCCGATCGGGTTCGTCCAGCCTTGGTTGTAGATGACGCTGTTGCGGATCAGGGGATAGCGATGCCGCACCACAATACGTGCCGGGTTCTGGCTTTCTATCCAGAACGCGCAATGTGCGAACCCCGGATCGTTTGCCTGCAAGGGCTCGTACTGGTTACCCGGCACGCGCCAATTAGAGTTCTCGCTCGGGGCATCGTAGCCCTCGGCCCAGCCATTGAAGTACATGCAGTCATCACCCGATGCAATCTGTCCGGGAACCATCAACGCATAGAAGGGAAACTTGAACAACGTTCTGGCGGTAAGGTTGCTGAACGTGACTTCGACTACATTCGAGCTGTCGGTACCACCGTAGACTTCGCTTGTCGGGCCGGTTGCCTGAAAGGTTGCTGCCTGAGCGGAGCAGAGCGAGCCCATTGAGATTATCACTGACAAAACAAGTACTGTGCGGCTGAACATTGTAAACACCTGATCAATGGGTTGCTGCGTTCCAGGGCTTCTGGACAACAGGTCTGCTGAATAACGGGATGCCTTCAATTCATGGCTGAATTATAGGGGAATCTTGTCCTCAGGGTCAAGGGGGAGGGGAGGAGGAGCAGTTCTCATTATGGATTTCATTGGTAGGGCGCGCAGTCCCTTGCGCGCCGTTCTCGGCCTAAAACGGCGGCCAAGGGACTGGCAGCCCTACCACCGAATGACTTTTTGCCTCAAAATGGGCCATAATGAGAATTGCTGCGGAAGAGGTGTTTGTGCTGCTCGCAATCTGCTGAGCCGGATTGCACGGATCCGCTCAGCCAGCCATACTTCGTCTGGAGCAGGCGGGCCACGCTTAAACCCATAGGTGTTAAGCTAAGGGAAAACTGAACATCGAACATCGAACATCGAACATCGAACGTCCAACATCGAACGTCGAATAAAATCTCAAATTCGAAAAGGTGCGCCGATTCATTGCAACGCTTAGCTTAACAGCTATGCCTTCAAACCCCCGAAAAACGCTTTCCCTCCTTCGTCGGGTTAAGCGTTACTACAGAGGGGGGAGAAATCGTCATCCCGCCTACATCGCTATGCGAAGCATTGCGGGCAGGACGTCACTCGTGGAATCGTTATTCGTCGGGAGCAGACGGGCCACGCTTGAGTACCCGAGGCGGTTCTGTTAAAAAATCTATGAAAAGCATGAAAACATATAAGAGAACGTCCAACATCGAACATCGAACGTCCAACATCGAATGGGGGAAATAGTGCATAGTCATAAATATGATTTAGAAGAACGTTTGTTGGAATATTCTGTTAGGATAATCAGGGTTGTTGAACAATTGCCGAACACACGGGTTGGGAACCATATAGCAGGACAATTGTTGCGCTCGGGAACATCTCCCTATCCTAATCACGGAGAGGCACAAGCGGCAGAATCTCCTAAGGATTTTGTTCATAAACTGAGAATTTCGCTAAAAGAGCTGAGAGAAACAAAAAGATGGTTGAAGCTTATCCAACGAATTCCGTTGATTGAGCCAGCCGAAAAACTTGATAGCATATTAGAAGAAACAGAAGAGTTGATAAGAATATTTGTGACAAGCATAAAAACATCAAAAGAAAACGACAAAAAAAAGTAATTCATTCGATGTTCGATGTCGAACGTCCAACATCGAATGGGGGAAATAATGCATAGTCATAAATCACTAGCGCCCCATAGGGACGCCAGTGTTGGAGTGCTGGAGTATGGGAGTGTTGGGTCGTAACGACTTACGCAAGTCGCTTGACTCGATGCGACAGAATGCATTTGATGGATTGTCTCTTTCTCCAATGGCCCAAAGGACCGACCCCATTACTCCAACTCTCCATCACTCCTCCATTCTATGGGATGGTAGTGAAAGTAATTCATTCGATGTTCGATGTTGGACGTTCGATGTTGGACGTTAGAATTCATCGTAAATAGGCTTCATATCGAAGAGATACGCCGATTCATTGCAACGCTTAGCTTAACAGCTATGCCTTCAGAGGAGGAGGGGAGGAGAAGGTGCGGGGTCCATTAGGGAATTTCTTTTCGTGGCGTAATGGAATGTGGTATCAAAAGTCGAACCTAGAACAACACAGAGAGGACGATTATGAACCGTTCGAAAATAGAACCGAGTGATTTTGTTGTTGCCCCGGATCGTATTTGGAATAAGAGCTGGTTTTTGCTGACCTGCGGGGATTTTGAGTCTGGCAAGTTTAATACCATGACCGTGGCGTGGGGCAGCATGGGAGTGATGTGGTTCAAGCCGTTTGTGCAGGTGGTGGTGCGCCCTACACGCTACACGTATGAATTCATGGAACAGTACGAAACGTTCACGTTGAGCGCCTTTGGTGACGAGCATCGCAAGGCGTTGCAGTTTATGGGGTCGCATTCCGGACGTGATACAAACAAGGTTGCTGAGACCGGGTTGACGCCGGTCGCATCCTCGTCAGTTTCGGCCCCGGGCTACGATGAGGCCGAGCTGATTATCGAGTGTCGCAAGATTTACTGGCAGGATATGGATCCCAGCCAGTTCGTGGACCCAAGCATTGAACAGTATTATCCCGAGAAAGATTATCATCGTATCTACTTCGGGCAGATCCTGGGTGTGCAGGGAACGGAGCAGTATCGGTGATGTCGCGCTTCTACGCTGATCTGCATATTCATTCCAAGTACTCGCGTGCCACAAGTCGGAATTGTGATTTGCCGCACCTGGCGGTGGCAGCGCAACGTAAAGGGTTGCGCGTGATCGGGACCGGTGACTTCACGCATCCGCAGTGGTCTCAGGAACTTGGCGAGCAATTGCAGGAAGCCGCGCCTGGTCTCTATCAGTTGACCCCTGCGGCATACCAAGACGCATCGGTCGATGTACCGGAGTCCTGTCGTGGCTCTGTGAGCTTTATGCTGCAGGGAGAGATCTCAACCATCTACAAGCGGGATGGTGCTACGCGCAAGGTGCACCACATAGTGTTTGCGCCGGACCTTGAGACGGTCGGTCGCATTAACAAGCGTTTGGGAGCGATTGGTAATATCCGGTCCGATGGCCGGCCAATCCTGGGGTTGGATTCGCGCAATCTTCTGGAGATCATTCTCGAAGCCAACTCGAATGCATTCATCATTCCGGCCCATATCTGGACCCCCTGGTTTTCGGTGCTGGGTTCCAAGTCGGGGTTCGACAGCATTGAAGCGTGTTACGGTGATTTGTCGGATGAAATCTTTGCGTTGGAAACGGGGCTTTCCTCTGATCCGCCTATGAACTGGCGGGTCTCGTCCCTTGACCGCTACACGCTCGTGTCGAATTCTGATGCACATTCGCCGGCCAAGCTGGCTCGTGAGGCAAACATCTTTGAGTGTGAGGCGGATTACTTCAGTATGCGTCAGGCGTTGCGAACGCGCGAAGGGTTTCATGGGACAGTCGAGTTTTATCCTGAAGAAGGTAAATATCATCTGGATGGTCATCGCAAATGCGGCGAATGTCTCACGCCTGAAGAGACCCAGTCACGCAACGGCCTCTGTTCTGTTTGTGGTAAGCCGGTTACGGTGGGGGTGTTGCACCGCGTGGCGGATCTCGCAGACCGTCCGGAGGGCGGGCGTCCTGAGAGAGTGCAGCCATTTTATCAACGCACACCTTTGGCCGCATTGCTGTCCGGGTTGCTGGGCAAGGGTGAGAATACCAAGACGGTTTCGCGTGCATTGGAACAGGCTCTACAGCGATGCGGTTCCGAGTTGTTTATGCTCAACGACTGTCCGATTGCAGATCTTGAAACTGCCGGGGTGGATGGACTTGCAGAGGCCATCGAGGATTTGCGGGAGGGTAGGGTCATTCTTGATGCCGGGTACGATGGGGAGTTTGGTCGCGTTCGTATTGCGAACAGACCATAGGCTCCGACCGCCGACCACGCTTTCAGCGTGGCAAGCCTTCGCCTTCCGGCCTCATTATTCTATCCTGGCGCGCATTATGGTTCTGTCAAGAGCCCGTGGGCTCTTGATGCTCGAACCTTCTGTTTATCAAGGGGTTACGGCACATTGACCGTTCTCCCCGCTTGCACGTTGCCCTCTTCGAGCCCGTCCTGTTCCGTTCACCAATCCTAATCGCACTCTCTTCATCGCCTATCTTGCCGGCATGCCCGCCGTAGCGCGGAGCGCGAAGCAGGGAGGCGGCTCCGCCAGGGATCAGCGAATGGGGAGAGTGCGATTAAGAACGTCGAAAGCTGAATGATCAGAATTCTATCGCACCAGTGAAATGAAGGAGTGATGGAGTGATGGGGGTAGGCCCTATGGGATGCCAGTGATTTATGACTATGCACTATTTCCCCCATTCGATGTTCGATGTTGGACGTTGAATGTTGGACGTTCTCCCCCATTTTCAATACAAACATCGAACATCGAACATTCAACATCGAACATCGAATGAATTACTTTCAGTAGCATCCCATAGAATGGAGGAGTGATGGAGTAATGGAGTAATGGGGGTAGGCTCTTTGGGCCATTAGAGAAAGAGGCAAACCAACACTCCAGTACTCCAGCACTCCAACACTGGCGTCCCTATGGGGCGCCAGTGATTCTATCCCTTGAATCGCGAAAACAGGTCATGACTTATCGGTTTTAACGAGGGGTAGATGTCTTTGTAGATCTTGAACAGTTCTGCGTACTGTTGCGTTTGTGCAAGATCCGGGGTGTAGGTCTTGCTCGGTTTCATGACCCGGGCATAGGCATCGTCGAGGTCGTCGTAGAGTCCTGCGCCAATCCCAGCGAGCATCGCGGCACCGAGTGGGGTGGCTTCTTCTACATCCGAGACTTGAATTGGCAGCCCCAGCATGTCCGCCTTGTTTTGTATCCAGAACGCATTCTGTGCGCCGCCGCCGGCGACGATCACGTTATCGAAGCAGCATCCGAGTCCGGCTTGCATGGCATCCCGGATCTCTATGAATTGGAAGTTCAGCCCCTCGATGACAGCCCGGAACATGTCCGCGTGTGTGGTGTTCTGGCTGATTCCAACGAATGCACCGAGTGACTTTGAATCACTGATCGGGCAGCCTGCGGCTGAGATGTGTGGAAGGAACATAACGCCGGATGCACCGGGCGAGGTGTCGGCCAGCGAGGCGAGCAGGTGTTCCCACACATTGCCGCCCTCCTGAGCCTTTTGTTCAGCTTCGAAGCCGAATTGTCTGCGGAACCATTCGAGCGATTCGCCGGCAGGTGCACCGCCCCAGGCTGCGTAGACGTCCGGGGCGACATGGGCCTGCATGCAGATGGCCGCGTCACGCACGGCGTCGGTCATCACGGGGGAAGGGATCGTGGCGATGACGCTTTCCCATGTTCCGATCACATCAAACAGTGTGCCGGGTTTGTAGGCCCCGACCGGTAAGGTGCCACAAATGTGGTCGTGTCCACCGAGCACTACGGTGGTGTCCGTTGAGAGACCGGTTAAGGCCGAGGCTTCGGGGGAGATTTTCCCGAGAACGGTGCCGCTTTGTCTTGGTGTGGGCAGCAGGGAGTTTTCGATTCCAGAGGCGGCAAGCAGCTCGTCCGACCATTCGCGTTTGGCCTGATTCATCAGCAGCATGCATGAGGCCATGCTGAAATCGGTCGCGATGACGCCGCAGAGTTTGTGATTCAGGAAATCTTCGATGAGCAGCCACTTGTCTGCTCGCGCCATAATCTCGGGTTCGTGCTGTTTGACCCATAGTATGCGCATGGCAGCCGTCATGGGCCATGTGGGGAAACCGGTGACGGCAAATGTTTTCTCTGCACCGATCTGTTTGTTCCACCATTCGGATTGCGGTGTTGTGCGTGAATCGTGCCAACTGATGAACGGATACAGATGTTGTCCGGCGGTGTCAATGGGGACGCCATCCATCCCCATGCCGGTTACGGCTACTGCCTTGATTTGTGCGGCATCATCAATGGCGCCCACGGCCTCTTTGGCGGCGGCGGCGGCACCCTGCCAGATCTGATCGGGGTCCCAGATCACCCAGTCTGGATGGCCGTCGGGTGTGATCTTTTCGGTTGGGCGAGAGGAGGATGAAATGAGATTTCCGTCCAAGTCGTAGATCACGGCCTTGAGACTGGTTGATCCTAAATCAATTGCCATCAGATAGTTCATCTCATACTCCTGTTTCAGCGTGAGCATGGCACATTTGCCATTGTCGTTGTATGTCCCCATCCAAACGTTGAGACTATGATTTTGCTGTCTACTGGTGGGGCGTTATTATCCTTTGTCTTTACATGACAGACCACACATTTTTTGTCAAGAATAGGCATGTACGAGCTTGCTGCGTTGTTCGCAGTGGCCAGGCACATTCTTCATGAATAATGCGCGATAATGATATTTCATGTTTATCCTTGTTTTAGCTATGGCAAATATTGCTTTAAGGCGTGTAGTATACGGTAACATTGATGGGGTATGCCGCATTTGGATTGCCGTTATTACATATGCCGGAGGGGTTTGTGACAGGAAAAGAAAGAATTGAACAGGCGCTCCGAAAGGGCGAGCCGGATCGGGTGCCAACCTTTGAGTGGTTTATCGATGAAACCATCGGAAAGGACCTGACCGGGTCAACCGATCCGATCGACATTGTTGAGTCACTCGACATTGACGGCATCAATATTCGCGCCGATTACACGAAGGACTTCTCAAGTGACGACACGTACACCGACGAGTGGGGTGCCACAAGAAAACTCACCGGTGATTGCATTGCCGCCGTACTAAAGAGTCCTGTCGAAGATATCACTAACCATGGGGCTTACACATTTCCAGACCCCTCGGCCACGCACCGTTTCGCAACACTCGAGAAGGCCGCTGTTCGCTTTGGCGACAAACGCGCACTCATCCTGAATCTCCGTGACGGATTTTCCGACATGCGTGACATGCTTGGCTACGAAGAGGCCCTGGTCCAGTTCATGGTTGAGCCGGAACACTTCACTGACCTCCTTAACCGTGCCGTAGACTACAATCTGGACCTTGCGCGAATCGCGAAAGAGCGCTTTGGTACCAATATCGTCGCTACAACGGACGATGTGGCCAACGCCAACGGGCTTCTATTCCGTCCCGAGCAGTACATGGAGCTCATAGGACCGACTTTCGAACGAGTGGTCCAGGGCTATAAAGATATGGGGTATTTTGTCATAAAGCACTGCGACGGAGACATAAGCGCTGTGATTGACTTCTGGGTTGAGGCGGGCATCGACTGCCTGGACCCCATCGATCCCGGTGCGGGCATGCGTCTGGATGAGACAAGGGCGAAATACGGCGACAAGCTTTGTCTGAAGGGCAATATTGACTGTAAAGGCGCACTTTGCACCGGAACCAGCAAAGAGGTTGCCGAAGAAGTCCGGGGCGCTATACTACAGGCAGGCAAGAGCGCATACATTCTATCCTCGAGCAACACGATCCACCGTGGTGTAAAGCCTGAGAATTACAGGGCGATGCTGGAAGCGCTTAAGGAGAACGGTTAAGGGCGTTTCACGCCTTACACAGCTCATGAAAGAACGACCGAGGATAGATTCTCCGGGAGCGAAGTACGTGCCGTACAAGAATGCACACCCGGTGATCGCAGCGACGAAGTGTGAGAAATAGTTGCGAGGCAGTTCGAAAGAGAGATAGATAAAGGCCTGCACCATCAACCAAGGAGACACGTCATGCAGACACAGGGATTCGGTTTACTTCTATTGTTGCTTGGAGCCATCTGTGGCGGATCGTTCGGCCTGCCCAGCAAGTTTGTAAAGAAGGACACTCCCTGGGAGACATTGTGGGGACCGTTCTTTTTCTTCGTGGCCATACTGCTGCCGACCACTGTCTTTCCCTTTATTGCTGAAGGGCTTTTCGCCACTTGCGCCGAAGCGGGATGGGGTATTGTCAAGATGACGGTTCTGTTTGGGTTTCTCTGGGGCCTCGGCTCCATGACCCTCGGCATGAGCTTTGCTTTTATCGGGCTTTCCCTGGCCTATGCCATCAATTATGGCGCCCAGATTATTACCGGTGGATTGGGCGGCTTTGTTATTCACAATGCCGATCAGATTGCAACGTCTCATGGCATGACGATTGTCGGCGGCATTGCCGTTTGCATTCTTGGTGTCGTGGTCTGCGGGCGGGCGGCTATACTGAAGAGTCAGAGTCAGTCGTCCGGCGATGATGGCGAGAAGATGCCCACAGGAAGTAAGTTGATCAAGGGGCTGATCGTCGCCTTGCTGTCCGGCGTGTTCTGCGCCTGCTACGGATTGGCCTATGGCTTTGGTGGCGAGGTCATGCGTATTTCCATGGAATCCCAGGGCAACCCGGGTTGGCGCGCTGCGTTTGTTGTGTCGGCGCTGATTCTCTGGGGGGGATCGCTGTCTGCCTGCGGGTATTGTGTGTTCAAGCTTTGCAAGAACAAGACGTGGGGCACGTTGGCTGCGCCGGGCATCGGCAAGGTGCTGTTTATTGCACTGGTTATGGCCTGTCTGCACGACGGCGCGATTCTGTTCTACGGCGTCGGCGCCTCCAAGCTTGGCGCAATCGGCGCGGCGGTGGGCTATGCGGTCTTCATGTCATTTGCTATAATGGTTGGCAACGTGAATGGATTTCTTACAGGAGAATGGAAAGGCGCCAGCAAGCAGAGCATTCAATGGATCATCGGGGGCATTTTGGTTCTGATGATCGGCGTCAGCATTTTGGCCAGAGGAAATTACATGCATGGTGAAGCGGCCAAAGTGCCAGCTGGACTGTCAAAATAAGATGAAAAGAATGAAAACATATAAGAGAACGTCCAACATCGAACATCGAACATCGAATGGGGGAAATAATGCATAGTCATAAATCACTGGCATCCCATAGGGACGCCAGTGTTGGAGTGCGGGAGTACTGGAGTGTTGGGTCGTAACGACTTACGCAAGTCGCTTGACTCGATGCGACAGAATGCATTTGATGGGTTGTCTCTTTCTCCAATGGCCCAAAGGACCGACCCCATTACTCCAACTCTCCATCACTCCTCCATTCTATGGGATGGTAGTGAAAACATATAAGAGAACGTCCAACATTCAACATCGAACATCGAATGGGGGAAGTAATGCATAGTCATAAATGGAATTTAGAAGAAACAGAAGAGTTGATAAGAATATTTGTGACAAGCATAAAAACATCAAAAGAAAACGACAAAAGAAAGTAATTCATTCGATGTTCGATGTTGAATGTTCGATGTTTGTATTGAAAATGGGAGAGAACGGTAGTTTGACCGTAACTCCCTGATAGATAAAGCGTTGGATAGTTAAAAGCGGTAAACTTTTGACAGAACCTTCCGACTGTTGAGGAAAAGAAATGAAGAATAAGTTATATACGTTGCTATTTGTGTCGCTGTTTATTTCTGGATCAGCGTTATCAAAGACGGTGACCGCGAAGTCCGACAAAGCCACTAAGGGCGTAGTCGTGGTCACGATGAGTTCTGACAGTGAGGCTAATGGCTATGAAGCCTGGCGGGCAATGGATGGTGACCCGGAGACCATGTGGCATAGCGAATGGCAAGGCGGCGGTGCGACAGAAATGCCTCATGACTTGATTATGGATATGGGTTCAGAACAGGAACTCACGGGATTCATTTACCAGCCGCGTGTGGGACGTGACAACGGCACGATCAAAGATTATGAGTTCTATGTCTGTAATGACATCAAGAAGCCGGGCAAGCCTGTTTCCAAGGGTGTATTCAAGCATGCATCTTGCACTACGGATGAGAAGATAGAGTTTTCAGCCACTAAAGGGCGCTATGTGATTCTGCGTGCGCTTTCTGAAATAAAGAACAGTAAAGTCTATACCTCTGTTGCTGAGCTGAAGCTTATTGCTAAGGATGTCGAATTCAAAGGTACAGCAGGCAAACGTGTTGCAACCGGGCTGAAGAAAAGTCATGCCATCGTGCCGCCGGTATCCGAGCCGGATGTCGCGTATAACGTATTAGCGGCAGACATCAAGAATGTCGGGCGCTTCAAGAGATACAAAACCGAGACGTTTAATGAATCGTCATCAATACTCGATACGGATAAAGATCCACTCGATATTATTCTGCGCCGTACGAGGGCGCTTCTTGATGACATCAAGGGAATGAAGAAGGCACCCGAGCTGAAAAAGGAAGAAGAAGCTCTGGCACAATTTGAAGCCGAAGCGGAAAAGACTGCTGTCGGCGATGCGGAGAAAAGAAAGCAACTCTTCACGGCAGTACACGTACTCAGGCGCGAGATTGCTTTCAAGAATCCACTGTTGGATTTTGACAAGCTCCTTTTCATCAAGCGTCAGCGCTCACGGTTCAATCATATGTGCGACCAGTATTACGGAGAGTTTGCTGTTCCCGGTGGTGGTGTGTTTGTGCTTTCCGATCCGTTCGGTGATGAGCCTGAGGAGAAGAACATCCTTACGGACTTAGCCGTGGAGAAGGGGAGGCTCAAGGGGACGAAGCTTGAGACAGGCGGGTTTCTTTCGCCTGAACTTTCTTATGATGGAAAGACCATTTATTTCGCCTATGTTGAATGCACTGGCGACAAGGGGCATATCACGCATCTCAGGCACGGTGAGGACGGACACTGGCACAGGGGCAGGTGTTATCACATTTTTAAGGTGAATGTTGATGGGTCCGGTCTTGAACAATTGACGGATGGAACCTGGAACGAGTTTGATCCATGTCCATTGCCCAATGGAAGAATCGCATTCATCAGTGAAAGGCGCGGCGGTTACCTGCGCTGCGGCAGGGAATGTCCTTCATACACGGTATATGATATGAAGCCTGACGGATCGGACATTCGGATGATGAGTCCTCATGAAAACAACGAATGGCATCCGAGTGTGACGCATGACGGGATGATTCTTTATACGCGCTGGGATTATGTGGACAGGCATGGATGCACCGCGCATCACCCATGGATCATGACTCCGGACGGGCGTGATTCCCGGGCTATGCATGGAAACTTTTCAATAAAGAACAAGCGTGCAGACATGGAAATGGATTTGCGTTCAATTCCCGGCTCGCACAAGATCAGTGGCACAGCGGCACCGCACCATGGCCAGGCTTATGGATCGCTGATTATATACGATCCCAGTATCCCTGATGACGATGCAATGGCGCCTGTGAAGCGTATTACCCCTGATATTGCATTCCCGGAAAGTCAGGGTGGCAGGCAGGTATACGGTACACCCTGGCCGTTGAGTGAGAACTATTATTTGTGTGTTTATGATTCGAGCATGAGAGCAGGTGGCGGTAGGCAGGGGCAGAAGCACAAGCCTGGCAATTACGGTATATACATCGTTGATGCCTTTGGTAACAAGGTGCTGGTGTACAGGGACCCGGAAGTCGCGTCACTCAGCCCGATGCCGCTCAGGGCGCGAAAAAAACCACCGGTTGTTCCTGAAAAGAGTGAGCGCCTGGCGAAGAATCCCTCTAAAGAAGGAACGATGGCTGTCATGAATGTTTATGACAGTCTCAAAGAATGGCCGGAGGGAACGGAGATTAAGGCCCTGCGAATTTATCAAACCTATTCAATGGCCGTGCCCTCGGGCAGGCCTCCGCATGAAACGGGGCGGCGTATAGCGGAAGCGGGGGATTCTGTGAACCTGGCACGCAGGATTATCGGGACAGTCCCTGTTGAGGAAGACGGAAGCGCTTACTTCAAAGTTCCCGCGCTCAGGGAAGTGTATTTTCAGGCGTTGGACAAGGACGGGCTGGCTATTCAATCCATGCGCTCGGCCACATGGGTCCAGCCAGGCGAGATGCTCACGTGTCAGGGTTGTCACGAGCCAAAGGCAAAGGCCATTGTTCCGCCGAAGAAGGTGGCCATTGCTTTAAAGCGTAAGCCTTCGATTCCAAAGCCGGAGGCTGACGGAACGAATCCATTCAGTTATCCGCGGCTTGTCCAGCCGGTGCTGGATAAGAAATGTGTGGGTTGTCATACCGAACACAACAAGAAACTTGCGGCAAAGACTATCAAGGGTAAGCAGGCACCACTGCTTGATCGAGAAATTGTTAAGAGCAGAAACCTGAGAGGAACGCAAGTCTATCGGTCATACGATAATCTTATCAACCTCGCATTCTGGAGTTATGGTGACTCTTATCGCACGATTCCAGGTAAATTCGGCGCAAAAGCATCGAAGCTTTACCAGATGCTTGAAAAGGGCCATCACGACGTCAAGCTGACCGAGGAAGAGATGCGCAGGATTACGGTATGGCTCGATTCTTGTTCAAACTTCTATGGAGTTTACTCCAAGGAAGGCGGAGAGGCGCAGCTTCGCGGCGAAATTGCCATGCCTACTTTAGAATAGGGGTTGGGTGCAGCGGACTCCAGACCTGCTCGAAACCAAAATTATGGAAGTCCTTTTCGTTGCGCGTTGCGAAATGGGTGACACCATGATGGCGTAGGGTGTAAGCCAGCCTGGCATCGAAGATACGCCGGTAGGCAAACGCTTCTGTTCCTGCGTGGTGCCAGACATTGGTCATGATCGTGTTCTCCAGCATGACATCTACGATTCGCCAATGGGGATTCGAGCGAAACCCTTGAATAACGCTGACTGCGGATTTCGCAGACAGGGGAGCTTTACACACTGTCGGGTTGCGGAGGAGGCAGTAGAGTTCCATCAGAACCTGCTCGCAGAGACAGAAGTCGTCACGTTGGCTAAATTTGTTCAGGAATTTCCGTGCCGAAGCGTGTAGTGGTGACGTGGAATCACAGGCTGCAAAGAGGACGTTTGTGTCGCATGATATCATGCATCCTCCTCACTGCTCGGGCTGTATGTTTCGGTGGTTTCAGCGACTCGCAGTCGTTCTGTGTGGAGTTGTTCGCGCCAGTATGGCTCAGAAAAAGGATCATTGCTGCTCAAGGCGTGCGCGCGCGGCAGTTTCCATTCTTGCTGCTCTTTTTCAGTTCCGTGCGTTACCGCAATCATATACTCAAGTCCGCGTCTGACGAGCTCAGCCATTGATATCTCTTTTTGAGCTGCGACATCCCTCGCCAAGGCATAAAGCCGGTCTGGAATCTGTATTTGCGTTCTTTTCATGATGTATATTCTACAGCGATTACAGAATGGTGTCAATTGAGATTGTGGCCATTTGTGTCGGTTCTTTGCTGCTTTGCGATGGGGTTATGCGGTTATAGCCAGGCCCAGATCCAGTGGAGGATGCTCAGGCTGAGGCCGAAGCAAGCGCCCATAATGTGCGAAATAAGCAATCCTTTGTGGAAGCGTTTTCTGATAATGCCTTGTATTTCGGTTGTAACCAGGGCTATGAAGCCTATCAGGCCGAACCAGTACCAGGTGACGCTGGGTGTCCCGTATTTGGCAATATAGATGATGCCGTGGGTAGACAAGGACAGGAACAGTCCCAGAGCCAACACGACGTGAATTTTGCGGAAGCGTCGTTTCAATCTCTTTCGATTGAATCCACTGAGCAGTAAGCCGGTCAGGAAAATTACCGAAAGATAGCCTGACGTCCTGGCGCCCCGCAGGGCGTTTCTGGAAGGATTCCAGATGCGCTTTCTCAGAGGAATCTTTATTGATGGTTGTGTCGGCTTCATGGTGACTGCGGCGAGGGGCGCAGTGGGCTCTTCTGAAGCAACGGCCATGGGTGCGGCTGTCTCGGATGGTGTCTCGGTCTGCGGTTCAGTGACCGCAAGCAGCTCGGGTTCAACGGGAGGAAGATCTTCCTGCGGCGGAGGCTCGGGCTGTATCTGTTCAGTTTCGGGTTTGAGCAGCTCTCCTTCTGCAACGTATTCTGAAAGAAATTCGGCGATACGCAGCCCGTCATCTTTTGAAAAGGCGTTATCTCCATACGCGTAGGTGCGCATATTTTCGACGGTCAATTGCCAGCTTTTGAATGATCGCGGCCAGAAGTGGAACTCCATATCGTGGCAATTAAAACATTTCTCTTGGAAGAGAGTGAGGTTGTTATGGTATTCCTCCAGTTCGGCTGGCAATATCGACGTTGAAATGAGTAGGCAGGTTGTAAGAAACAATTTCCGCATCATGAATCCTTTCCCGCATTTGCTGGTTCTCTACTGACGGAGCATCAAGAGAACCGTCTGTACCGTCACCGGGCTCGTGTTACTTTCATTATCTTGCACTATGCGGTATATATAGTTGATAGTCAGTCCGTCGGCAACGACCTTTCAGCATTTCTGGTGTCGCCACCTACTAGTCATCGACCATTTTTCGCAATTTACCACTTGAAATCATCACCGTCACGAAATATAAATAAAACTAGTTCGTAAGAAAATCGAAATCAATACGAAAATGTCAATCAATCTAACAGAGCGCGAAAAACAGATATTGGAGCTTGTCCGTGAGGACAATTCCCTTTCGGTATCCGCCATGAGCAAGAGCTTCGGAGTTTCCGAGGTCACCATACGCAGTGATCTGACATCCCTTGCTGAAAAGGGCTTTGTTCTGCGTACGCGCGGCGGTGCGGTCCCGACATTTCATCCGGGGATTCTGGAGCGGCAGCGAGAGAGCGTTGAGAAGAAAGAATCCATAGCCCGTGTAGCTGCCGAAATGGTCAGCGATGGTGATCACATCATGATCTCTGCCGGCACGACTACGGCACTCGTGGCGAGATATCTGCTTGGAAAGCGTGACATTCACATTGTAACAAACTCGACGCTCCTTTTGCCGTATATAAGGATGAACCCGTCGGTTGATGTTGTGTTTCTGGGTGGCAAATTTACGCCTTCTGCGGAGGCGATGGTAGGGGGCGTCACCTTGAGAGAGCTTGAGCAGTTCCATGTGAAACGAGCTTTCCTTGGAACGGATGGTTTTTCGCTGCAGGGGGGTGTTACGGCGCATCTTGGAGAGCTGGCCGAGGTGGTCCGCAAAATGGTAAAGCAGGCCGACGAGGCCACGTTTCTGGCAGATTCCAGCAAGTATGGAACGGTGGGATTTTCGAGGATATTGCCCATTGACGAGGTAAAGCAACTGGTTACGGACAGTGAAATTACAGATGACGCATGTACGGAGCTTGGCAATAGAGGCGTAACAGTAACGAAGAGTTAAAAGAAATATCAGTCCTGCGGACGAATAGTGTGTGAGCTGTGGGCGAAAGGAAGAGAGGTCGGCGAAGAATGGATTTGAGATTTGATGATAAAACAGTACTGGTGACCGGCGCAGCCGGCGCCATTGGAAAAGGGATTGCCGGGGAGTTTGCAGCCAGCGGCGCTAATGTGTTTGTCACAGACCTTGATGAAGATCAGGTGGCTGCAGCGGTGCAGGAGATTGGAAGCGGAAGTCAGGGCATGGCTGCCAATGTGACCAACGAAGAACAGGTCAAAGCCTGTGTTGAAGCTGCGGCTGCGGCGTTCAATGGCAAGGTGGATGTTCTGGTGAACGTGGCGGGTATCGTGGGGCAGGGTAACGTCGAAGACATTTCCGGTGATGACTGGGACAAGATGTTTGCGGTGAACTGCAAAGGGACGTTTTTGTTTACCAAGGCCGTCGTTCCCCTGATGAAGGCCAGTCAGTATGGCCGCATCATCAACTTCTCGTCCAAGTCCGGCAAAACCGGATCGGCGATTATGAGTCATTACTCCGCCGCGAAGGCTGCTGTCATCGGTTTTACTCAGTCGTTGGCCTTTGAGCTGGCCAATGACGGGATCACCTCAAACTGCCTGTGTCCGGGAATCACCGACAGCACGGGAGTGTGGAAGAACGTATCGGCTGGCTACATTGAGAATCTGGAGATGCCGCGCGAAGAAGTGATCAAGAAGTTCAGCGCGAAGATTCCGCTTCAGCGGTTGGCGAGCATTGATGATGTGGTGGCGGTTACTGTCTTTCTGGCGTCCAAGGGCGCTGATTACATGACGGGACAGGCCATCAATGTGACTGGCGGCAGGGAGATGCATTAAACGAACCAATGACTCCCTTGGAGATGGCGGTCCGCCGTCGTGCTTACCGACCGGGGGCGGTCGGCTCCATCTGGGATAGACAACTGAAAACCGAACAACCGGAGGAAGTAAGAAATGGCATTTGAACTAAGAACATACACATTCATCGACAGCCTGCAGCCGCAGCTCGCACAATTCATCGCCAAGGACAATCGGGTCTATGATCCGGCCGAATACGATTCGGCTCTGATGCTTGAGATTGCACCGGCCATGGAAATTCACACCATGATCGACCATGCGCTTAAGAAGACCAGCGTGAGGCTTGGTTCTGTGGTAACGGAGCGAATCTATGGCCTCATGCAGGTGCATCATGCTGACCAGGGCGAAGTGCGTCAGGCAGGGGAAGTTGTACTGGAGGCTGCGGGCCTGACTGAAGGGGATCGCGCTGCGGTGAAACTGGTGACGAACAAGACCATCCGTTCCGTGGAACAGGATCACGCCATTTCGTTCACAGGACTCGGCAGGGGACACATGATTGTGGCAGGCGAATCGGTACTGATTCTGGAAACAACGCCGGCGGCATATCTTGTCCTTGCTTGCAACGAAGCGTTGAAAGCAGCCCAGGTGAAACTTAACAGCATCAGGCCGTTCGGTGCCACAGGCCGCCTCATCATGAGTGGTCCGGAAGCCGAGATCGATTACGCTTCAGCTGCAGCAGTACAGACGCTGGAAAGTATCAATGAGAACGCAAAGGCAAAGACGAAATAGCTTATGCGATTAAGAAGCAGCCGTCTCGTCTGTATCTGAACAGACAGGACGGCTGTTTTGTTTTCAACCATCATGGGAGGGGCAGGCGGATTCGGTGACGGGGCATCGAACGTCGAACATCGAACGTCGAACGTCGAACATCGAACGTCGAACATCGAACATCGAATGAAGATGAATGTTGTGGGGGGTAGCCCCAGGCCGTCCCGGCCTGAGGGCAGAGGATGGAGGTCGGACCATGCCTTCGGCTTGGCAAGGGTCGGAGGGCATGGCTTGTGGGGGGCGCTGGCCCCGCAGCAGCGGGGCCGCGCTACTGACTGGGCATCGAACGTCGAACATCGAACATTCAACATCGAACATCGAATGAATTACTTTCAGTAGCATCCCATAGAATGGAGGAGTGATGGAGTGATGGGGTCGGTCCTTTGGGCCATTGGAGAAAGAGGCAACCCATCAAATGCATTCTGTCGCATCGAGTCAAGCGACTTGCGTAAGCTGACTGGGCATCGAACGTCGAACATCGAACATTCAACATCGAACATCGAATGAATTACTTTCAGTAGCATCCCATAGAATGGAGGAGTGATGGAGTGATGGGGGTTAACCCATAACAATAAAGGCCAGAACCTTCAGCGGCGTGTGTCCGCCGTTGCGAATGGCGTGCGTGGCTCCGCCACCGGTAATGACGATTTCGCCCTTTCCCACTTTGTGGTCACCGTCTGCTTCCGTCACAATGCCGATACCTTCCATTATGACGTAGTACTCGGTTTCTTTATCGTGACCATGCGTTCCAATACCCGCATTTTCGGGAATGGTCATTTCGCCTACGAACCGGATGTTGGGCAGGTTGTCACAATCCACCATATGCAGAACGGTGACTTCTCCCTGTCCACCCTTCATTTCAGGGCGAACCTGGACGCTCATATCTTTGCGACGATTAATCATGCTGTTTTCCGCTTTCTGTGCGTTTGATTCCGCACGCTCACATTATCCGTCCGCCGATCGCTTCGCACAGTCCTTCATGGGGCGCGGCGATAACTTCAATATTGGTCAGCATTCCTGGTTCTGCTTCCTCCTGAAGATGTCTTGCGCTCTCCTCGATTTCGTAAAGAGGACCCGTAAGAAGGAAGAATGCCTTCCCGCCCAGTCCGGCAGCAAGGCGAAGGTCCAGCAGCTTCACCTCATTCCTTTTCAGCGCCATGTCCGCAAGTACGATACTGCTGGAAACCGAAAACGTTTCAACTATGGCTACGGAATTCACATCCATTTCCATGTTGCCCCCGGCCAGTGCCGGAAAGATTTCCTGCCGGATGTTGGGGATGAAGAAGCTGTCAACGACGGTACTTCCTCCGCGTTCAAGCCCGTCTGCCATGGCTTCCTCGACGTCCCCCACGTGCCCCTGGATAAACACAATGTATTTGCCTGGACATATCGTGTTCGACTGCACGACGTTTATGTGTGCTTTTTTCAGCATCACGTCATGCACCACAATACCCCTGGCGATGCTGTTGGTCTCAATCATGCCGATCGCCGGTAGTCTCATTTCGCACCCTCTATGGTGATATGTTCATCGGAAATGTCAGTTATTGTTCCGTCTATTGAAGCGTGAAGCATTGAACCAAGTTTCCCCTCGGGGATTCTTGCTATCAAAGTGCCTTTAACGACCTTGTCCCCCATCGCAACGACCGGCTTCGACGGCACACCAATTGCCTGGGTCAGTGACAGTCTGACGACCGGAGGTGTCGGGAACTGAGTGAGCCTCAGGTCATGACTGTCATACTTTGTCAGTCCGTATCGCTTTGTAAGTCGGTCTTTTGCAATCTTACGAAACTCCCTGAATTCGTGGGGTTCCAGCGGGGTTTTCGTATGCGGATTTTTCAAACCTGCGGCCCGTAGGTTTTTCAATATATCCGCATAAGCCCGTTTGGGGCTAAGATCCATAGGGCAGGCAAATTCGCATAGTCCGCATTGTGAGCATATAAATGCACTTGTCATGCCCCGGGTTGGGGTGTCCATCTTGTAGGCAAGCACCCTCATCATCAGGTGAGGCTCGATATCGTGGCCTTGCATGTAGCGGGAACAAGCGTCTGTACACATTCTGCACTGGCAGCAGGCTGCGACGCTACGCCGCACCATTGCGTCCATCGGTATGCTGCGGATCTGAACCAGCGGGTGGTCCTTGTGAAGAAAGAGCAGTCCTGAGGTGGTTTTGTTGACAACATCGTCAATGTTCACAATCGGCCCCATCATCGGGCCGCCGGCTATGACGACCATATCTTCAACAGGAACGAGTGGTATTGCGAATTCGATCAGATCACGTATCGGTGTTCCAATAGCAACGTTTACCACCTGCGGCTTGAAAATTTCACCCACCAACGTAACGGCCCGCTCAGTGACAGGTTGTCCTTTGGCCGCCTGTGCCACCTGAACCATCGTCAGCACATTACTGACAAGGGCGCTAACCTGAAGGGGAATGCCGCCCTCGGGAACGATCTTGCCGGTAAGATCGGTGATCATGATGTGTTCGTCGCCGGAAGGATAGCAGCTATCGAGAAGGCCCAGCTCGATGTTGAACCCCGCTTTTTTGATAGCGACGGTTAGCGCGGCAATAGAGTCTTTGTATGTTTTCTTCAGACCCACATAGCCTTTGCCCGCACCAACGTGCTTCATTATCAGAGCCAGACCTTCGATCAACTCGTCGGCCTGATGCTCCATGATTCGTTGATCTGAATTGAGCAGGGGTTCACATTCAGCACCATTGGCAAAAACCTGGCTTGCCTTCGAATCTATCTTGACGTGCGTCGGGAAACCCGCCCCGCCACATCCGATGATTCCTGCATCGCGTACTGAATCTACTAATGACATGTTTGCTATGCCCGGTTAAATTGTGAAAAAATAGCTTTTCCCTTAAAAAACAGGTACTAAAAGCCCCAATGACCCAAGAATTCGCAAAACTTAAGAAAAAACCCTTGCATATGCAAGCGAAAAGTAGCATCTTTGAAACCCTCGCGAAAGCTATGCGAAAGTTTAAGCGGAAAATGACGTGTAATTTGACGGGCATGGTTGTCATCATGCGAGCAATTGTAAAACAGGTAGACATTGCTTCTGTTAAGTAGTCTTACAGAAGCCAAAAAAAGAGCCAGGAGGAAACAATGGCAGTTGATCAGACAGATGCGTTGGGAATGATAGAAACAAGAGGTTTTGCCGCGATGGTGGAGGCCTCGGATGCAATGGTCAAGGCCGCAAAGGTGGAGCTCGTAGGGTACGAGAAGATCGGTGGCGGTTATGTGACTGCAATCGTCAGAGGTGATGTTGCTGCTGTGCGCGCTGCGCTTGAAGCAGGCACACGTGGTGCTGAACGTGTTGGCGAAATGGTATCCACTCATGTGATCCCGCGCCCGCACAATAATGTCGACGTGGCACTGCCGCTTGGCCGTACACCTAAGAAATAAGTGTCTCGTAGTGCATACACCGACCGCACCTTGTGGTCGGTTTATGCCTGCGATCCAGTTGAGGGCGGATCATGATATTAGGACGTGTACTGGGAACCGTGGTGGCTTCTCGGAAATCGCCGCGACTTGAAGGCGGGAAGTTCCTTCTCGTCGAGAAGATTGATCCCGCCACTATGAAAGGGAAGAAGGAATACATCGTGGCGATTGACGGTGCAGGCGCCGGCATACACGAGATTGTTTTCTATGCCACGGGAAGTTGCGGTCGTTACACAGACGCAACGGAAGGCAAACCCTCCGACGCCACAATTACGGCTATCGTTGACGCTATCGAGATTGATGGCGATTACGTTTATAATAAGGCCACAGACGCATGATACTTGGAATGGTAACGGGAACGGTCGTAGCGACCCAGAAGGCCGACAAAGTTGACGGAGCGAAGTACCTTCTCATCAACAAGTGCGACGAACATGGAGCCGTGAAGAACGATTTCTATGTCGCGCTCGACCAGGTTGGTGCCGGACACGGCGACATGGTCATGATGGCCCAGGGGAGTCCGAACCGTCAGACCGAAAGAACAACCGACCGGCCCATAGATGCTTCCATCCTGGGTATCATTGACCTGATTGGAAAAGGCGATGTGGTCGCCTACAAGAAATAGCTAATCGAGGCAGACCAATGGCCATTGATGAACAGAGCGTACGGGAAATAGTCGCCAGCGTTGTGAGAGGACTTGACCTGGGGGACGACAGCAAGGCTGCTGCACCAGCAACCGCTGGTCACGGCGAAGGCATCGGGACCGGCATATTCCTCGACATTGACAGTGCCGTCGCCGCCGCGGAGGTTGCCTACAATGATCTTTCGGCTCTGTCACTGGACATCCGCCGAAACATGATTAGCGAGATGCGGAAAGCTGTTCTGGAGAACGTGGAACTCATTGCCCGGACCGCTCTTGAAGAGACCGAGTTTGGTAGACTGGACACGAAGATAACGAAAAACACCGTCGCCGCAACCGGCACTCCAGGTATGGAGGATCTCGAATCTAAGGTCTGGACGGATGATCACGGTTTGACGCTGCTCGAGCATGCTCCGTATGGCGTTATCGGGTCCATCATTCCCTGCACCAACCCGACGGCCACGGTCATCAGCAATGCAATCGGAATGATCGCTGCCGGTAACACGGTAGTTTTCAATCCTCACCCTGTGTCGAAGAAGTCTTCTTGCCTGGCCATTTCCATCCTGAATGATGCCATCATCAAGGCGGGCGGGCCGCGCAACGTCCTCACAGGTGTCGGCAATCCCACGATTCAGTCCGCCCAGGAGATGATGAAGCATCCTTCCGTTCGGCTGCTTGTCGTAACCGGTGGGCCCGGCGTGGTCAAGGTAGCCATGAACAGCGGAAAGAAAGCTATCGGCGCCGGACCCGGCAATCCGCCCTGCGTGGTGGATGAGACTGCGGAGCTGGACAAGGCCGGAAAAAGCATCGTTGACGGGGCCAGTTTTGACAACAACATCATTTGTATTTGCGAAAAGGAAGTGATCGCCGTTGCTTCCATAGCAGACCGCTTGAAGCAGGAAATGGTAAAGAACGGGGCATACGAACTGGATGCTATGCAGACAGATGCAATCACCAAACTGGTGATTGACAAACCCGGCGGACCGGGCGACGAGGGCATGTCGAACAAGAAGTTTGTTGGGAAAGACGCCTCTGTCATCGCCGCTGCAGCGGGCATACAGGTTCCTTCTTCCACCCGCATACTGCTGTGCGAGGTAACGCGCGAGCATCCTCTTGTCTGGACCGAGCAGCTGATGCCTGTGATCCCGCTTGTTCGTGTTAACGACGTGGATGAAGGTATTGCTCTGGCCGTTGAGTGCGAACACGGATTTCGCCACACGGCTACGATGCATTCGCTCAATATCGCCAAGCTTACCAAGATGGCGAAAGCGATGAACTGCTCTATTTTTGTTAAGAACGGGCCAAGCTATTGCGGACTGGGGGTGGGTGGTGCAGGATACGTGTCCTTCACGATCGCCAGTCCGACCGGCGAAGGCGTAACTCGCGCACGCACATTCACGAGAGAGAGACGCTGCGTGGTCGTGGATCATCTGAGAATTATTTGATCGTGGGAGAGACCGCGCCCGGCAGGCGGGGTTTTGGAGAATGGAATGAAACTGGCAAAAGTCGTCGGTACGGTTGTGAGCACGCAGAAGCTCGAATGCCTTGAAGGCATCAAGCTTCTACTTCTACAGCCGCTGGACGAAGAACAGAACGAGATCGGCGATGTACTGGTTGCCATGGACCCTGTTCAGTCCGGCGAAGGCGATGTGGTATTCTACGAGTCTTCAAAAGAAGCCGCGCGTGCTTATAACGAATGGTTCCAGCCGGGCGACGTAGCCATATTCGGTATTGTTGACCACATTGACCTTGAGAAGGAATAGCAAGTTATGATCCTTGCCAAGATAATCGGGGACGTGGTTTCGGACCACAAGATCAGCGACTACAAGGGCATAAAGATGCTCGTTGTCCAGCCCATCGATCCCGATGGCAGCCCGAACGGTAAGACCTTTCTGGCGGTTGACGGTGTGCAGGCGGGCGTGGGTGATACCGTGGTGATCCTGGATGAAGGTGGATCAGCCAGAATGCTGTTGGAAGAACCGGAGATTTTTACGATACGGGCTGTGGTAGCGGGTATTGTTGATCAGATCGCAATGGATGGCTTGGAGTAACGGATCTGTGACGGACATCGACATAGAGAAAATTGTTGAAAGCGTGGTTGCGACTATCACGGAAAGCACTCAGGGCGGAAGTCTTGATCTCTCGCCCGATACGGCCACACGTGAAGTATCTGTAAACCAGAAAGATGACGTTCGGCATGTGGCTCTGGGCATAGGGTCATCGGCCATGGATGGCGGAACGGCGGTTGAAACATACTTGGAGAGTCTGGGCTATCACGTGGTTTCGATTACGGCCGGACCCGGGCAGGACTGCGTCGACGTTGCGGTTGACGTTGCAAAGAAGGTGGCTGGCGGAAGTTGCGAGCGTGGTATCGTTCTTGATGCTGATGGCATCGCTTCTTCTATTGTCTGTAACAAGATAAAGGGCGTACGAGCCGCCCTGTGTTATGACATGAGATCAACCGTAAACAGCCGGGAACATATCAACGCTAATGTAATGACAATGGGTGGCCCGTTCCACAACAACGGGGAGCTTTGCGAAATGGCCAGAACATGGCTGGAGTTGCGCTTCTCAGATGGACGGCGCTGGACCAGTATAAATAAGGTTATGGCGGCTGAGAGGTCGTCGTTTGTAACGTGAACTTTTCTGAAAACAAACAATACACCTGGGGATAGATAAATGGACGAGAAAGCTCTCATAGAGAAAATCACGAGCGAAGTGATCAAACGACTTAACGTACCCGAAGGCATAAGCCAGCAGAGCGGTGGCGCCCTTGCGGGATCAGCCCCGGCAGCGCTTGCCAAGTATATCGATCATACCATGTTGCAGGCCGATGCCCCGGACGCAGCGTTCGACCAACTTTGCGAAGAGGCGATTCAGTGGAAGTTCTGTTCCGTTTGCGTAAACTCCGGTCGGGTGAAGTACGTGGCGCAGAAATTGCAGGGGACGGGCATCAACGTGTGCGCCGTCATCGGTTTCCCGCTTGGGCAGATGGATTCGCGCGCCAAGGCGTTTGAGGCAAGACGCTGTATTGCCGACGGGGCCAACGAGCTGGACATGGTGATCAACGTGGGAGCACTCAAGTCCGGGAATTTGAAGTTGGTCGAAGAAGATATTCGTACCGTGCGTCGGGCAACTCGAAGCAACACGGTTTTGAAGGTCATCATCGAGACCAGCCTGTTGAACGACGACGAGAAGGTGATCGCGTGCCAGCTTTCCAAGAAGGCGGGTGCTGATTTTGTGAAGACCTGTTCGGGATTTGCCGGTGGTGGAGCGACACCGGAAGACATCGCCCTGATGCGGCGGACTGTCGGGCCCGGCTTCGGCGTGAAGGCGAGCGGTGGGATGAGAAACTATCCACGCGCCGTTGCAATCCTGGCTGCCGGCGCAAACCGAATCGGCGCCGTCTCAAGCGTTGCGATCGTAACAGGACAAGAGGGGGAAGGTGGCTACTAGTGTCACATTGACAAGTCCGTCGCTGAGTGTTCGAATCGCGCAGACAGGCGCTGAGATTAAGAGCATTCAAGAAAAGTCGACCGGAATCGAGTATATGTGGCAGTCCGATCCTGCGTACTGGAGCGGTGCCGCACCCATACTTTTCCCCATCATCGGCGGACTTAAGAGCGGCCATTACACCTTCAACGGCAAGGAATACTCCATGCCGTCTCATGGTCTGGTGAGAAAGGCCGAATGGGCATTGATCAATTCCGGCAGCACGACGGCATCGTTTGAGACTGTATCTTCGGCAGAAACCAGAGAGATGTACCCATTTGACTATGTCTTGAGGGCGCATTTCAGTCTCTGCGATAATTGTCTTGCTGTCAGGTATGAAGTCCGCAACACCGGCAGCGGAACCATGTTCTTCTCCATCGGATCCCACCCGGCATTCAACATGCCATTCGCCGGCGGACATATTGAGCATTACTACTATCATTTCAGCGAGTCAGAGACGATTGAGCGCAACTTCTTTGGTGCCGGTCTCACCTTGAATAAGACGGCACCGGTATTCGACAACAGCCGGCAGATCTTCATCACCAGGAAGCTCTTTGAACAGGCGGCAATCATTCTTAAGAACCCGGCGTCAAAAGAAGTGTCGATTCGCAACAGTCGCAATAGCAAACAGATTAAAGTGATCACAGACGGCATGCCTTTTCTTGGTCTGTGGGGGCCACCCGGTGTTCAGTTCGCCTGCATAGAACCGTGGTACGGAGTACCCGATAATGAAGCCACCGATGGCGAATTTACGACAAAAGAAGGAATCATGTCGCTGGCCGCGAATGACACATATGAGACGACATACAGGATAGAGATCATCTAAACCTTGCCTCAGTGAGGCATTTGGAGTACAGGAAGCTGTCATTCGTTCCGGAAAGAACATGAAGGACGGGGGGAGAGGACGACACGGTCGCTAACCCATTTCAAAGAAGATGGTTAGACAAGAAACCACACGGACAGTTTTGAAAGAGCGAAGTAAAGAATAGAGGAGCCCCGGATGAAAGCAGTTGTTTTCCATGCACCGGAAGATGAGCGGGTTGAGGATGTTCCGGTTCCCTTTTGTGAAGAAGGGGAGATCCTTGTCAAGGTGGATGCCTGTGCGGTATGCGGATCCGACCTGAAGGCCTACCATGTTGGGAATCCACGCATCAAGCCGCCGATGGTTATCGGGCATGAGTTTACAGGCATCATTGATGGAATGGGTCCTGAGACGTCCGGCTTTTCGGTGGGTGATAGGGTGGTGATGGCCACTTCGATTTCCTGTGGCGAGTGCGTATATTGCCGCAAGGGGCTTGCGAATCTCTGCGTTGATGTCGCCCCCATGGGGTTCAGCTACCCTGGAGGTATGGCGGAATTCGTGGTGATTCCGAACCGCGCCGTGGACAACGGTCATGTTGTCAAGGTGCCGGCTGGGGTCAAGCCGGAGCATGCTGCCCTGGCGGAGCCGGTGAGCTGCGCGGTGAATTCCTGTGAACAGTGCAATATTGAAGAGGGCGATACCGTTCTTGTGATGGGGGCGGGCCCTATGGGGATCATGAATGCGTGTGTGGCACGTGGCATGGGCGCTTCGACGATCATCATGTCAGAGATTAACGAGTCACGGCTTCAGCAATGTGAAGTATTTGGCTTTGACCATCTCGTCAATCCGGGCACGCAAGATCTTGAGGAACTCGTCAAGAGTGTTACCGATGGTATAGGTGCTGATGTGGTGATTGTGGCTGCTCCGGCTGCACAACCGCAGGAGCAGGCGTTATCGTTGTGCCGGAAGCATGGTACGGTGTGCCTTTTTGCGTCCCTGCCGGTGGGCAGAAACATGTTGTCTTTGGACAGTCGGGTGCTTCATTACGGGGAGCTTCGTGTGGTGGGAACCAGCGATTCCCGTCCAGAGCATGTGGCGGCCGCTGTTGACATGATTGCCAGGGGGCTGCTTCCGGTGGAGCAGCTCGCCTCACACATCATGAAGCTTGATGATATTATGAAGGCATATGAGCTGATGAAGACCGGAAAAGCTCTGCGAGTGGTTCTGGTTCCGTAGAAAGGGAGCACAACGATGAAACTGAATCTTGAAGGCAAAGTGGCCCTCGTCACTGGCGGATCGCGTGGCATTGGCGTGGCGATTTGCAGGGCACTGGCTGCCGAAGGCATGAAAGTGGGCGTGAACTACCGCAAGAGCAAAGATGCGGCAGAAGCACTGGTTGCAGAAATCAATACCGATCAGTATCCCGGTGCGGCAGCGATTGCGGTTCCCGGGGACGTGGGCACAGCTGTTGAAATCGCGCCGATGTTTGATGCGTTGGAAGCGGAATACGGGCAGGTTGATATACTGGTAAACAATGCGGCCTACTGTCCGGGAGGCCCTCTTGACTCGTATACGAAAGAGGAGTGGGAACTCACCTTTTCTGTCAATGTCACCGGTGTGTTTCTTGCAACGCAGCACTTCGTGAAGCAATTGCGGGCGAAGGGCATTACGGGCAATGTGGTCAACATCTCCTCCCAGGCTGCATTTCTGGGCTCCACGTCCGGGCATCTGCCGTATGATTCCAGCAAGGGAGCCCTGAACTCGATGACCGTTGCAATTGCTCGTGAGACGGCTAGTGAAGGTATTCGTGTGAATGCGGTTGCGCCGGGTATGGTTATGACCGAGATGGTTGCCAGACTCTGGGAGCAGAAGAAGGATTTCTACTTGTCCCGTATTCCTATGGGGCGGATCGCGGAGCCGGAAGAAATTGCCAATATTGTGGTGTTCCTTGCGTCGGACGCATCCAGCTTCATGACGGGAACGACATTGGATGCAACGGGTGGATTGATGATGCGCTGATACACGCGCTGGGCACGCGCGGGATCAATAAGTGAGCAGAAAAAGAAGAACGCGGTTAGAGATGCGATCAACACAAAGAGGAGGGACGAGATGACAGAAGTGAAAATGTCTATGGGAACACGAATTAAGCTGAGCCTCATGATGTTTCTGCAGTTCATGCTGTTTGCGGCATTCTTTCCGCAGCTGGCAGCCTACGCGGGTCAGATAGGATGCGATGGCTTTCAGATGGCTCTAATCGTCAGCTCCATGGCTATCGGGTGCCTGGTCTCACCCATTGTGGGCATGATTGCCGACAGGCATTTCAACAGCGAGAAAGTGCTGTTCACAGTGAATGCGTTGGGGGGCGTCCTGCTCTTTCTGGCATCTAAACAAACCAACCCGACCGCACTGTTTTTCATGCTGCTACTTTACATGTTCTGCTATATGCCTACATGGGGGCTCACGAGCTCCATCGCGATGTCGAACAGTCCGTCCGAGCTCTTCCCTCAGATAAGAGCATTTGGTTCTTTCGGGTGGTTTGCATCTGGCATCTTCAGCTTTGTTGCAATGAAAGCCTTCGGCGTGAAAATTGACGGAACAAGTATTCCTCTTCTTTGCGGTGCGGGAGCAAGCATTGTGGCGGCCGGCGTAGCCCTTATGCTGCCTAAAACGCCACCACCTGCAAAGGGTCAGCCTGTTTCTGTTGTTGATGCATTGGGACTGCGCTCGATGACCTTGCTGAAAGACAGAAATTTCACAATCTTCATCATCGTATCTGTACTTGCCATGATTCCTTTCAGTATCTACTGGTCCTACTGCTCCGTATTTCTGCAGGACAAAGGGTTTGCCTACATCACGATTACCATGAACTGGGGACAGGCCGCCGAGTTCTTCATTCTGATGCTCACGCCTCTCCTGCTTGCCAAGGCCGGCGTAAGATGGGCAATGTTTTTGGGTCTTGGAGCCCTGCTGCTACGCTACCTTGCATTTTTTGCCGGCGGGCTGTTTGACATGCGCATTCTGTATTTCCTGGCGATCCTGATTCATGGAGCGATTTACGGTCTCTTCTTCGTGGGTGGACAGATATACATCAACAAGAAAGCCCCGAAGGAAATGCAGGCACAGGCACAGGGCTTCATCTTCCTCGCCACCTTTGGCATTGGCCTTCTGGTGGGCAACTTTGTTAATGGCGCCCTGATCAGCAAGTACATGACGGAAGCAACGGTTGATGGTGTGCTGACGAGAGTGTTCGACTGGAATCATATCTGGGGCATAACCGCCATATTGTCAGCCGTCCTGCTCGTTGCCTTTGTTGCCCTCTTCAAAGACGATACAGGCGAGGCGAAGCAGGAAGAAGCTGCGGCCTGATAGGAGGACATCATGTCAAAGTATTTGTTGGGAGTCGATAACGGTGGGACAATGGCCAAGGCGGCTTTGTTCACTACTGATGGCAATGAAATCGCCGTAGCTTCACGAAAGGTTAACGCCATCCAGCCGCAGCCCGGTTACGATGAGCGCGACATGCTCGAGATATGGAGCACGACGGCTGATGCGATTAAGGAAGTGATCACGACTTCAGGTGTCGATGCATCTGAGATCGCCGGCGTGGCTTGTGCCGGCCACGGCAACGGAGTGTACCTGGTCGACGGTGATGGGAATCCCGTGTATAATGCCATCTACTCCACGGACGGGCGCGCACAGTCATACATCGACAAGTGGATGGCCGATGGCGTAAACGAAAAAGCCCTGCCCATGACGACGCAGTGTCTCTGGGCAGCGCAGCCAAATGCCATACTTTCATGGTTTCGTGATGAGAAACCTGAGGTCATGGAAAAAACCAAGTGGGTCCTCATGTGTAAGGACTACATACGGTTTCGCATGACCGGCAATATTGCGGCTGAACTTACTGACATGTCCGGCACCAGCCTGATGAATGTGGTTACCGGCGAATACGATGACAGAGTTCTTGAGGTATTCGGTCTGTCGGGCATCAAGGATATCTTGCCGCCCCTGGTTAAGACGGCCGACATTTGCGGTGGAATAACCGCAGAGGCAGCGGCCGCCACTGGCCTGAAAGAGGGCACGCCTGTTGCGGGCGGTATGTTCGATATCGACGCCTGTGGCTTGGCCTCCGGCATCATTGACGAAGGTCAGATGTCGCTCGTGGCCGGTACATGGGGAAACAACCAGTACATCAGCAAAGAACCGCTCATCGACAGCGGCCTCTTCATGACCTCCTGCTACAGTATGCCGGGTTGGTATCTGATGCTGGAAGGCAGTCCGACTTCTGCCAGTAACCTGGAGTGGTTCGTGACGCGCTTCTTTGAGGCGGAAAGAGCTGAAGCCAAGGCGGCCGGTAAATCCGTGTATCAATATTGCGATGAGAGGGTGGCGTCGGTCATAGACGATGACATGGATATCACGTTTCTCCCGTTCCTGTATGGATCCAATGCCACGGCAGGTGCGAAAGGCAGCTTGATCGGGTTGGAAGGGTTTCACACGCGAGCCCATGTGCTGCGCGCGGTCTACGAAGGTATTGTCTTTGGTCATCACACACATCTGCAGCGGCTGCTGAAATTCCGGTCTGTTCCGGATGTCATTCGTTTCACCGGTGGTGCGGCACGCAGCGAACTCTGGGTGCAGATGTTTGCCGACTGTTTCCAGATTCCAGTTGAGATTCCTGCCGGAACTGAGCTGGGTGCCCTGGGTGCTGCCATTGCTGCCGGGGTAGCGGTGGGGTGCTACGCGAGCTACGAAGAGGCAGTCAAAGCCATGACAAAGGTTGGGCGACGACAGGAACCCAATGCGGCAAAGCAGCAACAGTACGCCGACAAGTACGGGAAATACGTTGCTGTGATTGATGCACTGTCCGGGGTTTGGTAGCCGAAACGCTATCGGACTTTCTTGAGAGTTGCTGTGTTGCCGCCTTTTGCGATTTGTTTGAGCAGCGCCTTCAACTCGGCGACTTTCTCGGGATGTTGGGCCGCAAGATTTGTCGTTTCGCCGAGGTCGGTCTCAAGGTTGTATAGTTCTTCGACTTGCGCTCGTTTTGTGTCGCGGGAATAGCCGTACATGCAGTGCTTTGCTTTGAGATATTTCCACTTACCTTTGCGCATGGCGTTGACGTAGAAGAAGCTGTCGCGTGCACCCGTTTTGCTTTTTCCAAGCAGCAGGTCGGTCTGATCAACACCGTCGATTTTGCGGTCTGTAGGCACCGCATAACCGGCCAGGTTAGCGAAGGTCGGCATGAAGTCGATCGTCGCGAAAATGGCGTCGGACACTTTGCCTTTAGGAACCTTTCCCGGCCAGCGCACGATGCATGGCACACGTATGCCGCCTTCATAGCAGGAACCCTTGCCGTTGCGCAGCGGTCCGGATTCGCCCCAGAAGATGGAATCTTTGGGATGCCCCTTCTTTTTGTTTGTGTAGGCTGGTTGATTCCATGGGCCATTGTCGGAAGTATAAATGACCAGGGTATCTTTTGCCAGGCCCAGCTCATCAAGCGTGTCCAGCAGGCGTCCGGTTTCGTAGTCGAACTCTTCGACGACATCGCCGTAGAGATCGCCTGCGGACTTGCCCCGGAATCGTGGTGATGCGTCGATGATCGTATGCATCATGGTGTGGGCCACATAGAGTACGAAGGGCTTCTTGGGATCACGCGTGTTTTTGAGGTAGTCAATGGCCTTATCGGTGTACAGGGTTGTCAGGCTGCCCATGTCGCGGGTGTTGCCGGCGGGTTCGTTGTTTTTGTGAAACGCTACACCGCCGTCATCGTTTGCTCCGAGCGTGCCGAAGTAGTAGTCGAAGCCTTGAGCGTTGGGCATGCGTTCGATGATGGGCTTGCGGTTGGAGACATCCCATTTGCCGATGCAGGCGGTCTGGTATCCGGCATCCTTGATTAGCTCGGCGAACGTAATCTCGCTTGCCGGCATGCCCCAGCCCTTGCTGCGGATGGGGTAGCGCCCGGTCAGGAGTGCGGAGCGGGATGGACCGCAGACGTGTTGGGCGTAGAAGTTGGTAAAACGCGTTCCTTCCCTGGCCAGCTTATCGATGCGCGGCGTCTTGTTTTTGGTGTTGCCATAGCAGCCCATATCCGCATAGCCCTGATCGTCGGTGAAGACTATGAGGATGTTGGGTTTTGCTGCGTTTGCACGTGTGGATAGAGCTGCGACTGCAGTGAAGAGGCATAGAAGAAGGCTCAAGGAACGGGTATATTGTTTCATAAGAACTCTGTTGTTAAGGGGCGTGTCTACTCAGCCACCCAGATGTTTCGGTATTGCACCTTGTTGCTGTGATCCTGAAGAAAGAGGCCTTCAGGTTCAGGGGTCTCGCGGCGCTGGCAAGCGGTTGTGGTGCGGGGCAGTTCCACGTTGTCGTGGATCAGCACGCCGTTGAGTCTTACCGTGATACGGGCATTGGCGGTTTTCTTGCCTGCGTCGTCCCATTTGGCGGCGGTGAACTCCACATCGTAGGTTTGCCAGGTGCCGGCGGGCGCGCACATGTTGTGCTGGGGTACGGCGATCTTGTAAATGCCTCCGCATTCGTTGTCTTTGGGCGGGTTGCCGTGGCTGGCCAGCACCTGTACTTCGTAGCGTCCCTGAAAGTAGAGGCCGCTGTTGCCTGCGCCCTGGCCGCGTTTGCCTTTTTCAATGGGTGAGCGGAACTCGAGGTGCAGCTTCATGTCTTTGAACTTGTGACGCGAGGTGATGTCGCGAGTTCCCGGCTTCACCTCCATGACGCCGTCTTCAAGGAGCGTCCAGCGGCAAGCGTCCGAACCATCAGGGCCTTTCTTTGTGGCAGCCCACTGGTCCATTCCTGACTTCTTGTCGAGAAGCACAATAGCTTTTCTTGGTGGTTTCTTTCCCATCGTGGGGGACGGTTTTTCGTAGACTTCAGCCATGGCGGATGCGGTGATGGTCATGGCGACCAGCATGAGGATCAACTGCTTCATTTCGTGGTTCCTTGTTTATGGTTCAGTTCTGATAGTGAGAACGGTGTATCCTAGGGCGTCGGAGGGCGTTTGGAAAGAGCTGTATTTCGGGAAAATGTTGTGTGGTTTACTCGATTAGGCTCGGCCTGTACCGATTAGCTCAGCAGGAGCTTCGCACTCCAGGGGATGAGGAAGTGCGGCAGGTGGTGGTGAGATTCTTGCCGCAGCAATTCTCATTATGGATTTCATTGGTAGGGCGCGCAGTCCCTTGCGCGCCGTTCTCGTCCTAAAACGGCGGCCAAGGGACTGGCAGCCCTACCACCGAATGACTTTTTGCCTCAAAATGGGCCATAATGAGAATTGCTGTTCTTGCCGGTACCGCACTTGTTATTTGTGCGTATGTGAGCTAATGGTAAAGAGATTTGTATTGTGACCGAAAGAATGTCGTCAGGGAGTTGTTATCAGATGCTTTCAGTAAGAGTTATTGTCTCGTCGGCTGTTGCCATGATTGTCGCCGTGCAAGGCTTCGCGGCTGAATCTATTGCCGCGGTTCAACCGGCTTTGGCCGAGATTCAATCGGAGGCAAAAGCGGCTCTGGCTGAGCATGGCGTGAAGGAAATTATTTTCTCAACCAGAGCCAATAGTAATGATGGGCACTGGTATGCCAATCTGGGCTATTGGTCTTATGATGAGAACAAGATGCTCTACGGGAAGGGTGGGCGGCTGTGCAAACTGAACGTTGAGACGGGGCAGATGACCGTTCTCATCGACGATCCCGAAGGGACGGTGCGTGACCCGACCGTTCACTACGACGCAAATAAGATCCTGTTTTCCTGGCGCAAGGCCGACAGCAGAGTCTTTCATTTGTATGAATGTGATCTTAATGGCGGTAACATGACCCAACTGACTGACAGTGCGTATGATGATATTGAGCCATGTTATTTGCCGGATGGCGGGATTGTTTTCGTTTCAACCCGTGCCAAGCGTTACGTTAATTGCTGGCTCACGCAGGTGGCCACTATTCATCGCTGCGATGGTGATGGTAAGAATATTCGGGAACTTTCCGCAAATATTGAACATGACAATACGCCCTGGGTGTTGCCGGACGGCCGTATTATTTACCAGCGCTGGGAATACGTGGACCGTTCCCAGGTAGACTATCATCATCTCTGGACCATGAATCCTGACGGAACCGAACAGATGGTCTACTTTGGCAACATGCACCCGTCAGAGCTGTACATTGATGCCAAGCCCATCCCGGGCACCGACAAGATCATGTTTATCAACTCGCCGGGTCATGGTCGTATTGAGCATGAAGGTCGTGTGGCGATTGTCTCTGACGAGCTGGGTCCGGACAACAAGAAGGCTTTGAAGAATATTTCCAGGCACGCCTGTCGCGATCCATGGCCGCTTTCAGAGAATCTTTTTATCGTTTCGAAGAACCGGAAGATTCTTGCCATGGACGCTCAGGGTATCACCACGCAGATCTACGAACTACCGTCCAGTTTTCAAAGAGCGATCAACATCCAGGAGCCGCGTCCGGTCATAAAGCGTAAACGCGAGCGAGTGATTCCGCTACGCGTAAACCTGGCAAAGAATACCGGCCAACTTGTCCTCAATGATGTCACCTTCGGGCGGAATATGAAGGGGGTCAAGAAGGGGGAGATCAAGAAGCTTCTGGTGCTTGAGTCACTGCCAAAACCGATCAATTTCACCGGAGGTATGGATCCTTTGACGTATGGCGGTAGCTTCACCATGGAACGAGTTGTAGGAACCGTTCCGGTTGAAGAGGATGGCTCTGCGTTTATGGAGTTGCCGGCTAACCGTGCGTTCTTCTTTGTGGCGCTTGATAAAGATGACAACTCGGTAAAGCGCATGCAGAGTTTCCTGACGGTTATGCCGGGTGAAGTCCAGAGCTGCGTGGGCTGTCACGAGGAGCGCGGTACCACGCCGGAGAACAAGGCCGATGCGAGCCGCCTTATGGCACTCAAGCGAGCGCCCAGCAAACCGAAAAAGATTAATGGCATTCCGGAGGTGTTTGACTTCCCGCGTGATATTCAGCCGATTCTCGATAAGCATTGCCTCAAGTGTCACGATTACGATAAGCGTAAGGGTGGCGTCATTCTTACCGGTGACCGTGGACCGATGTTCTCGCATAGCTACGTCACGCTCACGCTGAAAAAACAGGTTGCGGATGGCCGCAACCTCGCCAAGAGCAACTATCCGCCGCGCGCATTGGGCACATCGGCGAGTGCGTTGATGAAGAAGATAGACGGCAGTCATCACAAGGTGAAGGTGTCCCGGCGCGACGCGGATATGATTCGCTACTGGATCGAGTCGGCGGCTTGCTATCCGGGAACCTACGCGGCACTGGGGCATGGCAGTATCGGCGGCTACCAGAAAAACCGACAGATCCATAACGACGACAGTTGGCCCACCTCGGATGCATTCACGAAAGCAATCGGCAATCGGTGTGGTCAATGCCATAATAACGGGACCGCAAGCATTCCCAAAAAGATTCGGGACGAGAACGGCATATCGTTCTGGCGATTTCCGATCAATCATCCCAAACACAAGTATTCGCGACACCTGATGTTCAACCTGACCCGGCCGGAGAAATCGATGATCCTGCTCGCGCCGTTATCGAAGAAAGCCGGCGGGCTTGATCTGTGTAAGGTCAATGAGTCGAACAGCACGCATGCACCGCTGCTTTTTTCATCGACCGACGACCCCGATTACCAGGCACTTCTTGCCCACATGGTTGCGGGAAAGGACTACCTGGAGAATCAACTCACCCGTTTTGACATGCCGAATTTCAAGCCGCGCAGAGAGTACTTCCGAGAGATGAAACGCTACGGTATCTTGCCTGCTTCATTCGATCCGGAGAAGGATTCCTTTGATGTTTACGAGCTGGATCAGAAATACTGGGAATCGCTCTGGTATTATCCCGAGGGCGCTCAACGCCCGAAGCTGTATAAGAATGCAGAGGTCGCAGAGGGAGAAGCTCCTTGATGGCGTTACGGACCGGAGTGTTGTGTATTATGGCATTGCCATGTTGTGTTCACGATGGCAATATCCGTATCTATGATTTCCTTAAATGATGTACAAGACGGTTTCAAGATCGCAGGACTGGGTGAAGTGCTTTGGGATGCGTTCCCGGAGGGCGAGAAGTTCGGCGGCGCTCCCGCAAATTTTGCCTGCCATTGCCATTCTTTGGGTGGCACGGGCTACGTGATCAGTTGCCTGGGCAATGATGAACGTGGCCGGATGGCACGAGAATTCCTGGATAATCATGGTGCGGACACTTCCGGTCTGGCGACCAGTGATGAGCACGAAACCGGTGTGGTGGTCGTGACGCTCGATGCGAACGGCAAGCCCGATTACGAGATCAAAGAAGGCGTGGCGTGGGACTACATTCCCTGGACTGATGCTACGGCTAAGATCTGTGCTGAAGCGGATGCCTTGTGTTTTGGTTCGCTTTGCCAGCGCAATGCGGTCTCGCGTGCGACGGTTGAAAAGTGTCTCGCGGCCACAAAGCCCGATTGTCTGCGCGTTTTCGACATTAATATCCGACAGACTTTTTACACACCCGAGGTCCTTCTCGCATCCCTCGAAGCAGCCAATGCATTGAAACTCAATGACGAGGAATTGCCTATCGTGGCATCTCTGTTTGATCTATCCGGCACGGATGAAGAGCTGCTGCGGGCGATTATTGAGAAGTGTGATTTGAAATTGGCGATTTTGACTTGCGGTCCGAAAGGTGCGTTGATGATGACTCCTGAGGAGTCCAACTTCACGGTGCCCCCCGATGAACCTGTTGTGAATACGGTGGGGGCGGGCGATTCCTTTACGGC
The DNA here is from genome assembly GCA_016783565.1 of Kiritimatiellia bacterium. Classification (GTDB taxonomy): domain Bacteria; phylum Verrucomicrobiota; class Kiritimatiellia; order UBA8416; family JADHWI01; genus JADHWI01. The sequence goes on from JADHWI010000018.1 coordinate 38,793, forward strand.
GGCAACCATTATGGGTTTTCTGAAGGGACGATCCCTGGAAGAAATCAATAAACATGCCAATGAATTGGCAACATATGTGTGTACGCAGCATGGTGCGGTGCCTGAGCTGCCTGAGTCACTCATACAGTAGGGAGGAAGAGAACCGAATGAAGCATAAACGTTTGATACTCTGGTCGATAGCAGCATCTCTCGCGGGATTCTTGTTTGGATTTGATACGATTGTGATTTCCGGTGCGGAGCAGCGGATTCAGGATCTCTGGAAGCTCAGCGGAACGCTGCATGGCTTTGCTGTGAGTGCTGCCCTCTGGGGTACGGTGTTGGGTGCCATTTTCGGCGGCATACCATCCTCCAAGTACGGGCGTAAGAAATGCCTGGTTTCTATTGGTTTTCTCTATTTTGTTTCGGCGGTAGGGTCCGGTTTGGCTCCTGACGTGTACAGCTTCATGATTGCCAGATTTATAGGCGGTGTGGGCGTGGGTGCGGCAACCGTTGTTTCTCCAATGTTTATCTCTGAGATTTCTCCCGCTGACAACCGCGGAAAATTGGCCGGGTTGTTCCAGTTCAACATCGTGTTCGGTATTCTGGTTGCATTCGTTTCCAATTACCTGTTCGGCACGTTTGGAAACGTCGCTACCTCCTGGCGCTGGATGCTTGGCATTGAGGCCGTGCCGGCTGCCTTGTACACACTCTGGACCTTGTCGCTGCCGGAGAGCCCGCGTTGGCTCATCACGCACGCCAAGCAACGTGAAGCTGGCGCAGCGATTTTTCAGCAGATCAATCCTGAAGCCAGTGCGGAAGAGATTGAGACGCTGGTAAGTGAAGTGGAAGCTACGGTTTTGGACACGAAGAAGACTTCACGCTTCTGGACCATGCGCCTTAAGTTGCCCATCATGATGGCTTTCTTAATCGCACTGTTCAACCAGTTCTCAGGCATTAATATCATTCTCTATTTTGCTCCGCGCCTGATGGGTATGGCCGGGTTGCAGAACGCCTTGGCTGCGTCTGCATCTCTCGGTGTAACGAATTTGATTTTCACGTTTGTTGGTCTGTACCTGATCGACAAGCTGGGTCGTCGTTCGCTGCTTTATATTGGGTCGATTGGCTACATCCTTTCTCTGGGAATCTGTGCGTTTGCATTTCTCACGACGCCGGGCTTCAAGGTGGCCGCCAGTGCCGGTGATATGGTCTCCGCTGCAAATGCAGTCGTCACAGTCGAGAAAGGCGAGAAGTTCTTTACCGATGAGGACAAGGTCGCGATCTATGAGGGCTACGAAGCGGCAAAGGTTGCGTTGGTTGATGCATCCAAGACGGAGGGTTACGAAGGCGAAGCGATTGCCATTCCTGCAGAAACGACACCTGCGGATGTTATTGTGATTGCAGAGGCAGGCATGGACGCTGCATCGGAATTGATTGGTCCTATGAGTTTGGTCGTACTGGCATGTCTCATCGCGTTTATCGCATCGCATGCCGTTGGCCAGGGCGCTGTGATTTGGGTGTTCATTGCCGAGATCTTCCCCAATGATCATCGTGCAGCCGGCACTGCGCTGGGAAGTTCGACGCACTGGGTATGCGCGGCAACGCTCACTTTCCTGTTCCCAATAGCCATGGCGCATTTTGATGCTGGCGTACTTTTCGCCTTCTTCACTTTCTGCATGTGTCTGCAGCTCCTCTGGGTCAAGCTCATGGTCATTGAGACCAAAGGCATCACTCTCGAAGAGATCGAGAAGAAGTTGGGTATTATTTAAGCGTATGCTTTTCGTGGGGTGTGGGTTTGCCCGCACCTCACGTTTGAACGCGATAGGTTGATTTGTTTTATTGATTGCGGCAAGTGCAGGGGTTGTACGGAGACGTGGTTTTCTTGCAGTAATATGGAGTTATTGTAGCCTACAGAAAGCGGAGGAAGTATGAGCGAAGTATCTCAGGTTAATGGTAACGGCGAAAAAGACAGACTGATCCCTCGCGGAGTTATATTCCCCTTTGTGCTCCTTGCAAGTTGTTTCATGTGGTGGGGGATTGCCAACAACATCACCGATCCCCTGGTGCGAGTGTTCAAGGAGGTCTTCCGCGAGTTGTCGACCTTTGAGGCCTCGCTTATTCAGTTTGCATTCTACGGGGGTTATTTTTGCATGGCCATTCCCGGGGCAATTATTGCGCGTCGTTTCTCCTACAAGACCGGTGTTCTGGTCGGGTTGGGACTGTATGCAACAGGCTGTTTCCTTCTCTATCCCTCAACTCTGGCTCAGCAGTTTGTATTCTTCTGTCTGTCCTACTATGTGTTGGCGTGTGGCTTAGGTATTCTTGAAACCAATGCCAATCCTTATATTTTGGCGCTCGGTTCACCGCGAACCGCGACCATGCGGCTGAATTTTGCGCAGGCTTTTAATCCCATCGGATCGATCGTGGGTATCCTGCTTTGTCAGATCCTGATTATGGCTCGTTTGCCAGTGGATGCTGAGGGGAATCTTTCAATTGCAGAGAACCAGATTTCCGAGGCGTTGAATATTGTGATCTTCCCTTACCTGTCTGTGGCAGTGGTTCTGCTTGTGGTCTGGGTATTGATCGCCATCACCAAGATGCCGCATATGGCGGAGGAAGATAAGCATGTGGGTCTGGGTGCGACCTTTGGGCGTCTTTTCCGGAATCCGAATTATTCATTAGCCGTGCTGGCTCAGTTCTTCTATGTAGGTGCCCAGATCACCGTCTGGACTTACACGAACTTCTACATTCCGAAGCACATGGGCGTGACCCAGGAGATTGCACTTCGATACCATACCGGAGCGCTGGTTCTCTTTGGCGCTTCTCGCTGGATCTTCACCGGGTTGATGAACAAGTACAAGGCGTCCACCTTACTGTTTGTCGCTTCGGTGATGGCTGGGATCTTGACTCTTGTGGTCGTTTTCGTTGGTGGCCCAGTCGGTGTCTATGCGCTTATTGGCATATCGGGCTTCATGTCGCTGATGTTCCCGACTATCTTTGGATTGGGCTCGCAGGGGTTGGGGGATGACACGAAGATCGGTGCATCCGGCCTGATTATGGCGATTTTAGGCGGTGCGCTGATTACGCCTTTGCAAGGGGCAATGATTGATTGGTGGGGTGTGAACATGTCTTACCTGCTGCCGCTGCTGTGCTTTGTGGTTATTGGCGGATATGCCTTGTTCAGCGGCCGCTATGAGAAGTCGCATTTGACGGACTGATGTGGGTGGCACGCTAAAGCGAGGACTCCGTACATTTTTCAGGGTCATCTTGCACGTATGTCGTCCAGGTTTTAGCCTGTTATGAAGCGTCAATGATCGCATGATATGCTGTGACAAAGGCGTGCATTACTGAGTGTGTTGTGGCATCTTGGGTTTTATGAAGATACAGGACACAGACCGGTCGGGGTTTACCCGGATGTTCGTGATGCTGTTTCTGCTGGTTGTGATTATCGCAGGGGCGGCAATCGTGGTCGTTCGGCGTAGCGCTACGCCTGAAGTGGAACTGCCACCGGATGTGGATGTTCCAGATTTTGTGGGAACGCGCGAGACGCCTTCTAACGTTAATGTGCAACCTGAGGTCCCCCCTGAACGTAAGCCGCCTGTTGCCAGGCCCTCTTCGCCTCCTCCGGTGCGTGTGGAGTCTCCTCCGCGTCCGCCTGCACGTGGAACCGTAACGTCCATGTCGCAATTGCTTCGCAAGCTCTCTGAAATTCGCGGAAAGGGTTATAACTCCGAGACGCATGGCAAGTTGGTCGAATTGGGGCGAGAATTGGCGCGCGAGGATTTTGATAACGCCATTCAGTTAATGAAAGCTGTATCGGATTCAGGTGGGCGTACGGCGTTGTGTCAGGGTATTTTTGAGTATCAGGCCACGGTTAACCCGCAGGCGGCTATTGCCGAAGCGATGAAGTTGAATCCGGGTGATGCAAAGACGGGCCGGTTTCTGGCAAACTACTCGCGTGACAAACGCGTGTTCGATACCGCAATCACGTCAGCCCTCAAAGGGTGGGCGCAGACCTCGCCGCAGAATGCCGCCGCGTATATCAATCAGTTGCCTGAATCCAATCGACATGCGGCTGCCATTGCGGTGTATGGCATGTGGGGACAGAGCGATCCTGCGTCGGCACTTCGTATGGCGTCAGCCTTGCCTGAGGTGACGCAGAGGAGTGTTCTTCCCCAGATCTGTCGAAGTTGGGCGGAGACGAATCCGCAGGCCGCATGGAGTTATGTGGTTCAGCAGGACACGGGATTGATCAATAACCGCACGGATCTGCTCGCGGACATTGCCTCGCGCTGGACTGCTGCGGACCTGAACTCCGCGTTGTCCTGGATGGATACGTCGATCCAGGATGACAAGCTCTATACTGAAATCATGCAGAAGACGACCCGGAAGCTCTCCGGGCAAAATCCCGAAACCGCAGCGACATTGCTGGGAATTGTTCCGGGGCTTTATGAGCTTCAGCCTCATCTGCTGAGTGCCAGTATGCATGCCTGGGTTCGCAAGGATCCGAGTGCGGCAGCAGCATGGGCCGCCGGGGTGGAGTTGGATGCTGTACGTTCGATGGCAATCAAGACCGTCTCGTCGTTCTGGGCCGGGGAAGACTTTGACAAGGCGTTCACATGGGCCACTTCGCTAAATGATAGCATGTCGCGCGCTTATGCACTCAGCAACGTGGCTTTGCGACAGGGCAAGACGTCACCGGACAAGTCCACGGATTGGATTTATAGTATTGGCAATGAGTTTGAGCAGGCTCGTACCATAGCCGGTTATGTGCTGGGGCGAGTCAGTCGATCCAAGGATGGGGCGGCATCACGTGATTTGCGTAATCTTATCATGTCAGATACGATCGATTTTAACGCCATTCAAGATTCTCTTCTCAAGTCCAAGCTGAGCGACGAAGAAAAGCAGCAATTGTTGGATATGTTGCCGTGACCACGGCGGTCACCCCCTGCCTTGCTGGAGGTGGAAGTTGAGTGGTAGGGACGGCAGTCCCCTGCCGTCCAGATGTGGGTAGTAGGCGCATGCATGGTAGAACGGTGGTCAACCTGTCCGCCCTACCTTTATCGTTTATGTTCGTTCAAGCGTTGTCTTCCAGTACTTCCAGAACATGATCGTCCATGGCCTGCTGATCCGCTTTGAATGCGTTAAGCCCTGACAGGTTCATCAGGGAGTCCAGACCCACGCGTTTCTCAGTCAATGCATCTTTCCAGTTTGTCAGGTTGGGTATTTTTCCGTCAGCAGCACTGGTGTCGATTTCCGCGTTAGTCCAGGCGACCAGTACGTCGCCGGCATCATGTTCGCCAAAGAAGGCAACCAAATCGCCAGGGGTAAACCCTCGCAGCTCTTCTTGCTCAAGAGCATCCATGCACGTTAAGACCTCATCATTAATATCCCATAGTGTGTCCACGCGTGCTGCGGTCGCATCGGTGTTGAGCTCAGGATTGTAATCGCAGCTCGTTCGATTTTTTACGTCGGCAGGCTGCAACTCTAGAAACTGTTGGGCGGCCTTCGGTGGAATGGTGAGTACATCGACGCCGGCTACATCGCGTACTTGTTCTCCGGAGCGGATGCTGGCACCGATCTGTCGGGTCGGGCCGCTCAACTTCCGGATTGCTGCCTGTGAGGACAGCGTGGCCTTTTCTCCAACCAGGGTTCCGGGCCCCAGCGAGTTGTGGGCGACTACGCTGTTCAGGCGTCCCATGAAGACATTGACGTAGTCCGGTTGAGCCATTCGCGTGATGACATAGTTCTGCCGTGCTGAAAAGCCCAGCGTATGATTGACAGGCACTCCGGCTTCTGAAAGTTGTCGGGTCGCTAATAATCCTGCGGGTGTGAGCGGAATCTTTACGATAAAACGTTCAGGGCAAATCGCATGGTAACGCATACCGGTTGCGACTGCGCGACTGACGTCATTGGCCAAGTCGGTATGTTCTTCAACGGAAACGAAGGCGTCAAACTCGTGGACGAGCTTCAGTCCGTGCACAGCGTTGAGAATAAAAGCAATTTCGAGGAGCTGTTCCTGTTGGCTGAGTCGGAATTCTTCCAGTAGCTGCGCGGCACGGGGAATCAGATCATCATATTGCCCGTTTTGTATTTCGTGGTTGAGGAGTGTGTTGTTGGTGGTTAACGCTGAGAACTCTTGAACCCACAGGTCTGATGTCTCCGGTATGCTTCCCGTATCCAGCCAGAGCTCGGAACCGGTCTCGCGCATGGCGGACCATATTGGTCTTGATTCGAAAGTGTGTGGAGATCGTCCAATTCGACTTCCCAGGCATTCAATGACAAATCCGTGGACCGTTTCTTCCAGTTGTTCCTGTAGGCTCATGTTGTTCTCCCAGAGCTGTATTCGGTCGTCGAACAGACTCCTTGCCTCCAAGTGCTGGTTAATAGCATAAATCGGACCATTTGATATGGGTATATAGATGAAGTGCTCATTTGCGCGCGGATAGCTCTGTGAATGGATGTTTTCAGTAAAAAAAGTCTTAGTCTGTGATGTCTCCTTTCAGATTGAGACACTTGAACTGATACAGTAGAGACATGTTTTGGCTCCGAACATCTGTTTGTGATCGGGTAAAGTCGGAAGGGCGTTTGAGGACCTGCTGGCAGCGTCAAGGAGGGTTCTTCGTTACATTGAATGGGCTACTGCAAAACAATCGTTACGGATTAAGATCTGCAAACATATTACCTCGACATGAGTACAAGAGGACTCGCCGCTCATCACGTCCCCTCAACCCGTGACAAGTGGAGCGGCCCTACAGGAAGATGCTGCTCACTATGTCTACGGCTTGCGGTTACTAAAGAAGTTGCACTGTAGTAGTCGCTCCATGAGCGACAGGGGCGCAGGGGGCCGGAAGTTGCGCTTCTGATCGATAATATTGATTCCAAAACAACACATATGGAAGAAGCTATCCATTAAAATAGCGAAGACTCTAGAAGAGAGCCAATGGGCGTTGCGCCACAGTGCCTTACGAAAAACGCATCACCGTGGGAGGACGTTGAAGGTCAACGCATTTTTCTTGTAGGTTGTGAGCGGCGCGTTACTATCAGAGAAAGTGCGTCGCTAATATTCTTGATGTGCACGAGTTGAAGGAAATGCAGAAAGGTGTGTGTTTGAATGAAGCGTTTGGCAAGTTCAGTTTGTGTTTTGTTTGCTATGGTCTTTTTGGCAAGCGTCTCTAGTGGGGCGAGTTTATGGGAAACGGATTTTGAGGACGCTTCCGCAACGGCCAAGGCTTCCAATAGGTACATAATGTTGGATTTCAGTGGTTCAGATTGGTGCGGATGGTGTGTCAGGTTAGATAATGAGGTGTTCAGCAGGAAGGCTTTTAAAAATTACGCTAAGGATAACCTGGTGTGTGTTCTCATAGATTTTCCACGCGGGAAGCAATTAAAGAAAGCGCTCAAAGAGC
>JADHWI010000053.1 GCA_016783565.1 Kiritimatiellia bacterium
CTCATATCTCAAATAAATATTACTTATTGTTCCTGAACGCCCTGCGTTCTATGCGGCGGCGGAACTTCTCGTTCTTGAAACACAGAAAGACAAGCTTAGTGATACGGGATGATTGCGTCAAGATGCTACGCTATATAAAGCATCCAATACTGGGGGCAGTTTAAAGAGGATGCGTGTGGGTAGAACCATTTAATGCAGGTCCGAGTTAAATTTTTCTTACGGCGCCCCGGTGTGGCAGGTGTGGCAGAGTTCTTCTTTCCACATGCCGTCGATGTCTTCCGGGTGTTTAAATTCCATACCCGAGGCGGATAGCGTTTTCAGGTGAGTGCCCTCTCCCTGTGCCAGTATGGTGTGGCAGACGGAGCAGTCATCGCGAATGACTTTGCCTGATTCGCTCTTGTGTTTTCCGTCGTGGCAGCGGAAGCAGCCGGGTGTGAACTTGTGTCCGATATGGTCCGGGTGTACGTCCCAGCGTGCCTTCATCTCGGGGAAGAAATTGTTGGAGAAGATGCGTTGCAGTTCTGCGGTGGTGTCAGTCAGTTTCGGGTGAGCCGGGTATTTCTTGTTCAACGTGTTGGCGATGGCATCGAGTGCTTCCTGTTTGGTTTCGTATTCGTTGCCAAGTAGTTCTGCGCCTCTGGCCTTGATGCGTGGGATATCCGCATCAATTCGTCCGCTGGACAGAGCCATATCCATGGCGTCATTCGGTGCCCAGTAATTATGTGTGGGTCGATTGTGGCAATCGAGGCAATCCATGTGTCGAGGTGTCGCGGCTGCAACCTGCTCTTTGGTGAGCACTTTGTCTTCCTCCGTTGTTTGGTACACGGTCACCTTGCCGTTCTGGTCTGTGACACGCACCCAGGGGATCTCCAGGCGCTTGTCATCTGTGGCGATATACTCCACGTCGTTGACCCCTTCCATATGCCAATGGACGCCTTGTACGGCTCCGTGATCAGGGTCGCCACCTCCGATATGGACAAGCATTTTGATGGTCCACGGCGTGTTGTTTTTGTCCGGGAGATAGTAGGTCCAGTTTCGGAGCACTGCTCCGAAGAATTTTTCGGGACGATGGCAGGTATGGCACGTGTCTCTGGCTGGGCGTAGATTCTCGATTGGTGTTTTGATGGGGCGGTGGAAGTTGCCTCGCAAAACGGCCCACACCTGGTGGAGTCCAGACAGTTTGGCTTTGACGAACCACTCGGCACCTGACCCAATGTGGCATTCGCTACAGCCGACGTTGGAGTGCGGGGAGTTTTGATAGGCAGTGTACTCTGGTTCCATCACTTCGTGACAAACCGTACCGCAGAAAGCATCCGACTCTGTGTAGTGGTACATACGGGCTGTCAGAAGGGCCGAGAATCCGGAGGTGATGCCCAGTACAATAAGGATGATTATCGTTTTGCGCATGACGCCGGGTTTGCCGAAGTCAATAACCGGAAGTGAGGTGTTTGTCATACCCTTTTTGATGCGGTTATATTGCCAGATCATGCCTGAAATAATTAGAAAGATGCAACCTGCCAGGATGATGGGGGCCACAATATAGGTTAGTACGCCAATATAGGGATTCGAGAAATGAGCCAGTGTGTCCAGGACCATCAGTATGGCGATAGAAGTGAAGGCGAGAATGGCACCCAGCATTCCCAGCATGCTGACCCAATTGCGAAACAAATTGAAAACTTTAAAATCTTTCATTTATCAGTCTCCACGCAATGGAATTATGAAGTGAAACAAAGCGAATTTCAATTGTTTCTATTTTTAATGAATTGATCCGGGGATGCTGTCGTGATGATATTTATTCTGTCGTGTCTTTCTGTCATATCGATAACGTCGATGTCGAACGTTCCCTTGCCGAACAATTGATCCATGATTTGTTGTGGTGCGGCCCGGTATCTCAGGCGGGTTTTGATTGAGAGCGTTCCTGATGCATCAGGAGGTAAACGAAGGCGATGGATTTCCGTGACGGTCTGTTTCGGCAGGATCAAGCGTTCCTCTGCAAGCTTTACTGCTCGCCAGGGCAGGTAGGTTTGTTTGCCGTTTTCATCGATCAGTACGGAGTGATATAATATGGATTTCGGGTCGACGCTTCCATCCTCACGTATGGCTCCGCGATGATAGAGGGTGTTGTTCGCCTGGTCTGTTACGATCACCTCTGTCCATACTTCGCGTAGCTCTGTGATGCTGCTTGGAATTGCGTGTCCTGCGCCGATGTTGGTGATTTGCACCTGCATGGACAGTTCCTTGCCTGCGGATGCCTGTTTTGGCAGGTTGAGTGCGATAGCCGCTGCGCTACGTAACCGCTCCCGGGCGGCTTTGGTGTGATTTTCTCCAAATCCCACGGTGGTGCTGGTGCCTGCGCCCACAAACATGTGACTGTGGCTGTCTGGACGTTTTTTGCTGTCCTCTGTGACTTTTCCGGGTACCCGTATGCGGGTCATGGTGCGAGCTACTTGCTTTGCCTGGGCGACGGTACGCATGTGGCAGTCCTGGCATTGTATTCCGGCTGACGCGTAGGGGCCGTTCTTCCACTCCTCAAAGGAATTCTCAATGATGGTTCCATTAAAGGGATGGGTGAGGGTATGGCAAGCCGAGCAGAACGTTGCTTGGGTGTGTCGTTCTGAGTATGCGGATGCATGATAATCGCTTTTTTCCGGGTCTTTGATTCCCCCGTAGCGAGTATCGCTGTCATCAAGAATGATAGAGCCATTGGCACCGGCACCGTGATGCACGGGTTTAATGTCGCAGGCGCGGTGACAGGCTTCGCAGGAAACGCCTTCGTCAAAAAGATGGGTGGTCTTTTTTTTCTCGTGCCCGGATACTTCCCCGGCAGCCACTGCTGTCGGGATGTGGCATGCCGAGCAGAACACGTACAGGGTTTCTCCGCCTTCCTTGCGGGCTAGTTCTGCAAACGCCGAGTAGATTTTGTCTGTGTGGGCGATGCTGTGTCCGGAGCCGAGCCACTGCTTATGCAGTTCCTCGTGGCACGTGGCACATTCCTCTGATTCCGCGAGGTTATCCGCATTGAGGTTTTTGCCGGTGAGGGTTGTCAGTTGCGATGGCGGGAATTGAAGTCTTTTGGCATTGTTGGTGGCATCTGGACTGTCCCCGGGGGTTCCGCGCAGGCTGGGCTGCAAGCAGCAAAGGATCAACAAGCTGGCGTGAATCAGTTGGGCTCGATTAGGTGAGTGTTTCACCATTGTACGTGCCTATTTTTCTCGTTGTTGGTGCTTAGGCATAGCTATGGAGGCCTGGAAGCCATCTGCTGACGCCAAAATAGGTGAACAGGACACAACAAAAACCAAAAATTGCAATCCAGGCAGCGCGTCTACCGTGCCAACCGCGCATGTAGCGGCAATGGAGGAAGATTGCGTAGACAAACCACGTTATTAGGGACCAGGTTTCTTTTGGATCCCACGACCAGTAGGTCCCCCATGCCGAGTTTGCCCAGACAGCACCGGTGATGATACCCACCGTCAGGAAAAGAAAACCGAAAGAAATGGTTTTTGCGGTTACCATATCGATGTTGTTTTTTGTCTCATCAGGACATTTGCTGTTTGCTCGTGCTATGACCAGAAAGCCGATGGCGGAAAGGAAGGAGATTGCGAAGCCAGAGTAGCCTAGAAAGCATGTGAAAACATGTACGGAGAGCCAGTTGCTCTGTAATGCGGGCATCAGTGGTTTGATGTCCGATTCGAATGCACTGGCATAAGCCATGACCAGCAGTACCATCAGGCAAGTTGCTGTGCTCAAGGCGGGAATGTTGATGCGTGCTCGAACGACGAGGTACACCACTGCAAGGGCCCAGGCAAAGAGGACGAGGGACTCGAACATGTTGCTGAACGGCGCCCGCCCGGCTTCGACCCAGCGCATCCCGATATAGACGGTTTGCAGTAGTGCGCCTGCGGATAGTGCACCGATCGACACCCAGGAGAGAGGTTTGCGCCAGGCAAACAAAGCAATTGCGGCTGTGACGAGTGCCAGAAGATAGATGGCAAAGCAAAGGTTGAACAGTGTGGTCATCATGTCATGTTCCTTGATTTAACGCTCATGTCGACCATGCGGGTAAAGATAGAATACCATGGTTAAGCCAACAATGAGAAAGAGGAAACCGGTATAAACCAGCGGTACACCGGGATCGCGAACAACTTGAAGTGATGTCCATTTTGGGTCGTTCGGGTTGTATCCGGACTGATAGAACGTATAGCCCTTATAGGAAAGAGGAGCGTTTACCTCGATGGTCTTCTCTTTGACCACGACATCGTTATCCAGAATCTCAAGCGTACTCTTCCAGTCTTTGACGGGTTGTTCGGATTGAGGCGCAGGGGCTTCTGTGGTGTAAATCATTTCTACAGGAATCTGATTGCTGGTTGCATGCATGTTGAAGCCCGGATGCAGGGCAAAGATCCACTGTATATTGGTTGTGGCGTTGTGAATGACCTGAACCCGTAACGCTGGATTGTTCAGTTCATCAGAGCGGCTGGTGGCGTGGCCACCGTTGATGACGAAGTCAGGGAGTCGATTCAGAATCGTCACCTGATAGGTGTTTTTCGCAGAGGGTGTGGCGTCTTCGGCAGTCAGGGCGTGCGAGGCGCCTTCCATGACGGGAATCGACCAAACGTTTTCTTCGTTTTTAATCCGCACGTGCAGCAGCTCTTCTTCCTCCTGTGTTACGGATTCTGTGCCGGCAACTTTGTGATGTTCTGTTGTGAATTTGACAAGGCGGATTTTGAACGGCAGAGGGACGGAGCGATTTTCGACAATAAACGTCTCTGCTGTTTCGCCTTCGCGGAAGCCTAGCTGTCCGCGTTCGCCCCAGACGACACGGACCACGCCGCCGCAGAGCACCAGCAGCATGCTTATGTGGGTGATTAATGAACCGAATGCGCGACTGCGGGGGCGCCCATGGAGGCGCATGGCTGCTGCGTAGCGTTTGAACGAACAAACTGCGAGGCTGGCGGCAAGCATGAGCAGAAGGCCCACAAACCACAAAGCAGAGAACACATGCGTCAGTCCCGCAAAGTCTAACGCGGACATGAGCCCTTCGCGCTCTGGATGTGCGGTGAGATATTGTTGAACCTGCTGTCCCTGGGGCAGTAGGGTGCCCACGATGCAAGCCATCGCAATGAGTGCCACAACAACCGACGCGAAGGGAACTGACGCAAGAACCCTCGTGATTCGGGCAGCTACACTCTTTGTCTTTGGTTTCTGTGTTTGGGACGGGGTGTCTTGAGCGTCGGCCGCCATCTATTCTCCATCGGCTTCGGGGTTTGGATGTTTGATTTTTTCGTAAGCCTGTTTGACGTCGAAGCCGACTTTTGTGCCATCGGCCATTGTGTAACGGTCAGCTTTCCATGTGGGTGATGTGTCGTTATGGCAGAGTTTGCAGCTTTTAGTCGCAGGATGAATCATGCCTTTGGCGATGGCGGCTTCCCTGTCCTTCATCACACTCTTGCTTTTGTAGTTTTTGCCTGGACCGTGGCAAGATTCACAGACGACTCCGTCCTCTACCTTAACCTTTTTTGTCTGGATCTTTTCTGTAAAGTGGTAGGCCGTGGAGTGGCATTTCAGGCATTTCGGGCTTTCCTGTGGGTTGTTGATGCCCAGTTTTGCGCCGACGGCTTTCGCCTCATCTGTGCCGAGCACTTCAATGGTCTTGGAGTGAGGGCCTTCTTCCCATTTGCCGAACTGGTTGCCTGTGGCTTCTTTCTTGTGGCATATCCGGCACATCTTGAGTCCTGCGTAATTGGCCGGGTCACGTTCTTCGGCAGCTTGGCTTAAGGTGCAGAATGTGGCAATAATCAAGATTGAAAGAACACTATGCTTCATTGCGGAGGCTCCTGTTGATGGGTGTTGATGCCCTGCTATCTGGTTGTTTGTTCTTTGTGCGCGGAACAGTTTGCCGCAATGGCAGTGGGTTGTGCAAGGCGATTTATTAAAAAATGGTACGAAATGAGTATGAAATCAGAATTGCCGAGAGGTGTTGCGTTGAGCTAGACTTCTTTTTTGCCTTTATCGGTTTGTTCTCATCCGGGGTGAACGTTTGGGAATGGCTCTGATGTGCATGTGTTTTACGGGAGATGTGTATTGAGAGTGTTGGAATTGATAGCACTTTGTGTGGGGATGAGTTTGTATGGGCTGGCGTCGTTCTGGTCTGTCAAGGGATTGGTGTGTCCCGCGAAACTGCGGCAGCGCGTCGTTGGGGTATCGCTTGCCGCCGGTTCGCTTGTCTTTTGTGTTCTGTTGCTGGTGCGAGGGGTCCTTGCCTCACGGCTACCGGTATTCGGTCGATTCGAGGCTCTTACTCTTTATAGCCTTGTGGTAACCGGTGTGTTTCTTCTGGTTTCTCTGCGTCATCAAATGCGCGCGATTTCTGCGCTTCTGGTGCCGTATGCGACGTTGTTGTTGCTTCTGGGTGCGGGTGGAATTCGAGAAACGGTCACTCTTGACGTTCCGTTGGACCCACTTTGGCTCGGATTGCATGTGATGGCGGCCTTTATTGGTTATGCGTTGTGTACATTGGCCGGGGTGCTGGGGTTGGCCTACGTGATTCAGGACAATAACCTGAAGCGCAAGCGCCTGGGATTGTTGTTTGAGCGCTTGCCATCGCTGGAGACATTGGACCACGTGATGGCCACGCAGATCGGTGCGGCTTTCATCATGCTGACTCTGTCGGTGGCGTTTGGGGCACGGTTGGTGCATCTTAGCGGTGGCGGCGTCGAATGGCTGCGTGACCCCAAGGTGCTCTCGACCGTGGCAACGTGGGGTATTTATGCCGTGCTCATGCACATGCGAACCAATGCAGATCGGCACGGTAAGGGGATGGCCATCATTGCCCTCGTGGGTTTGCTTTTTGTTCTGTTTTCGTTTCTGGGTGTTCACATAGTGGCAGAAAGCATCCACGGTTTTGTTGTGGCTGAGGGGGTGGTGCCATGAACCTAAGCGTTCTCGGCATAAACTTCCGGAGTGCACCCATTGAGCTGCGTGAGACACTTGCGTTTAGCCCTGAAGTGACTCCCGGTGTGCTCAAGGCCATGCGCCCGAGCCTGGTGGGGGTGGAACTGGCGCTTCTGTCCACCTGCAATCGTACTGAGCTGTATGTTGCTGATACAGAAGAACTTCCAAATAAAGAAACGCTCATTGCAGCGCTCACGCGCGGCAAGACAAGCGATTCGGTTTCCGAACTGTCCGAGCATTTTTATCTTAAGACTGGTCTTGCTGCCGCCGAACACCTTCTGGCCGTGGCGGCAAGTCTGGATTCCATGGTTGTGGGCGAAACAGAGATCCTCGGTCAGGTCAAGCGTGCCTATATGCTGGCGCACGAAGCGGAAACGTCCGGCCGCATTATCCAGACGCTTTTCCCGCTCGCTTTTCAAGCGGCTAAGCGCGTTCACACAGAGACGGAGATTTGCCGTGGCCGTGTGTCGGTCAGTTCTATTGCCGTGGAATTTGCAGAAAAAGTTTTTGAGGAACTCTGCGAGAAAACGGTCATGGTGGTGGGCGCGGGTGAAACGGCCGAGTTGGCGTTGAAAAGTCTGGTTGATCGCGGTGTCACCAAGGTGATCGTATTAAATCGCTCTTTTCATCGAGGAGAAAAGCTCGCGCGAGAGTATGGAGGTAAAGCCGTACAGTTCGATTTGTTGGCTGACTATCTCCCCCAGGCCGATATGGTGATCAGTTCCACTGGAGCGCCGCATTGTGTGATTCATTCTGATGCGGTCTCGCGGGCGGTGCGGTCTCGTCATGGTCGTCCGATGCTGTTGATTGATATTGCGGTTCCGCGCGACATCGACCCGGCTGTGGGGCATGTGGACAATGTGTATCTTTATGATATCGACGACCTTCAGCGTGTGGCGGATGACAACATGACACGCCGACAACAGGCTATTGATCAATCCTGGGCTATTGTAAAAGAGGGCATGATTGAGGTGGCCGTTGCTTTTGAGGGCGATGATTTTCGCGGATTGATGAAGCAAGTAAATGTTCACGCTGATGCGGTGTGTGAGGCGATGCTGAGACGGGCGTTTTCGAAGGAAAAATTGGCTTCCTTGCCGGAGGACTGTCGCGAAGAAATTGAGACGGTGGTGCAGAAGACCATCAATAAGATGCTGGCCGCGCCACGTGCGGCGTTGCACAAAGCCTCTCGAAATGGACATTGGCAGGACTACGCTAAGGTGGCGCGGGATTTGTTTGGATTGGACAAAGACGAAGAGGAAGAGAAGTGAGTTCATGATTGGAATATCTAAACTTTATTGCGGGACCGTGGAGCAGTCGGATCCTCTGCGCTACGGGCGGCAGTCCAAGGATCTGCCGTCTCACTTGCTGCAGTTTTCTAAAGATAAGAAACCGGTAGTGGTGTGGAATGTGGGGCGTCGCTGCAACTTGCGGTGTGTGCATTGTTATTCGCAGTCGCGGAATATTGATTATTCCGGAGAGCTTTCTCACGAGGAAGGAATCGCGTTGATTGATGATCTGGCCGATTACGGTGCTCCCGTGATGCTGTTTTCGGGCGGTGAACCCCTGATGCGTCCGGACATCTTTGAGTTGATTGAGCGCGCGGCAGAAAAGAAAATGCGCGCTGTGGTCTCGACAAACGGCACTATGATCACGGCGGATGTGGCGGGTAAGTTGCAGGATGCGGGGTTGTCCTACGTGGGGATCAGTCTGGATGGTCTGGAAGCGACCAATGACAAGTTTCGCGGTGTGGAGGGTGCATTCCGTCGGGCACTTGAAGGAGTGCGAAACTGCCTGGCGCGCGATGTGAAGGTGGGGTTGCGCTTCACGATGACGCGCAGTAATTACAAAGATGTGCCGGGTATTCTGGACTTGATTGAGGCTGAGGGCATTCCACGTGTATGCTTCTATCACCTGGTATACACCGGGCGTGGCAGTGAACTCATTGAGAGCAGCCGCATGTCGCATGAGGAAACGCGCGAGACGGTCGATTTGATCATGGATCGCACCAAGGCGATGCACGAGAAGGGTAACCCGGTTGAAGTGCTTACGGTCGATAATCACACGGACGGTCCTTACCTGTATCTGCGTTTGCTGGCGGAAGATCCTGAGCGTGCCGAGGGTGTGCTGAAACTTTTAGAAATGAACGGCGGTAACAGCAGCGGCACGGGTATTGGCTGTGTAAGCTGGGACGGCTCGGTGCATCCGGACCAGTTCTGGCGGCATTATTCCTTTGGTAACGTGAAGGATCGTCCTTTCAGCGAGATTTGGACTGACCTGTCCGATGACCTGATGAACAAGTTGCGTCATCGCAAGGATTATATCAAGGGTCGCTGCGCGAAGTGTAAGTGGCTGAACATCTGCAACGGCAATTTCCGGGTTCGGGCAGAAGCCGTGAGTGGCGATCTCTGGGCTGAGGAACCGGACTGTTATCTTACCGATGAGGAGATCGGGATATGATGGATTCCCTGCGACTGGTTTTCTGGGAGTTGACGGCTCGCTGTAACCTGACGTGTAAGCATTGCCGAGCCGAGGCGCAGGATCATTTTGTGTCCGGCGAACTCACCACGGATGAGATTCTGTCGGTGGCGCGCGATATTCGTGACTGCGCTGATCCGATCCTGATTCTCACCGGCGGAGAACCGCTGGTGCGTGAGGACATTTATGACATTGCTTCGGAATGCTCGAAAATGTTTTCCCGGGTGGCGCTGGCCACGAACGGGACACTGGTTAATGGCGTTGTTGCAAAGAAGATTGTGGAGAGTGGTATTCAGCGTGTGAGCATTAGTATTGATGGTGCTACGGCTGAAACGCACGATACGTTTCGGGGGTTGCCCGGAAGTTTTCAGGATGCATTGAATGGTATGGACGCATTGCGCGCGGCAGGTTTGCCTGTGCAGGTTAACGTGACCATTGCCAAGCATAATGTTCATGAGATTGAAGATATTCTGGAACTGGCCATGGCGCACGGGGCTGATGCTTTTCATGTGTTTGTCTTGGTGCCGGTTGGTTGTGGCGTGGAGATCAGTGACGAAATCCGGTTGGGTCCTGAGAAAATGGAAAGCGTATTGCGTTGGCTGTTTGATAAGTCGCTGGACCTGCGGGGAAAGGTTCATATCAAGGCCACATGCGCGCCGCAATACTATCGTATCATGCACGAAGTGTCGAAAGAGCGTGGCATTGAAGTGGGTGGTTCGGCGCATGGTATGCATGCCGTGACGCGTGGATGTCTGGCCGGTTCGGCCGTCTGTTTTGTGTCGCGAACGGGAGACGTACAGCCCTGCGGGTATCTGCCGGTAAAGGTGGGTAATGTGCGTGAGACACCGTTCGGTGAGATATGGAATAACTCGGACGAGTTTCAGTCGTTGCGCAACCCCTCGGAACTCAAGGGCAAATGCGGATCTTGCGGATATCGTCGTTTGTGTGCCGGTTGTCGTGCACGCGCGTATGCGGATACCACCGATTTTCTGACCGAAGATCCTGACTGCTCGTACGTGCCGTGAGGAGACAGGGGCGTAGGGGGCCGGATGCAGTGCCGGAAGTCGAGGAATTGAACCTTGAGCAGATTGGGAAAAGAGCAGAAGACGCTTGAAGCCATGGTGGGACTCTATTGTGCAGCCAAACATGGTGGTGTTGAAGGGGAGGTATGCCAAGCTTGCCGCGAGCTGCTGGACTATGCGTCGCAGCGTTTGGAGAAATGCCCGTTCGGCGAAGAGAAGCCCAAGTGTTCGCAATGCACGGTGCATTGCTACAAGCCTGATATGCGTGAGCGCGTGCGGGAAGTGATGCGATTCGCCGGACCGCGTATGCTGACAAGGCATCCCGTTATGGCTATTCAGCATTTGGTGCAGGGCGTGGGGCGTAAGTCGGTAGGAACAGGGGATTGATTTCATTGTAGTTTGATGACCCGTTGGCGCAATGGGGTAGGGCGGTCAGTCCCTTGACCGCTGCGCGGACGGTGAGGGAGTGCCGTCCCTACCTGCGTAGATAAACCTCGATATAGGATTTGAGAAGGAATGAGATGAATAACGACAACAACGATGTACATGACGCGCTTCTGCTGGATCTTCAACGAGGCCTGCCTTTGAATCGCCATCCGTTTGCGGATATTGGCGCGAGGCATGGCATGACGGAACATGCTGCGCTGCAAGTGGTTGAGAGTTTGTTTGAATCCGGATGGGCTCGGCGTTTTGGAGGTGTGTTCGATTCGCGTCAGCTTGGTTATGGTAGCACGCTCTGTGCGGTGGACGTGCCTGCGGATGATCTGGAACGCGTCGCTGGGTTGCTGGCGCCACATACGGGCGTCACGCATTGCTACGAGCGAGAAGGGCATCCGAATTTGTGGTTCACGATGACCGCTCCGGCCTCGGAGCTGAAGGCCGAGCTTGCTCGTACAGCCGAGCGTTTATCCCCTTACACGTTGCTTGATTTGCCTGCGTTGCGTCGCTTCAAGGTGCAGGTCGTTCTGGATGCATCATCCGTGGGCCGGGCCGCTGCAAAGAAGCCGACCGAGCCGGATAGTGACGATGGCATGGCTGCTCCTGAAATTTCAGAGCATGAGAAGGCGTTGGTTCGGAAATTGCAGGGCAATATCGAGGTCATTGCGGATCCCTTTGGTGCTGTGGCCGATGCACTTGCCTGGGACCCGGATAAGCTGCTGCAGCATTTGGCGCGGTGGCAGGATGAGGGTGTGCTGCGGCGTGTGGGTATTATTCTGCGGCATCGCAAGGCAGGATTCACGGCGAACGGCATGTGCGTGTGGTGCGTGCCGCCGGAGGATATCGAGCGTGCCGGACGTGAGCTGGCGAAGTGCCCTGAGGTGACGCACTGTTATGAGCGTCCGCCGTGGGAGGGATTCCGCTTCAATCTGTTTGCCATGATTCATGCCCGTGAGCGCGGCGTGGCGCGTGGGCTGTTTGAACGTATTTCAAAGGACGTTGGGTTGGATGACGGGGCCATGCTTGTTTCCGTGCGCGAATTCAAAAAGTCGAGCCCGGTTTTCTTCTGTGAAGCGTGAGCCTGCCAGCCCTCACGTAGGGGTGGGGCTAGTGAGCGATAAGGCTGTAATGTGAAGAATTAGCTGAAAATACCTCTCGCTGGATATTCGTAATTCAAAACAATGACTAGACAGACTGGTCTGTTTGTGCGATGCTTTTAAAAGTAGAACTCAATGGGAGGATGGAGAAATGATTTCTGAAAAAGTCGAAAGTTGCTCCGCCTGGCAGCTACAGACTGCAAAAGCTCAATTCAGCAAAGTTGTCAAATGCGCTGTTGAAAACGGGCCACAGCTTGTTACGAAGTCAGGAGCCCCTGCTGTCTACGTGGTATCAGCAGAGTTGTTTGACTCCGAGTTTTCCGGAGCTGAAACAGATCGTAAGAGTATTCTGCTTTCCTCGCCACACCGCGACATGGTTCTTGACCTGGGTCGTGATCGGGACGAAGGCCGCGAGGTCGATCTGTGAACCTACTTCTCGATACATGCGCAATCTCCGAGCTGCGCAAGCCTGAACCATCGCTGCCCTTTTTTGAATGGTTCAACGACTGTAACGAGCACCTGCTGTATCTTTCGTCCGTCACGCTTGGAGAGTTGCGTTTTGGGATCGATCTGCTTTCGGATGGAAAGCGTAAGAACGACTTGCTCACCTGGCATGCGCAATTGTGTCTGAGTTACAGTGGGCATATCATTGCGCCCTCGCAGGAGATCTGTGAGCTGTGGGGTACCTTGCGTGCCAAGCGTAGGAAGCTCGGTCAACCGCTTGCCATGGCCGATGGGCTGATTGCGGCAACCGCGCTTCACGCATCGATGGCGCTGGTCACGCGCAACACGAAAGACTTCCAGGATCTCGGAATTGAACTTCTGAATCCCTGGGGATAGCAGGTCGGGAATTGTTGGAGTCGTGTGTATGAAGTTGGGATTATTGATTGCGACGGCCGGGACAAGCTGCGCTGAGGCAGCTCAGGTGTTCTGCGGTTTTGATCGAAGTATTGCGGAGCGCTTTGATGGATTGCCGCGTTACTGGGCCTATACATCCAGCGGTGTGCGTCGCAAGTTGGCTGCAAAGGGCGAGGGTGTTGATGACCCGGTGCAGGCGCTGGCGCGGATGCGAGAGGATGGTGTGACGCATGCAGCGGTGTTGTCATTGCACATGGCGCCGGGCATGGAATACTCGGAGTTGAAGGATGCGGTTATCGGTGCGAGTGACAGGGACAGAGAATTTGAGCGAACGACAATAAGTGCGCCGTTGCTCAGTTGTTCGGATGATGTCGACAAGATGGTGTCGGCGCTCTTGGATTCGATTCCTGCGGATGTTGCTCAGGGCGACGGTGTGCTGTTTGTGGCACATGGCAGTCGGCGCGCAGAGGCACAGGAGCACTATCGGGCTGCGGATGCGGCTTGTCGTCGCCTTGACAGGCCGGTCTTTCTAGGTACGATGATTCCGCAAGCGAATCGGGGTGAAATGTTATGGGCTTGCCACGAGGCGGGAGTTCGCAGGGTCTTTCTTGTGCCTTTTATGATTGCGGCAGGTTTTTCTGCGCGCGAGGAAATTGCCGGGACGGGTGTAGAGACTTGGCAGACGGCTGTGGAAGCGGCCGGTATGACCTGTTGCCCTGTGTTACGAGGGGTGGGCGAGTGTGAAGGCGTTGTGGATGTCTGGCTCGATCGTGTGCAAGCGTTATTGAATGATTTGGAGAGAGCGTGATGCGTAGAAAACAGAATCCGGTTCCTGTTTTACCCGTGAGCCTGCTGGTGCAGGGGAGGCGTTGCCTGGTGGTTGGCGGCGGTAAGATTGCGTTGCGTAAGGTGTGCCATCTTCTGGATGCTGAAGCCGATGTCATTGTTACGGCTCCTGCGTTGGTGGATGCGTTGCAGGAGCTGGTGGATGCGGGTCGGGTGGCGCATGTAGCCAGGACGTTTTTTGTGGATGATGTAACCGGTTGTTACGTGGTTTATGCAGCCACGGATAGCGAAGAGGTAAATGCTTCGGTGGTTGATGCGTGTAAAGAGCAGGGCGTTTTGTGTAGTGCGATTGATAGCAATTGGCCGCGGGGTGATCTAGTGATGCCGGCGATCACGCGTAAGGGCGGACTGACGGTATCTGTGGCTACTGGGGGACGGTCTTGTACTGAAGCGCGTGTGATTAAAGAGCGTATCGCAGAGATGTTGGATGGGTTGGGTGAAGAATAGTGTAGTGCCGCTCACGGAGCGGTTCCTACAGGAGACCAGCGGATGTAGAAGCTGAGTCTGTAGTAGTCGATCCGTGAGCGACAGGGTAAAGGGGTCGGAAGCTGATTTGTTCAGGGTTGGAGTCATAGATGAAAGAAGTGCATTTCAAGGTTGGGACACGCAGTAGCGAGCTGGCGCGTATACAGACACGTAATGCGTTGGACAGGCTGGAATCCGAATTGCCGGATTGTCGTTTTGAAGACGTGACCTTTACCTCGCCCGGTGATCGGGATTTAAAAACAGATCTGCGCGAGAGTCCTGCCGATTTTTTTACGCGTGATCTTGATGAAAAGGTTTTGAGTGGAGAATTGGACTGCGCGGTGCACAGTGCCAAAGATGTACCTGATCCGGTATGTGAGGGGTTGGACTGGTTCTGGCTGCCCTGGCGTGAAGATCCGCGCGATGTTCTGATTCTTGCTCCAGGGAAACAGGTTGCTGACTTGCCGGAGGATCCTCGTATTGGTGTCAGCAGCGATCGGCGTGAAGAGTATTGTTTGAAGCGTTTTTCGCAGGGACAGCAGATTCCTATTCGCGGCAACATCGGTGAACGTTTGCAGCAGCTTGATGATGGCGACTATGACCTGGTCGTGATGGCATCGGCGGCGTTGATTCGATTGGGGCTTGAGGACCGTATTACGGAATGGATTTCGGTTGAGGAGTTACCACCGCCTGATGGGCAGGGGTTTCTGTGTGTTACTTTTCGGCAGGGTGATGCGCGGTTTAATCGTATTCGCTCCCTGTTTGTCAAGGCCGTGACTTTTGCGGGTGGAGGTGTGGGGTCGAGTGGGACCTGCACGCTGGACGTTCTAAAGGCAGTGCAACGTTGTGATGTGTGTCTGCACGATGCGTTGATGGGGCAGGAGTTGCTTGGTGAGTTGCCTGCCGATGCGCAAGTGTTTCATGTGGGTAAACGTTGTGGGCGGCACAGCTTGCCGCAGCCTGAGATCACGGAGTTGATCTCGCGTTATGCCCGCCGCGGTTTGCGTGTGGTACGTTTGAAAGGAGGCGACCCGGGTGTGTTTGGTCGCCTTGCTGAAGAAGTGGATCATCTCGAAACACTGGGTTTGCCCTATCGGGCGTTGCCGGGGGTGAGCAGTCTGGTCGCGGCATCAACGGGTACAGGAATGCTTCTGACACGGCGGGGGTTGTCGCGTGGGTTCTGTGCCATGACACCGCGTGAGGCAGGTG
>JADHWI010000054.1 GCA_016783565.1 Kiritimatiellia bacterium
TTCGCCCACACCGGCAGCGGGCTGAAATCGCGCGACGGCAAGCCGCTGACACAATTTTCCATCGCCGGGAAGACGGGTCCCTACGTTCAGGCCACCGCCGTCATCGACGGCATGACCGTGGTGGTCCAATCACCAAGAATTGCGGAGCCGGCCCGTGTCTCGTTTGGCTGGTCCAATACGGCCAATCCGAACCTGTGTAACAACGAAGGTTTGCCGGCGGCCCCCTTCCGTACCGATGGGTGGCGCGGTGCCACCGGCATGCCGAAGCGGCCCACCGTGGTGTTCGCCGGCAAACCGTTCACCGTGGGAAATCTCCGTTTTCAACCACGAATTCACGACGCAAAATGGCAGGGCCAATTATTCTACCGGACGGCTGGCAGCAAGAAATTTACCGGCGTCCCGGTCCGCACGAACGCCGACAGTCAACTCGAAGCGACGATACCGGGTGAAGCTCTCAAGAAGCCGCTGGAATACTATGTCGAATTCCGCGAACAGGGCCAAGAGCCCATTTCCCAACCACACGGAGGCGCCGACGCGCCACTGACACTCTTGCCCGACGCAAAGGCGCCGAGTGTTGTCACCGGGCTGAAAGCCTCGGAGGTCAACGACTTCCGCGTCGCACTCGATTGGCAACCGGCAAGCGATGATAGCCAGGTGATCGGCTACCGCGTTTACCGCGGCGCTCAGAGCGGTTTTGAAACCACCGATGACAATGCCCTCGGGAGCGAATCGTCGCCGTTGCTCGCCTACCTCGATGAAGCCCCGCCTGTGGGCAAATCCGTTTGGTACGCCGTGAGGGCGATCGATTCCGTCGCCAGAACCGGGCCGCCCGTCTATCTCAAGGTGGACGTTCCTGCGAATCGTCCACCCGAGAATCATCTGAAATTCAAAGCCGAATCCGCCGGAAAGCGGGCTTTCCTCCGCTGGTCGGGAGCGTTCGATCCCGATGTGGTGGCCTTTGAGATTCTGCGCAGCGAAGGGAACGAGGGCGAGCTCAAGGTGCTCGCCGAAATCAAGGACGTCACGGCAACGCATTTTCTCGACACCAACGTCGAGACCGAAACCGATTACCGCTACGCCATTCGGCTCCGCGATCATGGCAATTTGCGTAGCCCGGCCGGGGCGCCGCAAAGTGTGCGTCCCGGGTTGGTTCTCAAGCGGATCAACTGCGGCGGGCCGGAACTGGTCCTGGAAGACGGCGTGCCGTGGGAGGCCGACAAAGGCAAAGGGCATGCGAATTTGAAGAGCGGCGCCACGCGTGTCTGGACCGTAAAGGAGACCGTCAAAAAGACCGGCCCCTATCAGGACGTCTACCAGACAGAACGTTGGGCGCAGCGCCAAGTGCGCTACACCTTCAAGCTCGATCCGGGCCGTTATGAGGTGCTGCTGCTGTTCGCGGAAACCAATCGCGGCTTCTTCGCCAAGGGAAAACGGACGTTTGATATTGTGCTCGGCGACGAGGTCGTGGCAGCGAAGGCCGATGTCTTCGCGGCCAGCGGGCCAATGACCGGCTGGGAGTTCCGCAAGACCGTCGATGTCGCGGGCGGCGAACTGAAGGTCGGCCTCGTCGGCAACCCCACTGGCCCTGCCATCAAAGGAATCGAAATCCGCGGCCTCCGAGCAAAGTGACGGCGCGGATCGTCTCACAATTTATGTTTATCCGCCCGACACCTTGACAAGATGGCGATGTTCTCCTACTGTGGCGCAGCTTTTTTGCCGTAGAAATTTTCCACGCCACGGAGGGATGCCGGAGTGGACGAACGGGACGGTCTCGAAAACCGTTGAGCCGCAAGGCTCCGTGGGTTCGAATCCCACTCCCTCCGCCAATGGGGTATATTCCGGGCACATCCTTTACAGTCTATTCCGGGTCAAGGGTCAACATTATGGGTCAACACCATCACTCGGGTTCACTTAGTACAGGCACGCGAAGACGCACGGTGGTGCCAACGCCTGGTTCGGACTCGATTTCACATGATCCGACAAGATCTTCCATTCGCTCACGAATGTTAAAAAGCCCGAATCCGCCACCATTTTCGTGGTGACTGCTGGCTGTTGGATCAAACCCCTTACCATCATCCTTGACCTCTACAAGAAGACTCTCACCCTGGTGTTCAACCCGTATCAAAACATGCGATGCCGTGGCATGCTTATATATGTTCAACAACAGCTCACGCACAGCACGATGCAGAGTCACTGCGACATGCCTGCTAAGCGTCGCATCCGATCCACTATTTTCACAGTCGATACTCAGATCGTACTGCTTTCCCATCCGACTCGCCAAGCTCTGCAACGCGGCTGGAAGACCGAGCTGATACAATTCCGGACTGCTCATCTGAAACGTCAGGGAGCGCGCTTCAGCATTGGATTTCTCAATCAGTTCCAATGCATCCTCAAGGAGCGTCTTGTCGCCCTCAGGATGCTTCTTCATGTACATCCGTACTCTCAATATCGCAACCCATAAAAGCTGACAGATCGAGTCGTGCAATTCTTCGGCCAGACGCTTGCGCTCTTCCTCCTCGGTAAGCACAATCTGCGAGGCCAGCTTACGCAACTTTGCACGATGCTCAGCAATCGCTTCGTCACGCACGTGAACCCTTTCCAACATGGCATTGAACTCGGCAACCAACAACCCGATTTCATCATCACCCGCGTCGGGAGCGCGAATATCAAACTTCTCATCTCGACGAACCTGATCCACCGTGTTTGTCAGCGATTCAATCCGAGCCGCAATACCGGACTGCAAGTGCATAACCACCAACCATGAAATCACCATGGCGAACAGCATAACCAGGGCAAGTACTATCCCGTGCGTCCGAAGCTGAATCCATAAAGGAAGCAAACTGCGACCAATACACACGCATCCCACTCTCGATCCATCAATCATGATGCCGGCATAGGCTACGACCCGACCAGACATGAATGCGTACGTCTCACCCGTTTTTATTAATGGCGTATTAAGATCTTCAGAAACTCCCGGTTTTACAATGGACGCAAACGGCGTACCATCCGCCTTGAACACACCCACAAAGAGAACATTATCATTCTCGAAAAAGGGCTCGAAATTGCGTATCGCAGCATCCTTATCATCGAACACCAGCGCCGCTCGACTATTTCCGGCAAGCAAGCTGGCAAGCGCACAGGCGTCCTCACCTGCTTTCGTGCGGTACGTATGATACTCATATGCCAGCATCAGCACCGCAGACAGCGCAAGTGCGGCGCAACTGGCCGCAGTGCTCAAGAAAACCAGCTTCCACCGAAGACTCAATCGTGACCGTTTGCTCATTCGCCACCCTCCTGAGCATCGGCCGCAACCACAGGGATGACCAATTCTTTCGCCACATCCAACAGCTGGGAACTCAACTTTAATCCTACAGATCTTGCGACGCCTGCAGCGGCGTTGAACCGCACACGTTTCCCATCCATAACAAACTCAAGCATGCCTCCCCACCGGCAAAACCCCGTGCGTTCCCCAACTGTCAAGACAGGTGCCCCGCGCAACGCCTGCAATAAACTCTTAATCCGCAGTTCATGGCTGCTGTTAAGAAACACCAGATGACACGCCCGCATTTGTTCAATCGTATCGGAAAGAACAACTTCCACTTGCCGCCCATGCACCTTCTCGCCAACAAGCTGATCCAGTGCACCGACAAACGGATCATGATTCAAAACACCTATCCGAAACGAACTGTCCTTAGATGCAAACGCCTCTCGAGGCCATTTTGCGAAACGCGCAAAGTTCAACAGAAAAGCGGACTTGATAGCATATTCGTCAGCTGCTTCAATCCTGGTAGGTTGCTGATCCTCCCCTGCCTGCACCAGCGGGAGCCACTGCACGCACACCATGACGCAGACCAGAACAATGCCGCAAGCCGGGCCACGCTTCGATATCACCGAAACCTTCACGTCAGAGCGTACAGGTCTCGATACAAACTGTTTCAAAACATCCATGTTGCTTTTGCGTGAAGACTTCGCTCCACTTCATAGCCAATGAAGTACTCTTCGTGCCACTCTTCAGCCAGGTTTCGCCCGACCAATTCAAGAGAAAGATTATCACGGGCCTGCCACGCCAACCGCACATCCACTGTCGTATACGCATCAACATCAATCGCGGCCAATTCGTCCACATAGCGAAGCCACACATCACATTCCAGCGTCGGCGTCACATCCCACTGAGAACGCAGGCTGAACTGGTTTTCAGGACTATAGCCTTCCACAGTGGTAATGCCTGCGATATCGATCGCACCCTCCTTAAGATCCAGATCCAATTTCAAGTGGCTGTAGGCCGCAATCAAAGCCCAGTTGCGAGTCACCCGCAACGTGGAGCTCACTTCACCACCATACGAATGCCCCTCCTTGCCGTTATTCATGGCTGCATGCGTCTCCAAACCAAGCGGCGTAATCTGGAACCCGGGACTCTGGGCCGCAAATGTACGCAGCTTGTCGTAATCACTGTAAAACAGGGCCGTGTCGAACCAGAACCGGTCCGTTGGGGTGCAACGATATCCCAGCTCGTATGAAACAACTTCTTCTGAATCCATGTCAGCTTCATCAATCCAGTGAATCACCGGCACATTCAATCCGGCAAACTGCGCAGGCAGTCGTGACGGAGCCGCGACCGACACACCAGTAGCATCCGAGGCCAGGCGTGCAGGTGTGTGAACCGCACGCGACACCGCACCCCACACCACCTGACGATCCCATGGCCTGAAATGAAAACGTGCATTCGGCTGCACCTCCCATCCGGTATACTCATTATGCTCCAACCTTGCACCCAACTTAACGCTGAGTCGTTCCGGCACAACCGTAATCTCATCCTCGACAAAAAGACTTTCAACGTCACGTTCAGCCTTCTGAGGCTGGAAAAAAGTAATCCCATACTCATCATCCGGATCAAGATCATCCATCACCAACCGATATCCTACGCCGCAAATAATGTCATGCGACTCACCCAGGCCAAATCGCACCTGCGACTCCAGGTCGTATGTCTCATACAACAAATCCCCATTGCCATAGTCGTTGTGAGTGCGATCATAGTAAGCTTGCAGAGAAAACTCAGACTCTTCCGAAAAACGGTGCGAATATTTTCCAAATAAATGAAACAGCGTGTCCACCCGGTCATACTCAATCATCTGGTTGTAGGGAGGCTGAAACTCATGCGTATAGAAATTGTCACTGGCCTGCACCTCATGCCAGCTACCGTGCAGGCTGAACGCATCCGGCGTCGCCGGGTCCCAGTCGTAACGAAATCCGGTCATCACGCTTTGCCAGTCATGCGGGACAACCAGATCCGCATTGCGATCTTCGTCCCACTGCTCACGCTCCCATACCTTGACCCAGGCCGCAGCATACCCGTCTTCGCCGACCTTGCCTCCATAGCGCGCCGTTGCACTGAACCGATCAAACGTGCCGGTCGTCACGCTGGTCATGCCGCCCTGCTGATCCTTGGCATGCTTCGTGATGATATTGATAATGCCGTTGACCGCATTGGCACCCCACACGGCCCCTCCCGGCCCACGAACCACTTCAACCCGCTCAATATCCTCAAGCACAAAGTCGTGCATATACCAGAACACGCCAGAAAACACGGGGGAGTAGATCGTGCGCCCGTCCACCAAGACCAACAGCTTATTGCCCGTCTCACCGTTAAATCCGCGGATCGCGACGTACCAGTCATTGTCATCAACCTGAACGACCTCCACACCAGGCACCATTCGCAACACGTCCGGCAAAGCCGTCGCCCCGGAACGACGAATGTCCTCAGCCGTAACCACAAAGGCGGCTGATGGCGTACCCTCAATGTTCTCAGGCTTCTTTGAGACAGATGTCACGGGGATTTCTGTTAACTGGCTCAAACTCAGTTGCATCAGGTGATTAACATCCGAATCGTTTGCGGCCTTCGATTGAGCAATCGCAATGGTTGGGATCACCACACAGGCCCATAGACTCAACACCATGCAGACACGACGCAACCCTACACACCTCACTCTTCGTTCACCCATAATACCCTCCCTGATGCATGAATCACCCGATAACTAAAAAAACGTAACACTCAAAGGCGTATCAAACAATACGAGAAAACGACAAAGACTCTACAATGCAGACTCCATCCTGTTCGGCAGGTTGCAAGCTCCGGCTGAGATTGTCGGAGAGCCTCCCCCTCCAGACCCACCACAAAGAGGCCTAACGCTTTGGCCCAAAACTCTTCGCAATGCGCTGCGACAATTCAACCTCCGGGTTCTCCGCAAACTTTCCGGTAATACGAAATGTACTCTGGCCACTGTTTCTTGCAATCAGCTTGAGCCCGTACGCCAGATCCTTGAAATGGCGATTCCAAAATTCACTCGCCGCACAACCATCCTGCTCACACAGGCTAACCAGATGCTTGATCGCCGGCTCCGTGAGCTGTAGTTTCAGCCCGTGCTCCTCACCCAGTTGCGCTGCGCACGCCAGGAATTGGGTTCGGAGCTCATCCTCAAGACACGTCTCTGCAACAGCCAGCAGCTTCACCAAAGCTTGCTTCGGATCTTCAATCGCATCACGGCTGATGTCCAGTGCACGAACCGGCGTGGACGGCAATTCAAACTTAAAATCACGCAACACCTGCTCGAGCACAGTCATCAATCCGCGCGCGCCCGTCTTTTCCTGGCAGGCTTTCTCCGCCACGGCAGCAACGGCATCACGCGTAAAGCGCAACTGGATGCCGTACCCATCCAGATCATCACGATACTGCTCCATGACGTTACCCTCGGCACGCAACAGGATCGATTCCAAATCCTTTGCGGCGAGCGCATCGCAAACGACTCGCACCGGCAGTCGACCCACAAACTCCGGCTCAAAACCAAAATCGATCAAGTCACGCGTCTCGGTCATTCTAAGAAATTCAGCATCGGCCTGCTCCCTTGCTTCCGCTCCCGCAAATCCGATTGGCGATGCCGCCACGCGACGACGCACCTGTTCCGACAATCCATCAAAGGCACCACTCACAATAAATAGCATATGACGTGTATTGATCGTACGATCCCCCGGGCCCTTGCCATGCTGCATTTGCATGATCGCCTGCATCTGACCGATCAGATCTGTTTGACTGAACAAGCTGACATCAGTCTCCTCCATTAACTTCAACAGATTGATCTGGACCCCACGCCCCGAGACATCCTTGCTTCCCGAAGCATTCTGACTGGCAATCTTGTCAATCTCATCAAGATAGATAATCCCGTAGCGAGCCAGATCCACATCCTCATCAGCCGCTTTGACAAGATCCCGCACAAGATCTTCGACATCATGACCGACATACCCAGTTTCAGAAAATTTCGTAGCATCCGCCTTCACAAAGGGAACACCAATCAGACGCGCTATGCATCGCATCAAGTACGTCTTTCCTACACCGGTGGGTCCAAGCAACACGATATTGTGCTTGGCGTATTCCTTCTGCTCGAGATCTGGATTCTCGATGCAGCGGCGCACATGGTTGTAGTGATCACAGATCGCCACGGACAGCACCTTCTTGGCCTCATCCTGCCGAACCACGAATCGATCCAGGTACGTCTTGATGTCGCGTGGCTTGAGATCAAACTCACGAATGGATTTTAATCGGGCATTCTCTTCCGGCTCCTCTTCAAGTGGCGGTTCCTGCTCGCCCGTTTCGCTCGCAGGTTTCGCACCCGAAGGCATCATAAAACTGAAGTTGGCATTCTTCAACATGCCTTTGAGTTGCTCTTCAAGGCTGCTGGGAGTCTCATCGTTGTGCGGTTCGGACATAATCTCGCCTTTAAAAAAAAAGGCCGCAGCGTATGCTGCGACCTTTGTCATTGATACTGCATTACGCGGTATGCTTAGCCGACCACCGCATCTTTGGCAGCCTTGGCAATGCGGAACTTGAGAACCGTCTTTGCCTTGATCTTGATCGCTTCGCCCGTGGCAGGATTGCGACCCATGCGCGCTTTGCGACGCACTTTGATCAACTTGCCTACGCCAGGAATCGTGAAACCGTCTTTGGACTTCGCGCCCTTGTAAGCCATCTGCACCATGGACTCGAGTGCTGCGGCTGCCTGCTTCTTGCTGATCTCAACGTCGTCAGCGATTTTTGCGATAATCTGGGCCTTCGTCTTCGGGGTCTTTGCTGCCATAGTTCTGAACTCCTTGCTGTTTGTTTACTCCCCCAACCGTTGGGGCAGGCAATCCATAGAGCGAATTAAAGCCAATACGTATGGGCAACGCAACAACGAAAACGCTTCTATTAAAGGTTTTTTCATTTTTTCTGCAACAAGAACCACGTAAGATCCGCAGCGGAGGAATATAATGCCAATCTATGAATACCAGGCCAACGATGACGCGCACGCATGCAATCGCTGTAAAAATGGTTTTGAACATCTGCACCGCACCACCGAAGCACCCTTGACTCAATGCCCGGAATGCGGCGCACTCGTACACAAACTCATATCTGCACCATCCGTCGGATCATCGGCTTCAGGGCTGGATGACCGCGCAAAAAATGCGGGATTCCATAAGCTCAAGAAGTTGGGCAAAGGCGAATACGAAAAACAATATTAATGACAGTAACGCGAACACTACCATCCCATAGCCCACTGAATTCAGACATACGTCTTTTGTAAGTCGTTGCAACACAACGACCGTTCTTCTTTGATCCGCGACATGTCATTTGATGTTTTCCGTCGTCATTATCTCCATTTCTCGAAAACTGCCACATGCTGTCCCATAGGCCGGGCAAACTTTTATCCAAAACCGGGGAGAAACGCCTGTTGCGGAGCCCATTGGAGGTGTAACCCTCCGCCTGCTGTCCCATAGGATTTCAAATACTCGAAGATGCCGCGCCGTTGCCACAGTACCGCTCGCAGACAGGTGTACAGTCGCGTAAAGCTATGCCGCCAGTCGCTGCAGGTGTGCAGAAATCGAAGTAGCACATACATCAACAGGGCTGTCCAAATCTGCCATTGGATGGCGTTGCGGCTATGGCCAAGGAATGATCCCAATTGAAGCGTTTGCTTGATCTGCTTGAAGAATGTCTCGATATTCCATCGTGCTTTGTACAGATCGCAGATGCTTGAGGCCGCCCACTCCAGATTGTTTGAGAAGAAAACCATTTCGGTGTCGACACCATTGATTTCGACCAGAGCCGTGATTCGGCGCATCCGATCTGGATACGCTTTACGCTTATTGCCATTCTCCACCACCACGATGTCGTCGCGCAAGATATGACCAGACGGTTTCTTCAGCAGTCGCTTGACGCAGCGCAGCTTCATATTGTCTTTCACCCTACAGACCCAGAATACGCCACGTTCTGTCAGAAGGTACAAATGCCCGTAGTCGATATAGGCCATATCGAACACTGCAATTTCGCCCGATTTTAGGCCAGCGCACAGTTCGTGGGCCTTGGTGTTATCGTGACCCTTGGCCGAATCCACGATAGCAAAAGCAGGAAGGAAGCTCTGTAGATCCAGCCGCAGGTGCAACTTCGCCGCCGCTTTTCTCCGCCGGTGTTTCGCCCAGTCCATGCAGTTTGCAAACAACTTGATCGTTGTAGAATCCACAGCATGTACGGTCGTTTTGAACCGTCGTGGCAATTTTTGAAACTTCACCCCGCCGAAGCCGGGATGTTGTGCTTCAAGGTGTTGTATCATGCTCCAGAATAATTCCTCAGCCATCTTCGGGCTCCGCATCTTGTTCGCATGCGACAGACCGTTGCGACTCGGAGGCTCTGCCCCTCGAATACTGGCCATCGTGGCTCGGTTGGCACGCAGAGCATCGCACACATCATTGAGCCCTATGGCGTGCGTGAACTGGGAGTACAACATGCTCACCGTATGACTCCAAGGGGTGATTGCCCGCGACTTCACTTCATGCTTCCTTGCGAGTTTTGCCACCATGTGCGGCGGAATGAGTTCACAGACCTGACGAAATATGACACTCTTCTTCTTGGCTGACTTGACTGGCATAACCACAATCTCCTTTGTTTCGCGATTTAGAAGATTGTAGCCAGTCAGTCAGCCGCTATAAAGTTTCCTTCTTCAGGTATGGGATGCTAGTGTAACGCGAAAGAAGGAACAACACCATGAATGAAGATAAGAAAAACAAAAATGGGCGCTCAGGTTGCCTGTGGGCACTCATCGTTATGCAAAGCGTCATCATTTTTGCCGTCGTGCTCTTCGTAGGCGGAATCTTCGCCGTCGGAGTAGCCATGCAAGGTTCTTGGAACAACGAGAAAGAAATGGGCATGGATGACTTCCCGCCCATGGCTGAACAATGGGCCTCCGGACAAGGCACCGTTAAGGTCGTTCGCATTCCGCTCCGGGGCATGATCATGCTGGGTGAAGAAGCAGGCATCTTCGGCTCTGATATCGGTAGCGCCGACCACGCCCTCGCCTCAATACGCCGAGCCACAAACGATCCCGAAGTACAAGCCATCATCCTGGATATCGACAGCGGTGGTGGAGGCATCACCGCCTGCGACATTATTCATGATGCCCTTCTGGACTTTAAAGAATCCAACTCCGACCGCCGCATCATCAGCTTGCTGGGCGACGTCGCAGCCTCAGGAGCCTATTACATTGCAGCGGCCACCGATCATATCATTGCCCGCCCCACAACCGTTACGGGCTCCATCGGCGTCATCATGCAATCACTAAACTTTCAGGATCTCGCGGTAAAACTCGGCATACGTGATGTCACCATCAAGTCAGGAGATAACAAGGACTTACTGAACCCCTTCAAAGAACTCTCTCCTGAACAACTCAGCATGCTGCAAGGCATCGTGAATTCCATGCATGATCGTTTCGTGACCATCGTCTCCGAAGGTCGCAACCTTCCTGAAGCGGATGTGCGCGAGTTTGCGGATGGACGCGTCATGACCGCCGATGCAGCGCTTGCGCTGTCTCTGCTCGATACCATCGGCCATTGGGATGACGCCGTTGATGCCACCTGCGAGTTGCTTGACGTCAAAGACATTCAAGTCTTCCGCTACGAAACAGAGTTCGGCCTGAGCAATCTGCTTAAGATCAAACACCATGCCAATGTGATGGGCAGCATGATACGTCGCCTCTCGGGCACGCGATTCTTATACCTCTGGCAACCGTGAGACGAAGACGTCGCGACATCAGAAAGCGGCTTTCCTTCGCTCCGCTCAGGTTAAGCCGCCACTACACCAGAACCTTCCTGAACTAAACACAATGTAGTGCGTGTGACCCGCAGCGCAGCAAGGGCACGCGCTCTCCGCCACTACACCAGAATCTTCCAACACTGAACACCATGTAGGACGGGCTTCCCGAAGGGCGCCCGTGTTTTGATACGTGCAAGCACGCTCCCCTATCCTATCAACGATACCGCAACAGAAAGACTGATGAGGCTGATCAATGTGCTCATCACGATAGCGCCGGCAGCCAAATCCGTGTCACCCTCAAGCTCCTCCACCATGACGTATGATGCCACGGCCGTCGGGGTCGCCATCATTACCAACGCAACCCCCGCTTCAACCGGCCCCGCGCCCAACAGACGAGCCATGAAGACGGCAAGCAGCAAGCTCAGGCAAGTCTTCAGTGCTCCGGCCCATGCCGAAGGCACAAGCTTGCGCAGGTCCTGAGTATCAGCCAGGCCACAGCCAACACATAACAAGGCAACTGGCAGAGTAAAACTCCCGAGAAGATTGAGACTGCGCAATCCGAACGTCGGCAATTCAACTCCGGTCGCAAGCGTAAACGTGTTCCACAGCAACCCCAATGCGCAGGACAAGATCAAAGGATTGGTAAGCACCTTGACGACCAAGCGCCGCATCATGGTGACGCCACGCCCATGCGTTGCCAACAGATGCCCAACAATTGTGATGAAGTTGTAGGCCAGAATCAACGGGCCCAGCGTCAATGCCGCTACGGCTTCTGCTTCGGCCTCATGCCCGGTGCCCGCAAAACCGAAAATGACAATGGGCAACCCTACATAGGCCTGGTTTCCTCGCAACACCACATGCACCATGGTGGCAACCTGCGCGGGTCGCATCCGCATGGCCAGACCGGCAACGAGCCCCACCACACACATGATGGCCGTCACCACCAGGCAAATGTTAATTGTGGTCAGCGCAGCACCAGCAGAAGGGGTTGCCAGGCCAATCTTAACGAACAAAAGACACGGCAACCCGATCCAATAACACATCTGGTTCATCGTGCGGGAACCGTCGGCAGAAATAAACCCACGCCATCGCAGCAACGCGCCCAAAGCAATAATCAAAAAAACCGGCGCAAGTGTGTTGAAGACCTGCATGATTACACGTTCTCACTTGCAGGAAGCCCCGTCGCATCACGAAACCACTCATACTCATCAACCACGCTGGCCACGATGCCACGTGATTTCAGAGATTCCGGCAACACATCAAACGTATACGTCTCCAACTCCAGGTGCTTGCATCCCGACTGCTGCACCGCAACAAAGAACTCAGGCGTCATCACGTCCACTGTTGACCCCACATCGCCTTCCCCCTGCCAGTACAAAGGAACATGACAATGCACGCGCCATTCACTCTCGGCATCACGCGTCAAGTCGTCTACTTCAAGCGCCTGTGGCAAATCATCGAAGCGTCGCACCTCACCTGTTCGTTTTCGCACCCGGGTCTGATGCAGGTATACCGAATCGGCAAATGCGCCAAGCTGCTCACGTAGGCACGCACTACCACGCGCCCGCAAAGCGGCGCTTAACTGAACCTTGGAAAGTCGCACACCTGCGGCAGCAAGACGTTGCACACTCTCAGATGGAGTTTCGTACTGTAACGCCATATGACAAGCGTCAAAGCACACACCCAGATGACGGCGCACCACGTCCTCCGAAACAGACGAACTCACCCGTTCCGCCTCAGCAATATCCTCGTTAAAAAATGACAGCACTTCATCGGTGGTTTCCAGCATGCAATCCGGTTCAGGTTCAAGCCCCAGATGGATCTCTCGACCGGTCTCCGCTTCCAATCGGGCAAACTGCGCGGCAACCCCCACCAGGTTCGACGCAATCCGCTGCCGATCTTCTGCAGTCTTCACCCAAGCCTTGTATGAACCCGGAACCGTGCTGATACTCCCCGAGACCCCCTCGGGAAGCAACGATGCAAGAATGGAGGCGAGCCGATTTGTGTAAGCAACCCGTTCCGGCTGCCGCCAGTCCGGCGCGTAAACCTGCTCCTTGACCGCAGAGGCATGAAACGTTCCATAAGGAAAGCCGTTGATCGTAAACACATACAAACCATGGTCATCCATGAATTGTCGAAACGTCGCAAGCGTCTCAGCCTGCGCAAGCATCTCGGCCGCCACCGCACTCAGGCGCAAACCAAGACCAAATGGCGCATCAAGAGCAAGACGATCCCGCACCTCACAGGCATACCGCTCTATGGCCTCAAGGTTATCTCCCCATGTCTCGCCCGCATGCACATTCAGACAATAAGTCAGATGCTGCTCTGCATTTCGCCCCATGCGCATATCAACTCCCCCTGACGCGTGCACCGAGAAACTCTATACCTTCCTCAATCACGGCTTCGTCCATGGTGTGCACTTCTGCGCCCTGACCAATCGGGGAAGGTAGCGTCACCGTTAATTCTCCACCCAGGTGCTCACGAAATTCTTCCAGTCCCCGCAATACTTCACGACAACCGTCGGATCCCCTTCGATCCAGCAAGCGAACCCAGATAGGCAACCCACACCGCTC
Source organism: Kiritimatiellia bacterium (assembly GCA_016783565.1). GTDB lineage: Bacteria > Verrucomicrobiota > Kiritimatiellia > UBA8416 > JADHWI01 > JADHWI01. The sequence continues at coordinate 13,687 of JADHWI010000054.1, forward strand.
GAATGCGGAGAGTATCTTATCGAAGGTCTGCTCATCAATACGTCCAGCCCGCCATGCATAAAACGAGTCCAATGCAATCCCGACAGCAACAGCCTGTCCATGCCCGAGCTCATATCCTGAAAGCACCTCCAGACGGTGCGCACTCCAATGCCCGAAATCCAGCGGACGCGCCTTACCAAATTCAAACGGATCACCCGCTGAACGAATATGCTCGAGATGCAAAAGCGCCGAACGCTCAACCACGGATTCAATCACCAGTTCGTCACGCTTGCCGAGGGCTTCCGCATTCTCACAAAGAAAATCGAAAAACGCTGCATCACGAATCATGGCCACCTTGAACGCTTCTGACACCCCGCCGATCCAATACGACCAGGGAAGGGTTCTCAAAAAATGGTAATCGATCAGCACAGAATCCGGTGGCGCAAATGTACCGGCAAAGTTCTTCATGCCATACGCATCAATCCCCGTCTTGACCCCCACCCCGCTATCCCCTTGAGAAAGCACCGTTGAAGGCATGCGCACCAACCGCACACCGCGATGCACCAGGGATGCTGCCAAACCCACAATATCCAACGCACTTCCACCACCAATGGCCACCACGTAGCTTTGACGACAAAGATGATGATCCGCAATGCTCTCCATCACCTGCTCGGTCGCATCCCGCGAGTTCTTGGCCTGTTCGCCGCCCGCAACGGACTCCGGTGCATCCACAAGCTCAACGGCATCCCCATGCGCATCGAAATAAGCCGTCACACAATCAGCAACACCAGGATTGGTTGCGAGCACACCCGAATCAATAAAGACCTGCACACGATGACGACGCCCAGGCTCAAGACGGCCGATCGTGCGAGCCAGCAGGTCGTTATCCAGCGCAAGCAAATCGCGGCCAAAATAAACCGGATACTCAAAAGGCACTGAAAAAGATTGTATCACTTCGCGCATCATCTCAACCATCCCCGTTCTCTGACAACCATCCCTGAACACCCCTCGACAGGTCAAGTAACGTTTGAGGTGACCCGACATCAATGGATGCCGCTATCGCCACCTCGCGCCCTTTCCCAACCCTCCCATGCGTACCCCCTACTCGCGTAGCGTCCAAACTCACGCTGCCCGGCGGCCAACCCCAGAACAACTCTCGCGGATCAAACCCGGGCTTGTTATGAATGTCCACATGCCCCGCGTAATCCGGAGCTTCGCTGCGACGGGTCCACCAATCGTATGGAAACCAGGCCCCATCTTCTGCGACAACCATCAAATCACCCCCACGCGGATGCATCAATCCCTTATCCCGCTGCTCCAGCCGATTCAGAGACGCCTGAACGCCACCAAGCTTCGACAAACAGGTTTGCACCTCATCAAGATCATCAGGATTGCGCAAATACACATGCGCCACTTCGTGGTCCACCACCGCAAAGGCTCGACTAGCGTGCAGATCGGGATACAAACGCCCCTTTACATCGCGCGTCGACAGCAAACCCGCCTCACGCAAGTGACGATTAATAAAGACCTGCTTCTCGACCGGCACAATGGCATAATCGCCAAACACCAGCCACTCATAGCCTGCCGCCTCAGCCTTGCTCAAAAGCTGTATCAGTTGGTTCTGCACAGTGCTCAAGGCCTGCTTCGCACGCGGATGTTCCGGACCGAACCGCTGCAAATCGTAATCCAGCC
>JADHWI010000055.1 GCA_016783565.1 Kiritimatiellia bacterium
TAGTCACGCTGATGCCGTCAAAATTGAGGGTGGCCTATTGCGAGCTGACACCGTTCGAGCACTCGTGCAAAATGGCATCCCCGTTCTAGGCCACATCGGGCTCACCCCGCAAAACATCAAGGAAATGGGTGGCTACCGTGTTCAGGGGCGTGCAAGCAAAGAAGCCGATGCCCTCATTCAAGACGCACGTGCGCTTGAAGAAGCCGGTGCGTTCGCAATTGTACTGGAATGCATACCGGCAGCCCTGGGAAAAACCATTACCGAATCCCTTCAAATCCCCACCATTGGCATCGGTGCAGGAAAGAGCTGTGACGGACAAGTTCTGGTTACATCCGATCTTCTCGGCATTCAGTCTACCGTGCAACCCAAGTTCGTAAAGCGCTACGCCGAAGTAGGCGAGGCCATGTCACAGGCCTTTACCCAATACATCAAAGAAGTAAAGGACGGCGCGTTCCCCGCAGATGAACATGAGTATTGATTGGGTCGGCGCTTACAATCCGTGATACTCGCGATACCATGCCACAAATTTCGGAATGCCCGCCGAAATAGGTGTCGCGGGATCAAACTGTAGTTTTTCTGCCGCCCTGGCCGTATCCGCATAGGTAGCGGGAACATCGCCCGGCTGCATCGGCAACATTTCCAACTTTGGCTCCACCCCCAACTCGGTCGCCAGCATTCCAATCATATCCATCAGGTTCTCAGACCGATGATTCCCCAGATTGAAGATCTCATATGACGCCAGTTCAGGAACCATCAACGAGGCACAGACACCAGAGACGATATCATCAACAAACGTAAAATCGCGTCGCATATTTCCGTGGTTAAACACCTTCAGAGGCCGATCATTGAGCATCGCGTCAGTAAACAGCCACATAGCCATATCCGGTCGCCCCCAGGGACCATATACCGTAAAGAAGCGTAATCCGATGGTCTGGACATCAAAAAGATGCGTGTAACAATGCGCCATCAATTCATTCGCCTTCTTTGTCGCAGCGTACAAGCTTACCGGCGCATCGACATTATCCGTCTCACTGAACGGAAGCTTTGTGTTCCCGCCATAGACACTGGAGCTCGACGCGTAAACCAACCGTGAAACCCCATGATGCCGACAACCTTCCAGTATGTTCAAAAAACCAGCCAGATTAGCTTGTTCATAGACCTCCGGGTTGGTCAGCGAATAACGTACACCCGCCTGCGCCGCAAGATGACAAACCACATCAAACCCGCCCTCTGCAAAGCACTGCTGGACCCCATCTGCATTACATAAATCCTGCTCAACCCCCCTGTAGCCGGGATGATCTTCCAGCGTGGCATGCCGATCACGCTTGAGCTGAACGCTGTAGTAGTCGTTGAAGTTATCCAGTCCCACAACTTCGTGCCCGTCACGCAATAAAGCATGGGCCACGTGCATGCCGATGAATCCAGCGGTTCCCGTCACAAGTACTTTCATTCTCTAGTCTCCGAGCAACACGTGCTTGTATCCCTTTGTCCCTTTTTGCCCCCAATAATAAACCGAGCTATCCACAGCGCGAAAACCATAGCCCCCAACGCATCGGCGGCCAAGTCCCAAAGTGAGAAAACACGTGGTGAAACCGGCACATGCATCTGCATAATTTCAAGAAGCAGACCATACCCAGTACAAACCAATGCGGCACCCACTGGACGCAACGAACAATCACACTTTGGATTAAGCGCGAGAACCAACAAGGCAGCCTGAACCCCAAACAAAACGAAATGTGCAACCTTATCCAGATGCGGCATACGCGGCAACACATTTGGGTCCGGTACCGGCGCGGCAAGCAAGGCATAAGCAAGGATCAACGTAAAGCAAATGAAAGCGGTCCACCATACCGAGGTGTTGACCTGACGTAAGGCCTCACGCATCACCCATCCCTCACATCATCATGCTTTCACTACATTGGGTGCATCCGGACACGCACCCCGCGTATCTACGACAATAGCAGTATTCTGCACCAGGGCATCGTAATCGATACCGTCGTGCGCTGTGGAAATCAGCGCCACATCAAAGCCGCCACCTACGACCTCTTCCCAACTCACACTCTTAATACCGGCATACTGTGAATGCTCGCGCGTGGGACGCACCACAGGGCAATATGGATCATAATATGACACCTCGGCCCCCTGCTGCTGCAACTCTGACCACAATACATAAGTTGGACTCTCACGATCATCATCCACATTCTTCTTATAGGCGAGGCCCACCAGCAGCACTTTGCTTCCCCTCAAAGACTTGGAATGGTTATTCAACGCCCACATTGTGCGCTGAACGACATAGCGCGGCATGGCCGTGTTTACTTCGCCAGCCAATTCAATAAACCGTGTCGATATGCCATACTCCTTGGCTTTCCAGGTCAAATAAAACGGATCGATGGGAATGCAGTGACCGCCAAGACCAGGCCCCGGATAAAATGGCATAAACCCAAACGGCTTGGTGCTGGCCGCTCGCACCACCTCCCATACATCAATATCCATTTCCGTAAAAACCGTCTTGAGCTCATTGACCAGCGCAATGTTAATGCACCGGAAAATATTCTCCATCAACTTGGTTGCCTCCGCAGCCCGGCAACTGGAGACCGGTACGGTTTCACAGATTACACAGTTATACAGCGCACATGCCACCTCAAGAGAGTCCTTATCCAGCCCACCCACGACCTTAGGGATGGTAGAGGTGGAGAACTGCCCATTGTTTGGATCTTCACGTTCGGGCGAATACGCTACGAAGAAATCCTGCCCCGCCGTCAAACCCGATCCCTTTTCCAGGATAGGCCCCATCACCTGCTCTGTCGTTCCAGGATAGGTGGTGGATTCAAGGGCAACGAGTTGCCCCTTTTTCATATAGGGCGCCAGACTCTGCGCCGTGCCTTCGACAAAGCTTAAATCTGGATCACGATGACTCGTCAACGGTGTCGGCACACAGATCAGCAATGCATCACATTCCGTGATCCGAGAAAAATCAGTCGTGGCATCCGCCGTTTCCCGTGCACAAAATGCATCAGAAATAGATGCTGCTTCAATGTGCCGGATATAAGATTCTCCCTTTGCCAACTGGTCCACCTTGGCCTGATCGACATCAAACCCCGTAACCTGAAAATCCGCCTTAGAAAACTCCAGCAGCAACGGAAGACCGACATAACCAAGCCCCACAATGCCAATGCGGGCTTCACGACTTTCTATCCTATCCAAAAGTCTTTGCTTCATTACTCCGGACTCTCCCTTCAAGCCATCTGACACACTATATCACCCAATCTGAGGAATCACTCCCTGCTGCCTCAGATACGCAACGATCTCTTCCGTCGCGGCATCCACCGTCAAGTCACCTGTCGGCAAACGCAATTGCGGCTCTTTAGGCTCTTCATACGGCGCGGTCACACCCGTAAACTCACCAATCTCTCCAGATCGAGCACGCTTGTACAACCCCTTTGGATCACGCTGCTCACAAAGCTCAATGGGCGTATCCACAAAGACCTCAACAAAGTGATCCTCACCAATGATTCGACGTGCCGCTTCGCGGTCATCCCTGTACGGAGAAATAAACGCCGTCACCACCACAAGCCCTGCTTCATTAAAAAGACGCGCAACTTCCGCAATACGACGGATATTTTCTTTACGATCTTGCGCCGAAAAGCCCAATTCCCTGTTCAGACCATGCCGCACATTGTCACCGTCAAGAATGTAGCAGGCCACGCCCTCGTCTACGAGACGCTTTTCAAGATCTTTGCCTATTGTCGACTTTCCGGAACCGCTCAATCCGGTCAGCCAAATTGTCGCCGGCTTATGCCCGAGCAAACGCTCACGGTCCGATGCACTCACCAGACCTGCCTCACGATGAATATTCTTGCTAACCGGCTCCGCACTTTCTTCAGGCACACCTCGCGCATGCTCACGATCAATGATCATACCCGCAGCTACCGTGCTGTTGCTCATGAGATCAATCACCACAAAACTGCCAGTGGAGTGATTGCGTGAATACGCATCACACATGATCGGACGGAACAACTCCAGCGACACACGACCAATCTCATTCAGATCCAGCGAATCGGCATCCTCCCGGTGCAGATTATTTGGATTTACACGATACGACAATTCTTTAAAGGAACCCCGCACCGTGTTGGTAGTGTGCTTGATGAAGTATGGCTTATTCAGGGAGAATGGAGTCTCACTCATCCACACAAGCATGGCTTCCACTTCACGGGTCATATGCGGGACATTCCCCGGATGACAAAGCATATCACCGCGACTGATATCGCGCTCATCTTCAAGACATAGCGTGACGGATTCAGGAGGAAATGCGTACTCCTTGTCGCCGTCGAACGACACGATGCTCTTGACCCGAGAGGTCTGACCGGAAGGCATTGCAACCACTTGATCTCCAGGACGAATCACACCCGACGCCACCGTCCCGCAATACCCCCGAAAATCCAAATTAGGGCGATTTACATACTGCACAGGAAAACGTAAGTCGATCAAGTTGCGATCACTTGCAATATACACTGACTCAAGATGGGAAAGCAAAGTTGCACCTTTGTACCAGGGCATATTGTCGCCGGGATTTACAACGTTATCCCCACGCAAAGCGCTGATCGGTATGTAGCAGAGATCTCGAATATCCAGCTTCGCCATGAAGTTGACATACTCTTCCTTGATCTCCTCGTATACTTCCTCGCTATAGTCCACGAGATCCATTTTATTGACGGCCACGATGACATGAGGTATCCCCAGCAATGAAGCAATGAAACCATGCCGCTTGGATTGCGTCAGCACGCCATTACGCGCATCAATCAACACAATTGCCAAATTAGCCGTTGAAGCGCCTGTCACCATGTTTCGCGTGTATTGTTCGTGCCCCGGTGTATCAGCGATCACAAAACGCCTGCGCGGCGTGGAAAAATACCGGTAGGCAACATCGATAGTGATGCCCTGCTCGCGCTCAGACTTGAGCCCGTCCATCAACAACGCAAGATCAACCTCCTCGCGATTAAGTTTCTTGGAATCGCGCTCCATGGCAGCAAGCTGATCTTCATAAATGCACTTGCTGTCACTCAGCAGTCTCCCGATCAGGGTCGACTTTCCATCATCCACGCTACCCGCTGTCGTGAATCGCAACAGGTCTGCATCACGGTTCTGTTGTAGAAGTTCTTCAATAGGCATGGCTCAAAAGTATCCTTCACGCTTTTTCGTTTCCATGGAGCTGTCCTGGTCAAAATCGATGATTCGCGTAATACGCTCAGAATCGCGCACCACCATCATCTCCTCAATGATATCCGGCACGGTCAACGCATTGGATCGAATCGCCCCCGTGCAGGGATAGCAACCGAGCGTACGAAACCTGCACATAATCATTTCACTGGTCTCACCTGGCAGCAGGCGCGTTTTCGCACCAACCGGTATCAGGTGCTTGCCACGCGTCACCATCTCCTGTTCTCTCGCAAAGTACATGGGAACCACGGGGATCTTCTCAAGATGAATATAATGCCACACGTCCAGCTCAGTCCAATTCGAGATTGGAAACACGCGGATGCTCTCACCCTGGTTCATACGGCTGTTATACAAATCCCACAGCTCAGGACGCTGGTTCTTAGGATCCCACTGCCCATGCGCATCACGAAATGAATAAATACGTTCCTTTGCACGGGATTTCTCTTCATCGCGTCGTGCGCCACCAAACGCCGCATCATAGCCGCCCTCTTTCAGCGCAGTCAAAAGTGCCTGCGTCTTGAGCGCCCCACAGCATTTTACGGTCCCCCAATCCCAGGGGTTAGCACCCGCCGCAATCGCCTCTTCGTTGCGATGAACTCGCAAGTCTGCACCAATATCCTTCGTATATTGATCCCGAAACGCATACATCTCCGGGAATTTGTAGCTGGTATCCACATGCAGTAGCGGAAACGGTATCTTGCCAGGATGAAACGCCTTGCGAGCAAGGTGAACCATCACCGAGGAGTCCTTCCCAACCGAATACAGCATCACCGGCCGCTCGAACTCAGCGACCACTTCACGCATAATCTGAATGCTTTCTGCCTCCAAAATCTCGAGATTCGTGATCTTGTAGGCCTCACCGTCTGTTTTTTTCTCTTCCGCACACATAATGTCCATAGCTCCTCTTGGCTGAGGTGCGGATTGTTACCTAGCTGATGGGCTCGGTCAAGGCGCGAATTTGCTTAAACACAAAAAAATACGCTTATCAGGATCAAGTTACTCATGTTTATGCTGTCGAAGGGCTTCATACAGCAAAATCGTGGTTGCAGAAGCAACATTCAACGAGTCAGCTTGCCCCCGCATGGGAATCCGAACCTTAATATCCGCTTCGGTCATCCAGGTCTGACTCAATCCATACTGCTCAGTCCCAACCACCACGGCAGTACCACCACTCAAATCTGCTTCCGTGTACAGTTTCTCTGCGTGCGGAGTTGCAGCCACAATGCGAATGCCCTTATCACGCAACCACTCCAACGTTTCGGCACTTCCCGCCTCGACAACGGGTAACGAAAACAATGTCCCGACGCTGGCGCGCACTACATTGGGATTATTCAGGTCTGTGCATCGGTCGCATACAATAACTGCATCTGCCCCTACCCCATCTGCACTACGAAGAATCGTGCCAAGATTACCAGGCTTCTCAATTGCCTCGGCAACCACAATCAGAGGACATTCCGATACCGTCAGATCGTCCAGGCTACGACTGACTTGTGGAGCCACAGCCAGCAGACCATCCGGACGATCCCGGTAGGACATCTTGTCAAAAACCGGGACGTCGCACTCAAGGATACTCCCCCCCTTGCTTCTTATCCCGTCAATGAGGTCCGCGTTGTTCTCCCCCTGAAATCGACCCGGGCAGACAAACAATTCAGCAATGGGGTGTCCGTTATCGACAGCACGACGAATCTCACGGTACCCCTCAATGATCATCAATCCAAGCTTGTCACGATGTGACCGCTGACGCAGCTTGACCACTTGCTTGATGCGAGCGTTCTGCAAACTGATAATCTGTAAGTGGGATTCCATGCGATAAACACAAGGGATGAAGCCCAGAACACTCCCGGACCAGGACGGCCAATTTTACCGGCCTCTAATTCGACAAATGCGTAATCAATCCAAAGCCTTCAATCTGAATTGCCGTGGTTGTCTCGTTCGATTCAGTACCTCTGGAGATCAAACTTGCCTGCGCCGTAATCACCACAGTCGTCGCCACATTGGCTGTGCTGGTGTAAATCACACGACTACCACTACTGGATGACAAAACCCCAAAACCCACAGGACTCACACTCCACTTATATCCCGACGCTCTCTTAGCCGTAAATTCCTGGCTTCCACCCATGTAAAGCTCAACGTGGGACGGCGAAACCGAAATAGTTGCTTCGCTGGCAGAATCCGTTTCACAACCAACCATGGCAAACAGAACAGCAGCCACCGTAGTGACAAGAAAAATGCTACATAATGTCTTCATATATCCGCTCCAAATTAGTGAAGTCTCACGGTAGTGCAGGGGAAAGAAGTTGTCAACGCGATTAACCGCATTATACTGGTCGGAATTTCTTAGTATCAGAATATTATCAAAATCACTTTTCAGGGAGAGCACATGCGGACATCGATAGCATTCCTATTCATATTGGCCCTTCTGCTTCAGGCCGCCCCGGCACCGGCAGAAGATCTTAACCCGAAACCAAAGGCCCAGGACGACTTGCGCCTCGTTGATGGCGTCGCCGCACAAGTCAATAACCATGCCATCACGGTCGGCGAAGTCATGCAGGCTGTGTCACCAGCACGGCAACGTATCGCCGCAACGTCTAAAACGAAACAGGAATTCTCAGAACGCATGAAAACGGAATTCAATGCCGCTTTAAACGCCCTTATTGATCGTAAACTTATCTTGGATGCGTTTAAAAGCGAAGATGGGCAACTTCCCGATTGGGCCGTCCAAAGACGTCAGGAAGAGATTATTCGGGAGCAGTTCGGCGACGACTTCTCGCGCCTGCAGACGGCCCTGCAGAATGACGACATGACGATGGAACAGTGGAGTGACGTTGTTCGCGAACGTATGATCGTACAATCCATGCGCTCCGCTAAAGTCAACAGTGCCGTCCGCATCAACACGCTTGATGTACGGCGGCACTATGACACGCACATTGAGAAATATCGTATCCCGTCACGCGTGCGATTACGCATGATTGTCCTTAACAAACATCCGAAAGAGCAGCTTACAAAAAAACGTGCACTGGCTCAGTCCGTGCAAACCCGCATCATGAAGGGACAGTCCTTTGAAACCCTCGCTCGCGAAATCTCAGAAGGAGATGCCGCCGACAAAGGTGGAGACTGGGGATGGCTCAATCCCGCTGAACTGCGCCCTGAACTGGCCCATGTGGCCACAAAACTTCCTGCCCGCAGCATTAGCGAAGTTATCGAAACGGACGACGACCTCTACATCCTCTATGTCGAAAAGAAACAGAAAGGCGGCGTGACCCCGTTTGAAGAGGTGGCCAGAAGCATTGAACGCCAACTGCGCAGCAAGCAGGGAGAGCGCATTTACAGTACATGGACAAAATCCCTACGTAAAAATGCATTCATTAAGATCTTCGATATCCAGGCATTCTAGCCTCGCTCGAACCGGAGCATTGCCCGATGGCCCAAAATCTCACCAGTCCAACGACAGTGCGTGACATTCTGCAATCCCTGGACATAAAACCATCCAAGGCCCTGGGACAGAACTTTCTGGTGGACCGCAACATCCTGAACATTCTCCTGAAGACTGCCAAACTCACACCGGCAGACCATGTCATCGAAATCGGTCCCGGGTTGGGTGCAGTCACACAAGAACTTTTGAAACAAACGGGCGGCGTCACAGCCATCGAGAAAGACCGCAACCTATTCGCATACCTGCAACACGCTTTGGGTTCACATGCAGGATTATCCCTGCACTGCGCAGATGCGCTCGATATGCATTTGGGTGCGCTTGTAGAGCAAGGCTCCCGGGTTGTGGTTGCAAACCTCCCCTACGTAGCGGGCAGCCGCATTCTCATGGAGTTTGCCAAAGCCCCAACCCCCCCTCAGCGCATGATCGTAACCGTACAAAAAGAAGTCGGCGACCGGTTGACCGCCACTCCCGGAACGTCTGAATACGGACTTCTCAGCCTCTGGATTCAACTGATCTATCGAACAGAACTTATTCATACCATTCCACCTACCTGCTTCTGGCCTCGCCCGACCGTACGCTCAGCCATCGTTCAGATGATCCAGCACACGGAAAGCCCTGCGCTGCCCTACGCGGATGCAGAATGCCTGCGTACAGTCAGCCGTTATGCATTCATGCACCGACGCAAACAACTGGCCAAACTACTCAGCCAGACCGTCCAGAATCCGGCTCAGAACAAGGAAGCCTGGCAGAGAGTGCTCTCCGAATGCAACCTCGACCCTCACGCACGCCCCGGAGCCCTGGCACCACAAGACTGGCGACGCCTGACAACTGCCTCCCTGTGTAATTGCCATTTGTCAAATTGACGAGAAAGGATTAACAAGCAGTATGGCCAATAAAGATACCCCGATGATGAAGCAGTACCGCAAGATCAAAGCGGAACTTCCCGACGGGGTCATTCTCTTCTTCCGACTCGGCGACTTCTATGAAATGTTCTTTGATGATGCAAAGATCGCTGCCGGCATCCTCAACATTGCACTCACCAAACGCAACAATATCCCAATGTGTGGACTGCCTTTCCACGCGCTTGATCAATATCTGGCCAAAATTATCCGTGCAGGCAAGAAGGTCGCACTCTGCGATCAGGTAGAGGACCCCTCTCAGGCCAAAGGCATTGTGCGGCGGGAAGTCACTCGCATTGTCACACCGGGCACCGTCATCGAAGATGACATCCTCGACTCCTCGGCTCATAATTATCTCGCCGGCGTGAGCCGCATGGATGGCGCTTACGGACTTGCTCTGCTCGACCTGTCCACCGGACAGTTTATTGCCGAACGCAAAGACACTGTTGATGCACTGGCCGATGCGATTGCACGCCTCAGCCCAAGCGAATGCATTGCGTCTGAGTCGTTCATGAGCAGTGACGACGGCCTGACCCTGAAACGCGCTATTCATGGCATCGAACTCTCCGTCAGCGAAGACTGGACCTTTGATTACCAAACGGCATTCGATGACCTGACCCGGCATTTCCAGGTTCGGTCTCTGGAAGGCTTTGGCTGCCAGGATGAGAATGCCGTCGTATGCGCCGCCGGCGGCGTGTTGCACTACGTCAAAGAAGACCTGCACAACCAGATCGCCCATGTGCGCGGACTGCGACTACGGATCGGTAGCGACTTCATGCTGCTCGATGACACCACCAGCCGCAATCTGGACCTGCTACCCACGCGCGGGCGCTCTGCCTCCGCATGCCTTTTACGTGTTTTGGATGTGACACGAACGGCCATGGGCGCACGCCTGCTACGTGACTGGATGCTGCGCCCCCTTGCCTCATACGAAGGCATCCTGAAACGACAGAACGCAGTCACAGCTTTCCGCAATGATCGCATTCTGCTGGCAGAAATGCGGGAATTACTGAGCACTGTACGCGATATGGAACGCATCATTACCCGCATTGGCAGTGGCAGTGGTAATGCGCGCGATCTGCAAGCGCTGGGGCAATCACTCTTAATGCTCCCCACCCTTCGTCAATTGCTCTCCACCGTCTCAGAACCCGAACTCGTGACTCTATCAAACACAATAGAGGAACTTCCCGCGCTCGCCGGACTTATCGAATCCGCCATCGTTGATGAGCCACCCACAACCATCAAAGAAGGTGGAATAATCCGGGATGGATACAATGCGGAGCTGGATGTTTTCCGCAACGCCGCATCGGAAGGACGCTCATGGCTGGCGGAATATCAAGCATCTGAACAGGAACGCACAGGCATCAAGACTCTCAAGGTTCGGCACAACAAAGTCTTCGGATACTACCTTGAGATATCCAAAGGGCAACTCGCCAACGTTCCTCCCGAATATGTGCGCAAACAGACACTGGTAAACGCTGAACGGTTTATCACACCCGAGCTGAAGGAATACGAAAACAAGGTGTTCGGTGCACACGAAAAAGCAGTGGCACTGGAACATGAACTCTTTCTGGATATCCGAAACCAAACCGTAGCATGCACCGCATCCATTCAGAATTCAGCAGACGCGGTGGCTCAACTCGATGTACTCAGCACACTGGCAGAGCGCAGCATGGCTCTGAACTATACGCGACCCACCATCTCCGAAACCGATCGCCTTGTCATCACCGGTGGACGTCACCCCGTGATTGAGCAAATGGACGATGCCGAACGTTTCGTTCCAAACGACACGTTACTGGACGGTATGGAGAATCAGCTTGCCATCATTACCGGACCCAATATGGCCGGAAAATCCACCTACATTCGACAAGTGGGGGTCATCGTCATCATGGCCCAAATGGGAAGTTATGTCCCGGCAGAGGCAGCAGAAGTCGGGTTAGTGGATCGCGTATTTACCCGAGTAGGCGCGAGTGACGACCTTGCCCGCGGGCGAAGCACATTCATGGTAGAGATGGAAGAAACCGCGAACATCCTCAACAATGCCACACCACGCAGCCTGATCATTCTGGATGAGATTGGTCGAGGCACCAGCACCTTTGACGGCATCAGCATTGCATGGGCGGTGGCCGAGTACCTTCACGAAAACCAGGACGTCAAAGCCAAAACACTCTTTGCCACTCACTATCATGAGCTAACCGACCTACCTCTGACAATGCCCGGGGTACGCAACTACAACGTTCTGGCAAAAGAACAGGGTAAACGCGTCGTATTCCTACGGAAGATTGTGCCAGGTGGAGCCGACAAGAGCTACGGCATTCAAGTCGCACGACTTGCCGGACTACCGGAAGCCGTCATCGACCGCGCCACGGAAATCCTCGTCAACCTGGAAGAAGGGGAAATGAGCGACACGGGTCAGCCCAGTATTGCTAAACGTCGAAAACGCAAAGGTAAGCACAACCCGGACCAGCTCAGCCTGTTTGGGGAATAAGGCTTATGACTCAATGCGAGCCGATTTTCTTAGAGAGGGCCAATAGCTACGCGTGTACGTGTAGAGCGTCAACAAGGTGATAAGCAGTGCCACCATCTCAAAGGCATACACAAACCACGCAGGCAGAAATTGCCAGGAGAGCGGCGCTTCAACAAAATAGTACACCACGCAAATCATGGGAAAGTTAATTGCCGTACGCAATTTTCCTGCCCAGCTCGCCTTGCCGCTCACGGAATAAATCGCTCCGATGGACCGCAAAAATGTCACCCATTGGTCGCGCGCCAGGAAAAGCAACGTAATCACCAGCAACAAGCGAGCATGAACCATATTAGGATCTGGCTTGATCGCCGTTAAAAACGCAAGAAGCGGCAACGATGCCAAGTAAAAGAATTTATCCATCAATGGATCGGCATGCGCACCTAATGTGGTCGTCACGTTGAATTTACGTGCGTAGTACCCATCAAACAAATCTGTGAGCGCCGAAGAAATCAACGAAGCAAACGTCAGCACAAACAGCCATGACTTCCGCATGCCTGGTGTGGAATATATAATGGCTCCGGCAAAGAAAAGCAGCACAAGGGGGAAACGCACGAAAGTCAGTGTGGTTACGAAAGCAAGCTTTCCACTTCTGTTCACGCACACACCCCCTCCGCGTCGCATGAAGGGGACATGACGTGTACACCCCCTCCGCTACACTCTCTGATTACCGATGTTACTGCCCGAGCTGATAGCGCACGAAACGCTTGATCTTCAGCTCATCACCAAGTTCTTTGCCCTTCTCATCAAGCAATTCCGTAATGGAGACCTTGGGCTCCTTCACAAACCCCTGCTCAACCAGGCAAATCTCGGAGAAATACTTGCGAATTTTTCCTTTAACAATCTGTTCAATGATATTTTCAGGCTTGCCTTCGACCTGTTTCGCAAAGATGGCACTTTCGGCTGCAACATCCTCTTCAGGAACTTCATCACTGGTCAGGCAGGCCGGTGCTGTCGCCGCAATATGCAACGTCAAATCACGCACCAATTCATCGAAGATCGGGCTCGTTACGGTTTCATCCTTGCCACAAGCTACTTCAATCAAAACACCAACCTTGCCACCCATGTGAATGTAGGATGCCACTTTGCCGGTTCCCTGCAATGTATAGCGAGTGTTGCGCCGGATCTTGATGTTCTCACCGATGCTCGCAATCTTCTCAATGAGCGTGTCGTGCATCACCTCACAAAGCGCATCGTCTGTGCCCAGTGCTGCTTCAGCAACCTGCTCCACAAACGCTTTAAAATCAGAGTTGCGAGCAACAAAATCAGTCTCGCAGTTGACTTCAGCCATCGCCAGAGTTTTGCCTTCATCTGCCGAAGTAGCAGCAATGATGCCCTGATTGGCCGCCTTGGCGGCACGCTTGGCCGCAACAGCCATGCCCTTCTCACGCAGCAATGTTGTTGCCTTATCAAGGTCACCCTCGGTTTCCTGCAGCGCGCGCTTACATTCCATCATACTTACATTTGTTGCGTCTCTTAGCTGCTTCACGAGAGCAGCAGTAATATCAACCATTGTTCAATCTCCGTCTATTTGTTCGTCTCAGTTCAAAGGATATTCAGTCTGGAGGACTAAGCCTTTTTTTCTTCAGCCTCGGCAGGAGTTTCTTCGGCAACGACCTCTTCAGCCGGTGCTTCTTCAACTGCCGGTGCTTCTTCGGCAACGACCTCTTCCGCCGGCGCCTCTTCAACTACCGGAGCTTCTTCGGCAACGACCTCTTCAGCCGGCGCCTCTTCAACTACCGGAGCTTCTTCGGCAACGACCTCTTCAGCCGGTGCCCCTTCAACTACCGGAGCTTCTTCGGCAACGACCTCTTCAGCCGGTTCCGGAGCGGCCTTTTCGGCTTCCTTCTTGGCTTTGGCCTTTTCGGCTTTCTTTGCGGCTGCAGCGGCCTTTTCTTCAGCAGCCTTCTTCTTGGCCGCAGCCTTCTTCTCCTTCTCTATCTTAGCCTTAGCTTCGCGATCTGCCTTGGCCTTGGCTTCAGCAATCTTGCGTGCTTCAGCTTCACGCATCTCGCGCTCTTTACGCTC
>JADHWI010000003.1 GCA_016783565.1 Kiritimatiellia bacterium
GCAGAGACTTACGCAAGTCGCTTGACTCGATGCGACAGAATGCATTTGATGGTTTGCCTCTTTCTCCAATGGCCCAAAGGGCCTACCCCCATTACTCCAACTCTCCATCACTCCTCCATTCTATGGGATGCTACTGATTCGTTAATAGTCAAGATGGTGCGGCGGCTTACCGATGGTTGGATAAAGCTTAACCCTAGCAACGCGAAGGACAGCCGCTTCCCGCTGGCTTGATCAACCTCAGAAAACATGCCGAAGAAATCCCCGCAGACGCAAACACCATGCACATAACCATGATCTGATACCGCGCCGCGATCAATGGGCCCACACCAGAAAGAATCTGACCCGTCATCATCCCGGGAATCGATACCAATCCCACAGCAAACAAAGAATTCGTAATCGGTATCAGCGACGCATTGAGCGCAATGTGCCGCGCCTCCTCATAGGATTTTCCTCGCGAAGTCTCCGCACCAAAGCGCTCAATCGCAAGACTCACGCTGGTCATAGCATTGGAAAAAATCATTCCCGCCAACGGTATGACCTTGCTGGGTTCAAACCAGGGCGTCAACCGCAAGACCGGCTGCGTGATAAAAACCAGCGTAAAAAGCCCACCCACCGCAATAGCCGCCAACGCTTTAGGATACGTCGCTGCTCGCAACGCTTTCATCGGTCGTAACGCAATCCAGCTCGCCATCAACAACATTACCGTCAAAACGCCCAACGTTATAAACGCATTCTGCGAATCAAAAATGAAGGTCAGAAAATACCCAATCAACATGAGCTGCAACAGCATACGCGACAATGCGTACAACGCCGACCCTGCGTTCACAGCCCAGCGAAACAGAATAACCACCACCACGGACACGGGCACAAAGGCCAACGCCAGGTTCAACAACGGTATCGCCTCAACGCCTGCTTTCATTATCGCACTCCCTTCATCACACTCCATGAATACTGATACGAACACTCACCGTCAATCTTTTGCATACTTATAACATCAAGTAAAACTGTTGCATGGCATCTGGTCTTTGTTTACGGTCAGTCTACGAATCAGGATGGAGATGTCAGGAATGGCAACGCCCCTAATCAAATGGCAACGTCCAATGAAGCGGGTCCTTTACGCCCTTACCCCTATCGTCATCTCATCCATCTACTTCTTTGGCTGGCGCGCACTCCTGCTTCTGACCGCATGCAACCTGGCTGCATTTCTGACGGAATATACCTTTGCACGCACATATAAGGAGAGCGTCACCTCGGCCGTCTTCGTCACCGGCACCCTTTTTGCCCTTTCGCTTCCACCCACTTTACCACTTTGGATGGCCGTGCTCGGCGCCATCTTCGGCATCACCTTCGGAAAAATGGTCTTCGGCGGATTCGGCAAAAATATCTTCAATCCGGCCCTGACCGGACGCGCCTTCATCTATGTCAGTTTCGGCGCGCACATGACAGCCATGTGGGGCGAACCGATCAACGGACTTCTCGGCGGCTTCGCCGCCTATGCCCCGGACGCCATCACACAAGCCACGCCCGGAATGCTACTCAAAACCAACGCCCACTTCCCCATCCTCGAACTCTTCCTCGGACGCACCAGCGGCACCCTGGGCGGCACGTCGGCCCTACTCGCCATCCTTGGCGGCCTCACCCTCATCCGGACCAAGGCAGCCAATTATCGCATCGTCCTCTCCGGCTTCATCGGTTTCTTTAGCATCCACACGCTCCTGTGGCTCCTTGGAACCGATAACGCGGCCGATCCCCTGCGTGCCTGCCTCGCCGGCAATCTCATCTTCGGCATGTTCTTCTATGCCACCGATCCGGTCTCCGGCCCAAAGACCAATGAAGCCCGATGGATATACGGTGCCTTTATCGGCGTCATGTCATCCCTGATTTCCACGTTCTCCGCCTGGCCGGCCGGCACCATGTTCGCCATCCTTCTGGCAAACATGTTTGCCCCCATCACCGATCATGCCGTCAAGGAATGGAAAAAGAGAAAACACAAGGATGCAACAACGTGAGCGACCGCAAACGTATTAAAGACGGAGTCTATACCGTAAGCTTTATGTGCGGGATCACCCTTGTGGCTATTTCCGTGGTCTCATCCATCCATCTGGCCACGGCCAAAACCGTGGCTCGCAACGAAACCTTATTCATGAAACGGGCCATCTGCGATGCCGCGGGAACGGGTCCATTTGCATCTCCTGAAGCGCTGATCACCTGGTACGATCAGGCGGTCGCCGAAAAAAACGACGCCCGCCAACCCTCACACTTCGCCATCACACGCAAGGACGGCAGCACCACTTACGTGTTCATCCGCCATGGCAGCGGCCTATGGGGAAACATCACGGCCGTAGCCGGGCTCAACCAGACACTCGACGCATTCACCGGCGTGACGTTTGTCAAACACAACGAAACGCCAGGCCTCGGTGCGCGCATCGACGAGAAATGGTTCCAGGAACAGTTCAAAGGCAAGTCAGGCCCCTTTGATCTGGTCCCGGAAAAAACACGCTCACCGGACCCCACCAAACTCGATGCCATTACCGGCGCAACAATTACCTCAAAAGCCGTACGTGACATCATCAACGAACTAGTGGCAACAGCAAACCAAACCCTCTCGGCAACAACAAAGAACTGAACAATGATTCAAGGAACAGTCATTAGACGTTAAATCAAATTGAAAGGTAGGGCGTGCAGTCTCTTGCGCGCCGGTTAGAAAGGTAGGGCGTGCAGTCTCTTGCGCGCCGCTCGCGACAGGACAGTGAGTTATGGCATTTCGAAAAGAAAAAAAGATACTGCTCAGAAATCTGGGAGCGGATAACCCGGTCTTTGTCCAGGTTCTGGGAATCTGCTCGACCCTCGCCGTCACCAATGTAGTAAAAAACACCCTCGTAATGTGCCTGGGTCTGGTCTTTACCCTCACACTGTCCAATGCCTCGGTATCCGCACTGCGCAAATGGATTCCCTCGCGCGTGCGCATGATGGTCGAGGTCCTGATTATCGCATGTTACGTCATCATCGTCGACATTGTACTCAAAGCGTATCTCCCGGACACCTCCCGCCAGCTCGGGCCCTACGTCGGACTGATCATCACAAACTGCATCATCATGGGCCGAGCCGAAGCCTTCGCCCTGACAAACCCGCCATGGCTCTCTGCTGTGGATGGGTTCAGCGCCGGCATCGGCTATTCCTATGTACTGCTGAGCATCTCAGCATTTCGTGAAATCCTCGGCTCCGGAACCTTCTGGGGATACACCGTCGTGTGGGAAGGCTGGACCAACTGGTCCATCATGGTCATGGCGCCCGGCGCATTCTTCATGCTGGCTATTTTTATCTGGATTGTAAAGGGACTCATTCTCAAGGAAACGGAGAACTAGTTCAATGGAAGCGTTCGGTGCCACATTCGCAATATTCTTCTCGGCAGTGTTCACCAACAACATCCTGCTGACCAACTACCTCGGCATGTGCTCATTCCTTGGGGCATCGCGCGAGATCAAAACCGCAACCGGTCTGGGCACTGCGGTCATCTTTGTCATGACTGCCACCAGCGCGCTGAACTGGATTGTCTACCACGCCATCCTGGTGCCGCTGAAGCTGGAATACCTACGCTTCATCGTCTTCATCATTGTGATCGCTGCGTTCGTGCAAATTGTGGAAATGATCATCGAACGCGTTTCCGATCGCCTTTACATCGCACTGGGTATCTTCCTGCCTCTCATCACGGTCAACTGCGCCATCCTTGGGGCCACGCTCTTTATGGTCATTCGCGAATACACCTTTGCCGCCGGCGTCGCTTACGGCCTGGGCGGAGGCGTCGGCTGGACGCTCGCCATCATCGCCATGGCTGGAATCCGACAAAGCATGACCAAGGCACGCGTCCCCAAAGGGCTGGAGGGCGCAGGGATCACACTCATCATTGCCGGGATCATGGCGCTGGCATTCATGGGTTTCAACGGAATGATACGGTAACGGAGCAAAATGTTTGCTGCATTCATCTTTCCATTCTTGATTGCCGTCGGCACAATGTGTGCCATCAGTGGCATCCTGGCCATACTCATGGTCATCGCTGATGCCACCATTGGCAACTACGGCACCGTCAAAATCGCCATAAACGAGGACAAAACGCTGGAAGTAGAGGGTGGCCGATCGCTGCTGATAACCCTCAAAGACGAGGAAGTCTTCATCCCATCCGCATGCGGCGGACGCGGCTCCTGCGGACTCTGCAAACTCAAGGTCATGGAGGGTGGCGGAGACATCCTGCCGACTGAACTCTCCTGGCTCAACCCCACTGAACGCAAACAAAACGTCCGACTCTCATGCCAACTCAAGGTCAAGAACGATATGCGCATTCGCGTTCCCGAGGAGTTGTTCAACGTCAAACAATTCCGAACACGCGTGATCTCGTTACGCGACCTGACTCACGACATCAAAGAAGTGCGCCTCAAACTACTGGAGCCCGACAGCATCCACTTCAAAGCCGGACAGTACGTCCAGGTGGAGGTGCCCGAATACGAATTAACTGACGAACCCGTCTATCGCACCTACTCCATGTCATCCGAACCGTTCGCAACCGACGAGGTCGAACTGGAGATCCGCTACGTGCCCGAAGGCATCTGCACCACTTTTGTTCACAAACACCTCAAGGAGGGTGACGAACTCACGATCAACGGCCCCTACGGAGAGTTCCTGCGTTCCGATACCACCCGTCCCATGATCTGCATCGCAGGCGGATCAGGAATGGCTCCGATCAAATCCATTCTCATGGATATGAATCGCAACCACATCAACAGAAAGACCCGATATTTCTTCGGCGCCAGATCAAAACGCGACCTCTTCCTGCTGGACGACATGAGGCAACTCGAGAAGGAGCTGCCGGATTTCCGCTTTATCCCCGCGCTCTCCGAGCCGGAACCCGAGGATCAATGGAATGGCGAAACCGGACTGATCACCGAGGTCGTCGATCGCCACATCAAGGACGCATCCGACATGGAAGCCTACCTGTGTGGCAGCCCGCTGATGATTGATGCATGCATTGAAACGCTAAAGAAGAACAACATGCCGGAAGAGAATATTTTCTATGATAAGTTCGCATAAATCAACAAGACCATAATAACAGACGGAACGGCGCCGCTATCCCAACTCAGAAACACAAATAAAGATGCTTAGAACATCTCGCTCATTTCGGGATAGACGCACACCGGAATACACGTGTGACCGGAGGCTCAGCCATGCAACAGACAGCCATTCTCGACAAGATCCAACACAACATGCAACCGGGAAACATCACCCGCTCCGGTTTCCTGGGCACAGACACACGCCACCTGGGCGATATCCTGATCGACGACGATGCACGCGTCAAACGCCTGGGCGTCAGCCACCAGGCCATCGCCGACAGAATGCAAGCCTTGCGCGAAAAAGGCACGCAAGGGCTCGGAAACGAAATCACCATCCCCCCGCATTACAAAATTCGGGTCGACAGTGTTCGCGGAAAACTGCCCTGCCCTTTTGGCGATGTGGGTCTCTTTCCTAAAACCAACACCACAATTACCAACACCGACACCGGCGAAACGATCACCTTTACAGATCTCAGCACACATATGATAGGGGTCCATGGTTTTTACGAAGGGCACGGAGGATGTTTCCGTCTCGACCCCGAAAAACTTGTCTCAACACTTGACGTGCAACCCGAAACGGAGTAAATGCGTATTTATTGAGCAAGCATTTACTGGTTTCCATAGAGGTATATTTCAACGCATCCAACCGATTAATCATTTCCATACCCCTTTGACTGCGGCAGGTTGCCGCATCCCCGCGTTGCATCCCGTGTCATGATGCAGACAAGGGTGCATAACAGAACAAAGCAATGACACAAGAGGGTACAGAGGATGGATATCTACGTAGGCAACCTTTCCTACAACACAGGCGACGATGAATTGCGTGAGCTTTTCGAAGCACACGGAAAAGTCACATCAGCACGGGTCATCATAGACAAATTCTCGGGCCAGTCCCGCGGTTTCGGCTTTGTCGAAATGCCGGATAAGGATGAGGCAGAGAAAGCAATCCAAAGCACAAACGAGCAGGAGTTCATGGGACGCAATTTGCGCGTCAATGAGTCACGCCCAAAACCTCCCCGAGGTGAAGGTGGCGGCGGGTACCGCGACAACCGGCGCGCACCACAACGTGACCGCAACCAGGGCGGCTGGTAACTGCGCAGCCTGTACAAAAAAACATAAATCCTGTTGACCAGAATCGCGGACGGCGAGGGACCGCCGTCCCTACTTCTATATTTTCTAAAGCCAAAGGTAGGGCGGTCAGTCCCTTGACCGCCGAAAGGTAGAGCGCGGTCAGTCCCCCAGCCTGCCCCCGAATTCTCGGGAGGGCTGGCAGGTTGACCGCCGCAACCCCGCTCACCCCTGCGGCTTCTCCACTTCCACCCACAGCATCGCCCGACGCATGAAGTCTGTAGCATCCTTGATCTCAAGCTTTTCGCGAATATGCTGACGATGCGCTTCAACAGTCTTCACGCTTACATTCAGCATCTCCGCGATCGCAGACCGAGACATGCCATGCCCGAAATGCTCAAACACTTCCAGTTCTCGATCACTCAATGCATCCACAAACTGGCCCCCGCCCACTGCACCGACACTGACTTCCGAAGCCTCATTATCCAAAGCCCGCGCCACCTTCTCACTGACATAACGTTCGCCCTCTACCACCGTGTGAATGGCTTCAAGTATTGTCTTGGACACTTCCTGCTTCATCACGTAGCCAAGCGCACCCGCACGCAATGCGCGTCGCGCATAAACCGTCTCGTCATGCATGGAAAGAATCAACACCCGCACCCGTGGCCAACGGCGACGAATAATCTTCGTTAGTTCAATTCCATTCGACCCCTCCAAAAAAATATCCACCAGAGCAAGATCCGGATGCACCTTCTCAAGCAGCGCAGTGGCCTCCTTAACGCTCGCCGCTTCACCACATACCTCAAGCGTTGGATCATCCCCGATTAGCTGCGCCAAGCCACCCCGTAAAATCGGATGATCATCAACCAATACGATTCGATGCATCTTCATTATTCCCGCCACGCTCCTGTCTCTCGCCATTTCAATTCCCATTGTCCATCAACAAGGCATCACTATGCCCCGATTGAGGTGCATGGTCTGCAAACGTGCAACATACCGTAGTGCCCTTGCCCGGCACACAGTCAATCTTCAACGTCCCACCACACATCTCACTACGATATCGCATGGTCCGCAGACCCATGCCCTGCAGCTCCTCCGTCGCAGGCAGCCCGGAACCATTGTCTTCAATCGTCAACTCACCAGACAAGTCAGCTACGTATAATCGCAGCGTGATCACATCGGCACCGCCATGCTTAAGCGCATTGGTAATCGCTTCCTGTGCGATGCGATACAGGTTGGTGGCCACATCATTGTCATACACATGCGAAGGTTCCACGCACTCAAACCGACAATCCACCTTCGACACTTTTCCAGTCTCGGTCGCCAGCCGACGCAGAGCGTGTGAGAGTCCCTCCCGCACAATCTCTACGGGCATCAGACCACGCACAATATATTTCGCATGGACGATCGACTCCTCAATCAGGGTCGATATCTGGCTGGCTGTCGCAGAATCCTTATGCTGCTCCCCTTCCAGTCGCTTCGACAGCATTTCGCCAAGACAGGCAATTCCCGCCAACTCCTGCCCCAGCGAATCATGCAGGTCGCGCCCAATCCGTTTGCGCTCTGCACTGCTGATCCGCAGCACCGCATTTTCCGCCTCACGCCGCTCTGTTACCTCACGCTCAAGTTGCTGATTTGCCTCGGCCAACTCATACGTACGCTCCTCAACGCGCTTCTCCAGTTGAGCGTGCGCCTCTTCCAACCGCGCCTCGGCACGTTTTCGTTCAGACAACTCAATACGCACTTCCAGCGTCGTACGCGCCACCTCTCTCTTCAACGTCTTATTCCAAATCAAAATCAGTGCAAACAATCCGAGAACCACTGCCGCGACAATCGATACCCACATCCAAAACACACGATTCAAATAAAAGGGTTCCTGCTCCAGGTGCAGCCACTTCTCGCGCAAAACTTTGCGCTCCGCCTCCGTGATATGATTCAGTCCGCGTTGCAAGATGTCCCGAAGCAAAGGCATATCACGACGACACGCCATGCTGAATTCATAGGTAGGACCCACCCGACCGGCAATCTTAAGATTCGTAATATTATGCTTTTCAATGTGATATGTCGCGGTGGCAAGATCCATCACCAGAATATCGATATCCCCTACCGATGCATCCAACAACCCGTCTAAGTCAGTCTTGATGGGTACAAGAGAAAGATCCGGATAGGTATTGCTGACAAAATCAGCAACCGCATACTTGTGACCCACCGCAACCCGCATGGACTTCAATCTCTTAAGCGTCAATCCCTCCTCCAGCGTGTCACGCGACAGCAACACCACAGGAATCTGCAAATACGGCTCGGTAAACAACCAGCGCGAGGACGCATCAGGAGACGAACGCATCGCCGCATGCACATCAATCTTCCCCTCACGCTCCGCAGCTTGCACGTCTTCCCACGTTTGTGCGTCGAGACGCTCAAATGTAAAATTCAGCTTTTGTTCCAACAAGGCCACAAAATCTGCATCCAGGCCTGCGTACGTGGCGGAGACTTCCATCTGATCCTCCGGGAACCAGCGCGGATCAAACGTCAGCACAAGGGGGCGCTCGAGAGAATCCAACCACGCGCGCTGCTCCGGCAACAAGACATCCGGCGCCTGGCCCTGCGATGCGTCACGTGCCTCATCCGCACAAACCCCACCGGCAAAGCACAGCCCCATGATCATACACAGCAATAGCCTGCGCATCACCTCACACCATCTCTGCCTCTCAACCAGCACCATCATCTCCCGTCACTTCTTCGCCACTTCCTCAGTACGACAGGCGTTCCTGCCTGTCCCGCTTCCGCAAACATCATTTCTGTGCAATGTCCCACTTGGGACGCTGCCAGGTTTGCGCAAACGCTTTGCTATCACGCTCAACCGCTTGCTGTGTGGCCTCGCTACCCTCCAGGAATAGAACAAAATCAAACACCCGCTGATCACCCGCCTGTTCTGCGGCAAACTGCTCTGCAAACTGATTCGGTGCCACCACAGGACGACCATTGACGACATGGGGCTTCATCGCCAGTCCGCCGCCAGCCTGATAACTCTTACAGACCAATTCCGAACACACCAAAGCGTTATCCGTGATAAAGCTGAAATTGTAATCGTAAGGCTTTGCATGGTGCGAAAACGCGGCGCTCAAGGCCTGCCATTTCTGCAATCGACTGCGACGCGGACGCAGCACCGCAAGGTAATCAGCATTGCCGCTGACCTCTAAAGACGTGAACACCACTCCCGGCCTCAGCGCCTCAAGAATACAATGCTCATACCCCTCGGTATCACGTGCCAGAAAAGCCTCCACCACTTCGGGATGTGCCTCACGCAATACCGCAATCGGCTCGCGCCCTTCCAGCTCGGGAAGCCCAGAAAAACGCTCCTTTATCTGAGCCGCCGTACCCACGTACAATGCAACATGCGGCCAGAATCCGGGGATACCGATATTCGACATATACCAGTTGCGCCGCTCAAGAATGATGTCGCCCGGCTGCAGACGATCCCGATATCCGGCAATCTGCCCCGGCGACACGAAATTACTGCGATCTATCGCACGCGTCAGACTCATCTGCCGCGCCACACTCATTTGCAGCGGAAACCACGCTTTAAATGCACGCTTCTCAAAAATCGCAATGGGATTTTCCACGAACAGCGACGGTTGACAATCCAATGCCACGTAGGCTGCTGCAGCATCCTCTTCAATTGCGGTCACCAATTGTGAATCACCGAGGTGGCGATCCACGAGTTTCAGGTAGACCCAGCCCGCATTCAGCCTTAGCAACTCATCCGGGTGCGTCAATCGCGCCTTCATTGTCGAATAGCCATCAGCCGCCATACCCGTGGCCGCATCGGCTTCATCAAGAAACGGCACCACAAAGGACCCCTGCTCCGCAAGTTCTGAAAATACAAGAGCAGAACGATACTGCGTGACAAAGGCCGCATACGCCAACGCAAAGGCCCGCGCATGCACTTCGGATTCCGCCAGATAATCAATTTGATAGAATCCGCGATAGCGGTCACGCAGAAGCTGCAATTCACGGAACGTCTCCACAAACTCCCGCCAGACAGATCGAACCTGTGTGCGCTCTTCCGGCGTCAACTCCGTAACCGCACGTTGCAACGGTCCCTGGGATTGCACCCACGCCAATTGTGACTGCATGGCACTGCGCAACACGCGATAGGATCCCTCGTCCACAGTTAGCTCCGCACCAATATCCCGCGCCGACACGGATGCCAGATGCCCCTCGACCCCTGTAGGTGCAAGCACATAGCCCACCCGCGCAACCGCAAGAAGAATCAACGCAAGCACAATGTGCACCAGGTAGGGCCGCACCCGCTTCTTGAGCTGCCGCCCCTGCAGGCGCAACACGTCGCTTTTATTACGAAACGCCAACGCCAACGGAACCCAACTGGACGCATACACGGCCAATGCCGTCACACGATGATAAGGCGAAAACGCGCGCAGCATCAGTACCGCCAGCGCCGCACCCGCAAGACTCAAACTCAACGTCATATTGCGAAACAACCGCCAACCGGAGACGCCTAACGCCCACTGAATACGCACCGACTCATCCTTCGGTCGGTCCCCATATTTAACGCGCATATCCAGTTCCCACATCTCCTGCTGCGTACGGTAAATGGTCACAAACAAACCAAAAGCCGAACCCACCAGTACGTACGGCATCGCTTTCTCCGCCAGTGTATAATCGCGGGACAAGATCAGGATCGTATTCACGGCTATAAAAACAAGGCGTACTTCCGTGGGGCCCACTCCCAGATAACTGATCTTGAACTCGTTCGTTGCCGCAAACGATAAAAACGAATTCACCATGAAGCCGCCGAATAACGCCAGGACAAAAAACAACATGTACTTGTTGTAGTCCCGCACCAGAAACGAGTAGCCGATCAAAATAGAGCACAGGAACATATAATCCAGAAAGTGGTCCATGTAATAGCCCCACTTGACCAGCCCCGTATCCCGATGCCTGCCGATTGCGCCATCCAGAAGATCCGTAATGTACTGAGCCACAATCATCAGCGACGTCAACCACATCCAACGCAGGTCATAGCGAGCAAGAAAACTGAACAGAAGAATAAACAGACACCAGAGCACGGTGCTCAGCGTCAGATGATACGTCTCAACACCCGACGGCACCTTGGGTATCAACCACGCCTTCAGACGCTCTTCATAGCGCGCCAAAACCCACGTCCCAACCTTCTTGTCGCCCGCGAATGCCATGACCTGTCACTCCTTGTTCTTGCGCCATTACAGATATCGGATTCTGTCAGCTCACCTGAAAACGATCAACCTCTAAACAAAACAGAGCACATGAAAGGATACGGGAATGAACGCATCTTTTATTACGCGTCGAACAATTTAAGACAATGTAGATTTCACAATGGCAGCCAACGACTTGATGCCGTAAGGCTTTTGAATGAAAGGCAACGTCGCCGCCGCCTGCATCTCGGCCGCTACATCCGGCTCCGCAAATCCACTGACGATGATCACTTTCTGCCCGGGAACTATTTTCACAATCTCTTCATACGTCTGCTTGCCATCCATTCCAGGCATCACCATATCCAGGAGAATAAGATCCACGGGCTTCTTCTTGATATACTCAAGCGCTTCGGGTCCACTGCCAACTGCTTCGGCCGTGTAACTCAGACGGTTCAGAATCTTTGTTGCGATCTCACGCTGTGCCGGCTCATCATCC
Organism: Kiritimatiellia bacterium; assembly: GCA_016783565.1. Classification (GTDB taxonomy): domain Bacteria; phylum Verrucomicrobiota; class Kiritimatiellia; order UBA8416; family JADHWI01; genus JADHWI01. The sequence continues at coordinate 11,862 of JADHWI010000003.1, forward strand.
ACAACCAACACAAACTGCCCCTGCCCCTCAGCTGCTACCGGGGGCACCGAAGGCCGAGCTTCAGCCGGTTTGGAATGATCCACAGGGAAATACAACTCAAACGTCGTACCTTTCTCGGAACTGACCAGATCAACAAATCCATTGTGATCATGCAGCGTATTCCAGACCACCGTCAGTCCCAGTCCTGTACCACTGCGCCCCATAACTTTACGGGTATAGAAAGGCTCAAAAAGGCGATCCATATCCGCTCTGGAAATTCCCGGTCCGGTATCACTAACCGTCAACACCGCGTACTCGCCCGGCGGGATCTCTTCGTAACGATTCAACCTGCTCAGCACGGTCATGTAACGCGTGGCTACGCGCACGTGTCCATCCTCAACAACGGCCTCTACTGCATTGCCAAGAAGATTCATCAAAGCCTTTTTCACATGCACCGGCGAACAGCTGATGGGCAGCTTCTCCTGTGCATTTTGCTCAACCGTGAGTCGCACACCGGGCTTCTGCCGCATAAGCTCACGATGCTCTGGGGAATACAAATGCTCACGCACCAATGCACCAAGCTCGTGCTGTGTTTTTGCTACAGCTGCACCACGCGCTACACTCAACATGTCCTGCACCACATTGGCAGCGCGTAACCCGCTGTCACGGATAGTCTCAAGGGGTTTACGCAATTTGCTTCCGGGCGGCAAATCCAAGAGCAGAAACTCCGGATAACTAAGAATGCCTGACAAGATATTATTCAAATCGTGCGCCACACCGCCAGCCATGAGGCCCAGAGCTTCCATCTTACGCGATCGAGCCAGACGTTCACGCAACAACTCGTGTTCCTTCTGGGCACGTTTCAGGGCCGTAATGATCCGACCCACACCTATGACTTCCACAATCCTGCCGACATCATCAAAGACCACACTGTCCGACCAGGCAATCCACTGCCAGCCATCCTTCGTCATCGCACGCTGCTCAACATAACAGGTATGCGGAGGGCGCTGCAGTTCCAGCATCGCCTTGCGGGTGCGCTCCCTGTCCTCCTCATGCACCAGCGTCATAATATTCAGACCCTCAAGCTCTTGTTCGCTTTTCCCAAACACCCTGCAATAGGATGGACTGGCATATTGAATCCTGCCACGCATGTCAGTCTTCACAACCATGTCGGCAGCATGGTTAACGAGCAAACGATACTTTTCTTCAGAATCCTTCAAGGTCACATTCGCCCGACGCCGTTCCTCCAGCAACGCTGCCAGAAGCACCGGTGGCACAATGGCCACAAAAAGAAAAGATTGTACCTCCACCAAACGATGCATCGCAGTGCCTGAACCAAACGGTCCAGACCCGTGAGCTGACGCCATAAGCGAAACACAGGCAATCACCGCACCCGTGGCGTAAGTTCCCATCGGCCCCAACCGTACCGCACCCCACAGCAACATGGGCAACGGCAGACAGAACAGCACGGGGAAATTTCCAAAAAGGTCACGATCCATCGAAAAAACGAACGCATTGAGCACGACGAACATCATCAAGGTTCCGACAAGTTCCACCTTCTTTAGACGGGGTAACACCATTTCCCGACGATCAGACATCACCCAGTACACACTCAACAACACCAGAGGTGTCAGCGTTAACTGAGCAATCGCATCACCCAACACCCATTGACTCCACTGCATCCAGTACGTCATCGATGCCGGGCTCACGCCCCCCATACCCGCGCCAATGATTCCTGCGGCCAACGGCCCCACTCCCACAGCCCATACCATGAAGACGAGCGTTTCCCGCAGGTTCTCAAAACGCAGGGGAAACGATGTACAAGCCCGAATCCCGAGTGCCGCCACCAGGACTTCGATGAAATCGGCCAATAAAAAATGTAAAGAATTCAGAAAAGGAATTCCCTGGGGCATGTCAGCCGCCAGCTCGGCGGGAAGTACCGCAACAAAGAGTACCCACCAGACGCGAGGCGATGTCAAGAGCAGCGCCGCCAACAAAATGCCATTGGGTGCCCATAATGAAGCGATATTGTTAGGGGGAAAGCTCAGATACAACCCAAAAAGCGCGCCCAGATAATAGGCCAACGCCACAATGAAAGCAAAACCGACAAGTCGGCCCCTGCTCCTAAGCGATATGACGCCACGTTCCATTGCCATAAATGAGTGCGATAAATCAGGGGCCTCTGTCAAGATTCAAGATCTATCACACATTTCTCCGTTGCACGCGGTACCACGTTCCGGTAGTGTTCGCGCACAGTTAAAGCATCAAATCAAACAGAGAAAGCAGTCCAAGCATGTATGCCAAGCAATGTGTTGTTGCACTGGATATGGAAGGTGTCCTGACACCGGAAATATGGATCAACGTAGCCGAGAAAACCGGAGTCGAAGGCTTGCGCCTTACCACTCGGGATGTTCCCGACTACAACGAGTTAATGCAAGGACGCCTCAAACTCTTGCAAGAAAACAATCTAACGCTCAGTGATATTCGTGCGGTCATCGCAAAACTCAAACCTCTGGACGGTGCCGTGGAATTTCTGAACGAATTGCGTCGCAATACGCAGGTCATCATTCTCTCGGATACATTCCTCGAGTTCGCAAAACCACTGATCGCCCAGCTTGAATATCCCACCCTCTTCTGTCACAACCTGATCGTAGAGAATGACATCATTGTGGACTACCAGCTCCGACAACAGGATCAGAAGCGCAAGGTTGTTGCCGCACTCAAAACACTCAATTTCAACATCCTGGCAGGCGGAGACTCCTATAACGATACGGCGATGTTGTGCGAAGCCGATTGTGGAATTCTTTTCCGGGCACCGGAACGCGTTAAATCGGAATTTCCCCAGTTCGAGACCGTTGAAACGCATCCCGACTTTCTTGCCGCCATCATGCAATGGCTAGCCGGAAACTGAGAGAGACACGAGCAACTTTTCTCAGCGCCACTTAAGTCACACCCTCAATGCCCTTTGCAGTCTTGGCAATCACGCCAATCAATGCCAGCACCATCAGAATAACAGCCACCGTAAACACTGCCTTGCGGTTCACCCACGACGGCGCAGCCGCCGCCTTGTACTCGGGATTCAATTCTTGCGCACCGACCCGACAAACATCCGTATCCGCGGTCTGGGCATTTTCAAGAATCGCAGCAATGTCATAGCGCGGGGAGCGCAGGCCATCGGCTCCGTAAACCACACGATAATCATGTCCGTCCGCACGCAGAAAAACTGCTTCCATCACATCCCCCGTCAATTCAACGCCCTCGATCGCGAGCGCCGGACTGTCCATGTTTGCTATCCGGACCCGGGCCTCGACAATACGCTGCGGCGAGCTCAGCACAATCCCGGCACTGTCACGCGAATATGAACTGAGACTGACACGGCTGATACGACTGGATGAAATCCGCCGCCAACGTTCCATGCCCGACGTCACATCACGCACCTCCACCGTAACGTGCCGACTGAAGTTTACCGCCGGCGTCTTAATGCGGATCTTTCGTATCGGAGCACGACAAGTGGCAAAGCGAATCACCGTTTCCTGTCGTTCGATATTCTCCTCCACCGTGAGGTCACGCACGCCATACCGCCGTGATACAATCTCATCATGAATAACGCTCGACCGCTTCCGCAGCACGTCAATACGCTCAATGCGAAAATCAGCACGCATGAAACTGGTCTTCTCAATCTCGGCAGCCAGCGCCCCTTTGCGCGTCTCGCGAGCAATCCGTGTCAATGGTGACTGATGCGACTCTGATATGTTGGAAATCTCCACCTTGATGGTTGCAAAATCATTGCGTGGCAATTCCACGCGATTGTTACGCAGATCGAAAAAACGTGTGTAGTCGTAAATGGGCTGGTTCGTCACAACTGGATGCCACGTCTGGCCATCCTGGCTACCATACACGGCCACTTTTTTTTCGTAGTTCTTTTGTTCCGTCAGAAAGACCAACGCGACAGCCCGGTGATCCGCTTCCTTGCGCTGCAATACAATCTCAATCCGGTTCGTCGGAAGTTCCTGAAATGCCACCGGCTTCATCGGCATCGCAAATTCCCGTGTCACGTGCTTCTTCTCACGCATCGTACGCACCAGGTATGGCGTCTCCGCATCGGCCTCATTTAAGATACGCATGTCCGCATATCGATCCGCCGTGCCCGCCAGCAACTCTTCATCCAGCGATAGCGATCCCACCGTTCTGCGAGCCTCTGCTGACACTTCAAGCGATTTAGAGTACCTGAACATATCACTGTCCACCGCGTGCAATACGCCCGCACACACAACAGTCATTAATCCAAAAACAAACAAACTAGCCCTCATTGTTCGCATCTCCATCCTCCTGACGCGTAAATTTCTTATCCGAATAGATATAGGCAAACGACCCCAGCAACAGGATGATGCCAACCACAAGAAATGCCACAACCCGATAGATCATCGCCATATCCTGCAGATCCACCAGGAAGACTTTTCCCGTTACCACGACAAACAGAACAAGCCCAAGATAGCGCAACGCACGAACCGTCTTACGAATGCCAACGGCAATAAAAGCAATCGCAAAAATTGACCACAGAATGCTGATGCCACCACCCTGAAAATCACGCAATCGCCAATACAACAGGCTGTTGACTTCCAACGTTGCGTACAAAAACAGCAACGCCAGCCCTGTGTAGCCGAAAATGGAGGCAGGAATCGGCTCCCGTCCACGCCGTGCCAGAATCGACGAGGCCCCAAACAGAACCATCAATACAACGCCATAGTCGATCAGACGCATACCGGCATAAAGCAAGCTGTACTCAATGCCATACACAAAAGAATCACGCAGCTTCCATGCCCCCGCATCAATCACCAGCACCTTGATCAACACGATCACAAACACCACACTCATGGCACCAAAGCAAAACTGCTGCAGACGCGTCAGGCCACCTGACGACGATTGCTGATCCGCTACAGAAAGGTATCGCCACAAGAAGTATCCTGCCAACGCACACCATAAGATCGTGAGAACCGGCAATCGCAACGGTTCGCAGTAGCACAACATCGTATTCAATTCCATATGCAGGAACAGAAAGATAAAGAACACCACGAACCATTGAATGACATTAACGGCTAGATTGCGCGGCACAATATCACGCGTATCGCTGCCCTCCGCAACATGCAACGCATCACTTACCTTCACCGCACGACGCTGCAGAATGAAACCACCAATAATGGATGCCAGCGACAAGCCGAATGTCCACAGACGCTCCACCATCTGCTTCCAGTAGTCCGCTGCCGGAAGCGTGACCTGCGGACGCATATCGAAATTACGGGGCACGTCCAGAGCCAGTAATCGATAAAACACTACCACATATACCAACTGCCCCAGGTTCTGTAGAAACGTGCTGTTCATCTTCTGCCCCAACCACAGAAACATGACGGCCAGAAGAGACAAACAAATAGTCAACGTTTCCTTCTCCAACACCAGAGGAAGCGTCCACGCAGCAAACACACCCGCAAGGGCAATCAAGGCTGTCAACAGGGCACGATCCACAAGCTGTCTTCGCAGAAACAAAATCAGATGTGCGGTGTAAAACACCGCCAACCCGAGAGACAGCAAACAGGGCCACGGACGCCCGTGGGCGTCACGAATCAACACGTAACCGATTCCCGCATAAGCGATCGCATTCGCCACCACGTGAATGATTTCCAAGACACCGGATCGCCCGCCTCGGATAATATTATACAAATACGTGATGGTGGAATGTACGATGAAGAAGGCTGTCAGAAATGAAATCGCCGCAGGGAAATCCGTGGCCTTGTCATAGGCCGACATCGACCCCAACACGAGTACATACGTGCACACAAAGCCCATATAATTCAGCAGTCGCCACTGCTTATAATACGCCATCCCCAGGATGCCGACACTCAGCAGCAGCGTATAACCATAAAGCACCGGAAGATTAAGTTCCGGGGTACGCAACAGCACCGGCGTGATAAAACCACCCAGAATACCGATAATCGCAATCAACATTGAATCGGTCCGAACCGCCAACAGCCCCGCCGTTATCGTCACAAGGATCATCAATGCGAACACCGCCGATGTGGGCAATACGCCATACAATGGACCCGCCGCATACATACTGAAATACAGCGTCACCACGCCACCACCCATCAACCCCTGCCCCATCAGATGGTACTTGCGGCCCAGCAGGCGCAGCCCACCCGCAAGCATACCAATTCCAACCAGAATGCTGATCGCAACCCGCGCCTGCGGCCCAATGAGCTCGCGCTCAATCGACCACTTCAGAAAATATGCCACACAGGCCACAATCGCAACAATGCCGGCGATCAGCAACCAACGACTCGCCAATGCAAATTCGAATGTCACCCCTTCAGATCGATCCCCGACCAGCACCCAGTTCCAGATCTTTTTCAACACCTCGCGTGCACTCTCCACCACCGGAGACTGCTTGCGAGGCGACCGTGGCGGTTTGTTGGACTTGGTCGGCAGACCAACGGGAGGAAACTTCGGTTTGCATACAACAGGAGCCTCCTTCGCCGGTACGAGAGCCTCTTTCTCTCGCCCTGGCTTCGGCGGGGACGGAATCGTCGCGCTCTGTGCAGCAGGTTTGACATCAGCCACCATGGCGGCCTTCGGCTTAGGCGATGGATGAGACTCAGCCTGCTCAGGTGCAGAGGGCTTGAGCCCCCGCTTAAGCGAAATAAGATCCTCACGCAATCCGCGAATATTGAGCGAGAGGTCGCCCAATTTGTCACCCATCGCCCGCGTACGTTTTCGTTGACCAACCAAAAGAATGACCGTGACAATCGGCATAACGACCAACACGACCAAAGCAATAAACACAAGCGTCAGGATCATCTCTTCCATAACACGCACCACTCCTTTGGCTATAACAACGCACCCGCCAACACCACCGGAAAACAAACCGACTCGGCTCACTTTAACGATTAATCACCTCCGGTGACAAGCGCACTTTACTTGCCTTTTTACCGCACAGCCCGCATCCTACAACAAACTGAATACCTATTTATGAAAATTCTTATCGTAAAACTGAGTTCTCTGGGAGATGTGCTTCATGCACTGCCCACCGTGCATCACCTGCGCGAGGGATTAAACGCGCGCATCGATTGGGTTGTACAAAAAGAATACGTGGATCTCGTCTCGCATTTTAGCGATGTCGATCGGGTCATCGGGTTCCCACGACGACAGATTCTCGGCTCCTTACGGCCATTTTTAAAAGAATTGCGTCAAGAGCCTTATGACATGGTCATCGACCTGCAAGGCTTGCTGAAGAGCGCTTTTGTAACAGCCGCTGCGCGCGCCTCACGCCGCATCGGCCCTTCTTTCCATCGCGAAGGTTCCTTTTTCTTTTACTCCGAAGTGGCTGGCGAGAGGAACCTGCAGCGACACGCCATCGACCAAATTATGGATGTACTCGATCACCTGAAAATCCAAAGACAGAAAGTAGTATTCCCCATAAAGATAGGCGCCCCCGAACTCGCCGGAGCTCGTCCGTTCCTGGCAATTTTCCCGGTGTCACGCTGGCCATCCAAAAACTGGCCCGCAAAACGCTTTATCGAAGCCGGGCGCAGATTTCTGGATCAATACCATGGAAAAATCTTCGTTTTGGGTGCGCCAGGCGATGCAACGGTTTGCCAGACCATCGCCAACGGCATAGGCAACGAGACAGAAAGTCTGGCCGGGCAAACATCGCTAGTCGAGCTAACAGGAATACTCGCCACCATGGATCACGTACTCACTAATGACTCCGGCCCCATGCATTTGGCGGCGGCCGTTGGGACGCCCACAGCCGCCTTGTTCGGCCCCACAGATCCACGACGCACCGGACCTTATGGCTCCAATCACACCGTGCTGGAAGCCAACGTGGACTGCCGCCCTTGCACGCACCGCACGTGCCGCCATCAACCAACCTGCATGGAAACCATCTCTGTGCAAGCCGTCCTTGATGCCTTGAACCATAAACCTTAGCAGCCCGTGACGAAACTGTATCAATGACAAAGATTGCGCAAAAGGTAAGGACGGCGGTCCCTCGCCGTCCGGGAACCACCCGCGCGTTTGAGTCCCGGCGCGCAAGGGACTGCACGCCCTCCCTTCACCCGGCTGAGTTCTAACCGACTGACATCATCCCCGTACGGAGCGTTAATAAACCTTCCCGAAATTGCGCTGTTGTGGAATGGCTTTGGCGCCATGCATATCGATTCTAGGATATTTCTTCACAGATTGCGCCGCAACCTGAAGAGCTTTGAGAAGCTTCACATACTCAGGATCAGTGGTCGCCTTGAAAACCGCCTTCTCATCCTGCGCCCAGCCACCGGCACCCTTTGCCAGGTTTCGCATCAGAACCCGGCTCAACTCCGGATGCGTAAAATTGATCGAAGCCGACGTCAATTTCTGGCCGTGTTCCTTCAAGAAACCATTCACAACGTGCTGCCACCCGATGAATTCCGGATTATTCGCTCCCTTGGGTAAAGACATCAGATCACGACCTCCCATCGTATACGGTCGTGTCATATCCCATGTCGAATAATACGGAACATTCGCATCAATCCAGACAAAGATGCGCTCATACTCCTCCGCACTCAAGGTCACATCATGATGCCCTTTCTCAAGCATGGCGGTAAGCGGGCTCACCTGCGATCCAGTCTTCATTGCCGGAAATACGCCGCCCGGACCAAATCCAATGAAATAATATTCTATGAATCGATACTCTTTAAAATACCCCAGATTCGCCGAGTCGATCATGCACAAACTGTCAAAACTCATATTAAAGAATCGCGTCCGGTCCGCCGTCATATCCACCCCGCCCTCGGCCCGTTTACCGTTGTGACATTCCACGCAATGTTTGTCCCATACGGGCTGAACCTGCTTGAGATAGTCTATCGGCCCGGCACCCCATGACGGTGGCGTTATCCTGTCCGCGGGTCGAGCCAACCTCTTCATCGCCTGTCGACTTGTTTTTGGTGCATTGAGTCGGTCTTCATGACAGCCCACGCAAGCAACCGTCTCGCCAGCCGTGATCTGCGTGACACTGCCCATGCGCTGGATCTCTTTGTTCTTCGCATCCACTGCCTCAAAATAAAGTTCCACATTGGACGGCACCTCAAAGTACGCGCTGCCATTTGCATCAACCGGAACCGTCCCGTAATACTCCTTCACGTAATATGAACCCAACCCGATCACCGGATAATGATCAAACACGCGTGGCCCTTCCGTATTGTACTTCTTAGGAACCTGGCGGAAGACCCGCAGCTTTTTCACCTGCCCACGCTTAACCCCCTGCTCAAGCAACCCCTGGTAGATATCCTGCACAAAGAACGTGCCCGTGCCCGGCTCCTGCGGGCAATCGCCCGGAATCGCCCGAGGCTTCTTTCTCGGCGTCAGACTCACCGGACTGTAACAACCTCGATACCGATCGCCCTCAGCATACAATGGATACGTCGACCCCCCGTGATCCAGCAACACCAGACTGGCGGGCAATGAGTTGTCAGCACCATAGCTCACAACAGACAGTTCTTTACAGAATGGCCAGGGGTCACAGTAGGCATCGTAATCCACACTATCGCCGCCGCCCTGTGTCTCACGCCACGTCTTTCCGGAACGCGGCACAAGCTTGGTGGTATTCGTAATTTTCCAAGTCGCTTTCGGATTCTCAACGCCCTGCTTCCTGTCTGCAATTGCTATGTCACTGACCGGCGGATGATGATGGCCCGCCATCGTGTACAAAACCAGGTCGGTTTCGGGAATTTGCCGCGGACCATAAAGCGCCTGCGGAACCGTTAACGTATTCCCGTAATAAAGCTTCAACTCGCGTCCATTGGGGTTAATCGTCCACAGTCCTTGCCAGGTAAAGAGCGTTTTGTCCTGATATTCCCAGCGCGAAGCAATAATCGACCCGTCACTCATGAGCGACGGGCTGACCGTGCAAAGCGTGGTCCAGTCAAACCGACGAATATCACTGCCATCCCCCTTGCAGGCATACAGGGCGCAAGCCAGATAATTCTGACAAACGGAAAAAGACTCCACTCGCGTCGACGAAAACACAATGCGCCCATCCGGATAACAAACCGGCGTAAAATCGTGCCATGGACCATCGGTCAACTGACGCAATCCCGACCCGTCAACATTGATCTCCCATATATGGAACGTTGACTTACCTGCCTCAGCGTAATGCTCCTTGTAGGTCATCAGAAGCTTCCGTCCATCGAAAGAAGGATGAATATCCGCAATAAAGCCTTCTTCCGTCGTGAAGATCTCTTTAACGCTTCCGTCAACTGGATCATAAATGCAAATGGCCGAACCACGATCCGTTCGATGCGAAAACATGGTCGCATTGGTGCCCCGAAGTCCATATGAGCGACGCCGTATGAACGCAATGCGACCGGTCTTCGTCAAAGCGCGGTTCAATAATCGCTTGCTGATCCGCCCAATCACATTGATCATCTCAGGACTTTCAGCATCCGACAACGTCAGGGCCTTCCGGATCTCCTTGCGATCTTCTTTATTCGTAAGCCAAGCCTTACCCAGTCGCTCAAGAACCCGCCGACCCGTCTTTTCGCTGTACGCTCCCTTGATAAACCGATCCACATCAAAATCGCGATAGGTCACAAGCGTGTGATAGGCATCCGGATGTTTAAGCTTTAGCTCTGCATGATTCCCGGGCATCCCCAGTGCCGGCGCACCCACCAGCAACAAAACCGCAAGCCCCCGCTTCCAATACGACCTGTTTCTCATCTATACGTCCTCGTTCCTGATCCTCAATGATATAGCCCCGCACTGTGCGCTGACAAGATGTTCGATAGAGAACGCTGGACTTTCCCCACGCTCACACAGTATGGTTTGCACGGTATGAAAAAACGATGGACAACAATTTACGGCATGCTCTGCATGATCACAATCCTCGCATGCGCATCACTCGCGAATGCCGAGGTATCACGCGAACAACTCCACGAACTCACCGCCGCCATGCAGGAGCTCAAAGCCGATTGGACGGCAGAGAAGACGGTTAACCTCCTCAACCGCTCAAAACCGGACGGAACGTCAACCTACTCTCTTGAAACCGGCGATGGAGAAAAATCCGTCCTCAGCGTGATTAATGCCGAATCAATCCTGCTGAACGGTAAAAACATTCTGGGCGCTCAAGACAAGTCAGAAAAAGAACAGAAACCCCTCACGATGCCACCCTTGAGCACCATGATTATCATTGCGGTTCTAAGCATTCTGCTGCTGATCAGCATTGGCGTGAACGTACTCCTGCTTCGTGGTTCCTCCTCGCGACGCGGTTATCCGCGCTCCGAAGTTATCCGCAGCATATCTCGGCTGTAAACCCTGCACGCCGAAAAAGCCGCTTTCCCTCGCTCCGCTCATCACGCGGAGCGTGACAAGGGTTAAGTTCACCACGCCGTCGGCATGGCGGCACACCATTTACGCGTCATTCACTTTGCGTGCTCGTCACCTGCGAATCAGACGCAAGGCGGCATCACGACATAAAGCCCAAATCAACAAACCATAGAGACCCATTCCTGTAATGATCGTCAAAAGCACGGTCAACACTTGCTGCAGTTTTTGCACCTCCATCAGGCCTGCCAACCAGTCACCCAGAAAATTATGGAGATACGGCGCAACCCAACCCATCACAAGCGCCGCCATTGAAACACGCAACAACACGCTCACCGTGCCCCGCCACTCGACACCGCCCAGACAACGGCCCAATCGACGGGTCAACATGCTGCAATTCACCACGCTTGCAATCACCGTGGCACAAGCTAATCCTGCATGCCCGTAGCCTTCCGGCCAGGTCAAAACAAAGATAATATTCAACACCAGGTTGAGCCCCGCCATCATCATGCCTACGCGCACCGGTGTTCGAGTGTCTTTCAAGGCATAAAAAACCGGCACAATCAATTTATAGAAACTAAACGGGATCAATCCCAACGCATAGAACCGCAACGCACGAACCGTATAAAGCGTGGATTCCGCACCAAACTCGCCATGCTTCCATTCGAACACGAGCTGCACAATGGGCGAGGCCAACACCAGCATGCCCACGGCCGCAGGCATGACGATCAACATCAGACTTTGCGTGGAGTTCTCCAATGTACGCGCCATCTGTTCGTGTTCGCCGCGCGCAGCCTGCCGGGAAAATGCCGGCAAGAGTACGGTGCCCATCGCCGTGGCAAACAACCCGAGCGGCAAATACAACAGTCGCTCAGAATACGTCAATGCCGCCGGCGCCCAAGCCCCCACCATCATTGCCAGAACCCTGTCGATCAATACATTGATCTGCATCACACCCATACCCAGTGCAGCGGGGCCCATCAGTATAAGCATCTGATGGATACGAGGATCATGCCACTGAAACGATAGTCGCAGGTGTACTCCGTGACGACGCAACATGGGAACCTGAACCACAAGCTGCACCACGCCCGCCAGCACCACGCCCCAGGCCACGACCACGATTCTCTCTGCCAATGTTTTTCCCACAAAAGGACACACCAGAACCAGCACCGCAATCCAAACCAGATTCAGCACCACAGGTGTGGCCGCGGGAACCGCAAAATGATGAAACGAGTTGAGAATAGCCATGCACAGCGCCACCAGACAGATAAACAACGTGTACGGAAGCATGATCCTCAAGAGAGGCAAAATCGCCGCCAGGCGTTCGTTTGGCGTAACGATATGCGGAATCGTCAGCGTCAACACAACCCCCGCCAGCACGACCAGACTCAACACCGCCGCCATCATACCCGCGACACGGCTGGCCAATCGTGATGCCGACGCAACCCCCTCCTTCTCCAGACTATCCGAAAATACGGGAATAAAGGACGCCGATAAAGCACCCTCACCAAAAAGTCGACGAAAGAGGTTCGGCAGACAGAAAGCCACATCAAATGCTGACTTGGCCAATGATGTACCAAAAAGCGATGCCATCAGGATCTCACGCACCAAGCCAAGAATACGACTCAGTCCCGTACAGGCACTGACTACGCGCGCAGACCCGATCACTCTGTCGGAGGAATCCGACATCAACGCTCACTTTCCGCAAGAACCGATTCAGCAGCAGCGCAAACCTGCTGCACCGTAATTGAACGCAGTGCTGCTTCGGCCGCAGCCGATTCGCGAGGAATATCCCGCGATGCATGGGCCACTTCCGCACGAATTACACGATGACGCGAACCAATGGGTCCCGTCACCGTCGGATCCGTCATGCCGAATATGGCCACCACGGGTGTCCCCACCGCTGAAGCCAGATGCATGCCCCCACTGTCATTACACAACACAAGCTCACACTGTTGCAGCAGTGCCGCCAACTCTGGAATCGAGGTGCGTCCTCCCAAATTTACAGCACTGTCGCCAATGCCTTCTGCAACCTGTCCGCACAGTGACGCTTCTGCCGGTGCTCCCAACACCATCACCCGCACGGAATGCTTATCTGCAAGCGCCTTCGCCGCCTGCACGAATCGATCTGTGGGCCAGCGTTTGGACGCCCCACGAGCAGCCCCGGGCAAAACACCTATCCAGCGTTCTTCTTTGCTGTGCTCTCCAAGAAAACCTTGCACCACACCCGCATCTATTTCCAGAGCGGGTAGAGGAAGCACATCACTCTGCGGGTCCACACCCAACAACTGCATATACTCCCATGCTTGATGCTGCCCGGCGCCCTCGCTTCGGGACATCCGCACCTGATCTGTCAACAGCAAGGAACGCAACTGGCCGGGAACACCACGCCGCTGCGGGATCCCTGCAAGAAACGGAACCAATGCCGAACGAAAAGAGTTAGGCAGAATGATGGCACGATTATAGCCATCAGCCGAAAGCATCCGCGCCACACGCCACATGTCCCCGGTGCACGCCGGAAATTCAATCACCTCATCAACCGCGGATTGCATGCGCCAAAGATCACGCCAGCGTGACTTGACCGCAATGGTGATCCGGACATCAGGATGTTGCCGACGGAAAAGCTGAAGCGCCGGCATGCTCATGACCGCATCACCCAACCAGTTGACACCACAGATCAATACATGCTCGCTCATGAAAAAGTCTCCCAGGCCGCGTGCGTCATCCGCCACGGCTCAAGCAGGCACAGGTTCGGCCACGGTACGCTCCGACTCCTCTTCCGGCATCACGTCCTGTGGCTCCGCAATCGGCAGGACTTTTTTCCCATTCTCCTTGCGAAAACAGATACGCGCAATACAGGCATGAAAATCTTCCTCACCGGTCAGAATCTCAATGTCCACCCGCAAAAAGAAAATCGGCACATCACAGCGGGACATTTTTGGAAAACGCACCGCATCTTTTTCCGTTGTCACGATGGCATCGACATCCAGCTTTCCAGCGGAATTGACAATATTGATCAATTCCTGCTGAGTGTATCTGTGATGATCAGCAAAACAAAAACGTTCAACAATATCTGCACCACGCATCGCCAGCTCCCGCTCAAAACCTGAAGGAACGGCAATCCCCGACATGGCCACCACGCGCATGCCCCGTAGATCTTCCAGCGAATGTTGCTCTCCCGTGGTGACATTATGCAAGTGACGCGCACAATGACGGCATTCAATTATCTCAGCCGTGGGATTCAACGCTCGCACCTGCGCCTTAAGCTGTTGCCCGCCGCGACCGTCGGATTTTGTCAGAAAGATAAAGCTGGCGCGTGCGATATTCCGAATCGGTTCCCGCAAGATTCCCCGCGGAAGCACATGACCGTTCCCAAAAGGGTTGGTGCGGTCAATCAACACAATATCAAGACGATGCTGCATGGCAAGATACTGAAATCCATCATCCAGAATCAGCGTGTCACAGCCCAGTCGATTGATGGCATAGCGACCACTCTTGACACGATTCTTGTCCACCAGAACGGCGACCTCAGGAAGATTGGTAGCCAACATGTATGGCTCGTCACCGCTCATGGCCGAATTCAGCAACAGACGTTCACCGTCTGAGACAATTCGGGGAGGACGTTTGCCATCGCGTCGAAGCAGCGTATTCATAAAGCGCTCTTTGAACGGCAGCTTCTGACTCTTGTATCCACGGCTGAGTATGGCAACCCGCCGGCCCTGTTTGACCAATTCCCGGGAGAGCACCTCCACGACCGGCGTCTTTCCTGTTCCGCCGACCGTTACATTCCCCACACTGATAACCTGACACCCCAACGCGTGATGCCGCAAGATACCCTTGCGATACAAAAACAACCTTAATTGCACCACTGATCTGTAAATATGGGAAAGATGCCGGAGCCACGCCAAAAGCAAACGCTCCCGTCGGCGATACCGTAGCCGCGGAGTCGGTTCGCGTATCAACGAAACAAGAAAATTTTCTGTACGTTCAAGCCGATTCTGGACCATGCTGCTGGAGCCCTACCTTCAATACCACCATATGACACATCCCTGTGACGCTTATCCCACCACGCTATTTACACAGAAAGACACGATAAGAAATTCACTGCCCCTTGTCGAGCGTTGGCCAACATTGTGGATTATTGCACTGTCAAAGGCTGAAAACTGCAACAAAAACTAATCCGTCAGCTTGAATTCAAACGTAAGGAGCACAGTACCGCCGCGATCACCACCTCCCGACGTGATAAAGCGGGCTCTGCGTACCGCCGCGACCGCTGCCCGATCCAGGGCGGAGAAGCCACTGGATGCATAAACCCCGACATCGCTGGCCCGGCCGTCCATATCTATAACGACCTTAAGCACGACTTTACCTTCTTCCCCACGAAGACGGGACCCCAGTGGATAGCGTGGCTTTATCTCCGTGACCCCCGCAGAAAACACCTCAGCACCTTTCTTAAGC
Source organism: Kiritimatiellia bacterium (assembly GCA_016783565.1). Taxonomy (GTDB): domain Bacteria; phylum Verrucomicrobiota; class Kiritimatiellia; order UBA8416; family JADHWI01; genus JADHWI01. Next base: position 27,645 of record JADHWI010000003.1, read on the forward strand.
ATATCAGCATCGTTATCGATCTCTCCTTTTTCGTTCAGATCAATATCCATGACTTGTGGGGCAGGTACCTGTTCCGTTTGGAGTCGTGTTTCCGGCGGTGGATTGGATTCAGGTTTTGCGGGAGGCTGTTTGGGCGGCGGAAGAAGAATCGACGAGGCAATGTCGGGAAGCTTTATCGGATCAATGGGAGCAGGCGATGGTTCTTCTGCGATGTTGATTTCGGGTTTTGGAATATCAACTTCAAGATCAGGAATGGCGATCTCGAGTCTGGCGACATCAATGTCAGGCTCAGGAATGTCGATGTCCGGTTTGGGGATATCAACTTCAGGTTCGGTAATCTCGATTTCTTCAAGCTTCTGTATCGGCTCTGGGTCCGCCTTGCGAGTTGCCACGAATGTCAGCGACACGCTGGACTCCCGCTTCGGCAAAGTTGATTCACGCCTTATTCTCGATGTTTCAGCAAGATATGCAGTAAATGAAAAAGCGAACGTATTCCTGAACCTGCACAACCTGCTCGACAAAGAATATATGGCTTCACGCCATCCATACGGCCCTCGCCCAGGACAGCCTTTCTCAGCCATGTTCGGTGTTGAAGTGACTTTCTAAAAGTCATCAGTTCGGCAGTTCTCAAGCATTTATTGGCAGTGCACATTCACGAAAATGGAATACCTGCGCTTTGTTTTTCCTGTTTGGCTGCATCTGCTTCGAGTTGCTTCGGCATAGTATAGAGATGCAAATCCATAAAACTGCCAATATGTATGGTCCGGAACCAGATCAAAATGAGACCAAAATCAAACCCTTTTGCATTTTTTTTACGCGCGTTTTCGAAGGAAAAACACTCTTTTCTTATTAAGAATATATTTTTCCTTGTACCCCAATATGTTGGGTAGCATACTCCCTTTCGAATGACATCAAGTAGCACATCTAGTATATGCTAAATGTGCATTTTACGACATAAATTCCGCAATACCGCAGGAGATAGCATCATGATCGATGTGACGGAACCCACCATGGAGAAGGAATCGGAGCCCACGGCTTCCCACACACGACAGACGGCCCGGAAAAACACACGAAAAAAACCGGAAAAAGCACATGCAAAAGGCCTCACTTTCGGAAGAAAATTAAGCAATAAAGGCGTCAATCCCTTCGACGTCATTACCTGGGACAAGCGTGAAGCCGGGATCTCAGATGACAGCGGCAAAGCCATCTTCAGCCAGAAAGACGTGGAAGTTCCTGATTTCTGGTCCATGTTGGCCACCAACGTAGTCTCTTCCAAATACTTTTATGGAGGCGTAGGAACCACCGAACGTGAAAACTCTGCCAGACAACTCGTCCATCGCGTCGCACGCACTATTTCGGACTGGGGATTGACGGACGGCTACTTCTCCAGCTCAGACGATGCAGAAAACTTCTATAATGATCTCTCCTTCGCCTGTATCAATCAGTACGGCGCATTCAACAGCCCGGTCTGGTTCAACGTGGGACTCGCTCAAGTTTATGGACATTCCTCCAATTCGCGCTCCAGCTATGTATGGGACGACAAGAAAGAGAAAGTAGTCATCACGCACGACACCTACTGCCACCCACAGGCTTCAGCCTGCTTCATCCAGTCGGTGGACGATTCCATGGAAGACATCATGCGCCTGGCCCACTCCGAAGCCATGCTGTTCAAACACGGCTCCGGCACAGGCACCGATCTGAGCACCCTGCGCAGCACACGTGAAAAACTTTCGGGCGGCGGCATTCCCTCAGGCCCGATTAGTTTTATGCGTGTGTTCGACCAGGTCGCGGCGGTTATCAAATCAGGTGGAAAAACCCGACGCGCCGCAAAGATGCAGAGCCTCAAAGTGCACCATCCCGACATCATGGACTTCATCACCTGCAAAGTGAAAGAAGAGAAAAAAGCCTGGGCACTCATCGAAGAAGGTTACGACGGCTCCTTTAACGGCGAAGCATACGAATCCGTTTTCTTCCAGAATGCAAACTTGTCGGTTCGCGTCAGCGACGAGTTCATGAAAAAAGTGGAAAATAACGAAAAATGGTCTACACGCGCCGTGCAAAGCGACGCCAAAGTGGACGCCATGCCGGCCAACGATATCATGACCGCCATGTCCGAATCCGCACACCTTTGCGGCGACCCGGGCATCCAGTACGACACCACGATCAACCGCTGGCACACCTGCAAAGAAAGCGGTCGTATCAATGCGAGCAACCCGTGTTCCGAATACATGTTCCTCGACGACAGCGCTTGCAACCTGGCCTCGATCAATCTGATGAAATTCACCGATGATGAGGGGAAATTCGATCTCGACAAATTCAAACACGTCGTGCGCATGTTCATCATTGCCCAGGAAATCCTGATCGACAACGCCAGCTACCCCTCCGATCGCATTGCATACAATTCCCATGCTTATCGACCGCTTGGACTTGGCTACGCCAACCTCGGCGCACTCATCATGCGCCTGGGCTACCCATATGACAGCGATGACGGTCGCGCCTTCGCAGCACTGGTCACCGCCGTCATGACCGGCAATGCCTACGCCACCTCAGCCGATCTGGCTGCGGCCAAAGGGGCTTTCGAAGGGTATGCCCCCAACAGCAAGTCGATGTTTGAAGTCATGAACATGCATCGCGATGCTCTTGATGAGATCGAATGTTCGGAAAAAGAACCGGAACTGATGAAAGAAGCCAAAAACGCCTGGAATCGCGTCACCAAAGCCGACCGTACCATCGGTTTCCGGAATGCACAGGTCACTGTGCTGGCCCCCACGGGGACAATCGGCTTCATGATGGACTGCGACACCACAGGAGTGGAACCGGACATTGCGCTGGTTAAATACAAACAACTCGCCGGTGGCGGCATGATGAAGATCGTCAATCGCACGCTGAAGCCGGCACTGCAACGTATGGGATACTCCGAGGAAGAGATCGTCGAAATCGTCAATTTCGTAGACGACCAGGACACAATCGAAGGCGCACCCGGACTGAAAGACGAACACCTGCCGGTGTTTGATTGCGCGTTCAAACCCAAGAACGGAAGCCGCTCCATTCATTACAGTGCCCACCTGCGCATGATGGCTGCGGTCCAGCCCTTCCTGTCCGGTGCGATCAGCAAGACCGTCAATCTCCCCTCCGAGGCAACCAGCAAGGATATCCAGCAAGCCTACATGGACGGGTGGAAACTGGGACTCAAAGCCGTCGCCGTCTACCGTGACGGCTCCAAGCGCATCCAACCTTTAAGCACATCAAGCGGAAGCAACAAACCAGGCAGCTCAAAAAGCAACGCCGAAGTGGCAGTCAAACCCGCCCCGTTCCGCCGCCGCATGCCGGCTACGCGCCAATCCCTGACGCACAAGTTCGAAGTTGCCGGACACGAGGGTTACTTAACGGTCGGCGTCTACGAAGACGGCGCGCCGGGCGAACTGTTCATCACCATGGCAAAAGAGGGTAGCACTGTGGGCGGCACAATGGATGCCTTTGGAACAGCCATCTCTCTTTGCCTGCAATACGGCGTTCCGGTACCGGAACTGTGTCAGAAATTTGCACACAGCCGATTCGAGCCCAGTGGCTTCACAAAGAATCCCGACATCCCCATTGCAAAGTCTATCGTGGACTATATCTTCCGTTGGCTGGATGCAACTTTCCCGGAGGGACACCTGGCCGGAACGTTCCGCCATGTCCAAGTCTCTCCAACAGATACACCTGCACTTGCGGAAGCACCCACCATTGAGATGTCAACAGGACAGGACGGAACAGAACGTGTAGATTCACAGTTCAACCACTTCATGGAAGATGCCCCCGCCTGCGACGTGTGCGGATCCATTACCGTACGAAACGGTGCATGCTACCGCTGCTATAACTGCGGAAACTCCATGGGTTGCTCATAAACGTTAGACCACCCACACAGTCACAACATAGAGACCGTGCGTCTGTCCGCACCCGTCAGACGCGCGGTCTCTCTTTTTGAACAAAACGAACCGCAGACATATGAATTTTCCGTTTTGCTTTGACGCGTCGCTTCTGCCAGAATGCCGACTCTGGCATCAAACCCCTTAAGGGAAAGACGACTGCGTTGAGCATATTAAAACAAACCGGAGAATCGCAAATGGCCGTAAGCCTGGTCCGTAGCCATTCGGAGAAACAGGCCGGATACCGCGAACTGGTTCTGGAAGCCCCAACCATCGCCCCTCTGGTGCGACCCGGGCAATTTGTGCACCTGCGGATCCCACGGCTGGAACACCGCCTGTTGAGACGTCCATTCAGCATCTTCATGGCAGACCAGGATACACTCACCATCTTGTACAAATCCGTGGGCACGGGCACACAATTGCTGACGCAAGTGGAACAAGGAGAAGCCGTCAGCCTGCTGGGGCCCCTTGGGAACGGGTTCCCCGAACCCAACAACGACCATATCCCGCTGCTGATTGCCGGAGGCTATGGCGTGGCTCCACTCTACCTCCTGGCCTCACGCATGGCGCGCACCGGCGTGCTCTTCGTGGGCGGCCGTACCCGTACCGACATTCTCTGCGATGACGAGTTTGAAGCGCTCGGCTGGGATGTTCAAATCGCCACCGAAGACGGATCGCGCGGCATACAAGGGCTGGTCACATCCGCCCTGGATGCCTGGGCTGCCAACAATGCCGGCGCCGAACCAGCAGAATTATTCGCCTGCGGTCCTGACGGCATGTTGCGTGCAGTCGGAGAGCGCGCCATTACACACAACTGGAAGGGCTGGCTTTCCCTGGACAAGCATATGGGATGCGGCATGGGCGCATGCCTGGCCTGCGTCCAACGTATCCGACAGCCTGACGGCTCCATTGAATGGGAACGGGTATGCAAAGATGGCCCTATCTTCGAGGCGCGGGAAATCGTCTGGGAACAGGAAAATGAGGATAATCATGAGTGACTCTGACGCGATGCTGGACCTGGCCGTGAATATCGGCGAACTTCGCCTGAAAAACCCTGTCATGGTTGCATCCGGTACGTTTGGCTACGGACCTGAATATGCAGACCTGGTTGACCTGAGCAAGCTGGGCGCAATGGTCGTCAAGGGTATCCGCAAAATCCCATGGGAAGGCAACGAACCCCCACGCATGGTCGAAGTCCCAGGCGGCCTCGTCAATGCCATCGGGCTCCAGGGTCCAGGCGCGCAGGGATTTGTGGATAAATATATTCCTTTTCTGAAGCAATATGACGTACCCGTTATTGTAAACATCTGGGGGACAACCCTTGAAGAGTACGGTGAAGTCGCAGCCATCCTGGATGCCGCCGATGGTGTGCATGCATTGGAAATCAATATCTCCTGCCCAAACGTCAAGGAAGGAGGCATCGCCTTCGGAACCAATGTGGACACGGCCGCGAACGTCATGCAGATGGTACGCAAAAACACCCGACTTCCCGTCATTCCTAAACTCTCGCCCAATGTTCCGAACATCGGAGACTTCGCCAAAATCGCAGAGCAGTGCGGGTGCGATGCCATATCCCTGATTAACACGCTCCCGGCCATGGTGATTGATATCGAGACACGACGTCCCGTTCTGACCAACACAGTGGGAGGGCTCTCGGGCCCTGCCATTCACCCCGTCGCCGTGAAGTTGGTATGGGAAGCAGCAGCAGCCGTAAACATTCCCGTCATTGCCATGGGTGGCATTCAAAACGCACAGGATGCCATTGAATTTATTCTAGCCGGTGCATCCGCAGTGGCTGTCGGAACCGCAAATTTTGTTGACCCCATGACGCCACTGACCGTCATTGATGGCATCGCCGACTACATGCGCCGACATAACGTACAGCGCTTTTCAGATCTCATCGGAGCACTGGATGTCCACTGACGCATTCGCTAAACGCATTCATCTTATGTCTTTAAAACGCATAGTTTTCTGGTCCCTGCTGATGCTCTTTATCGTGATGAGTATCTGCTGGATGCTCTTTTTCCCTTTTAACAAGGAACGTCTGTACTCTGCCATTTCAGAAGACGCACTTGTGATCTCTCGTCACGTGCAGCTGGCGGATCGCTGGACACTCATCGCTGAAAGTCCAGTTTTACCCAGAGCTGCCGCCGCACTCGGCATGGACGAGGACGCCATTTCAGAACTGATCGAAAACCGCTCCCTCGCCGGACATCTACGCCGTTTCGCTGGACGGGAAACGATCATGGCCTATTCAAAACCACACCGGGAAACACTGGCCGAAACCATTACCGTGGCAAGCTGGGTGGGCATTTACGGACAATTTCTACGCTGGGGATTTCTAAACAAGGCATTGTCTGGTTTTGAGGTGACGCGGCTGAAAGACGGTACACGCATATGGCAACAGCGCAACGAGTCGCTGGATGACCGCGTCGTTTCGCTGTGCATCTACGAAGGCGTCGCCGTGACCTGCCTGTCACGCGATCCCGTGGCCGCCGCCCGTTGCCGGCAGCGAATGGCTCTGAGCGCACCGATTGTGGTACCGCTTAATCCATCTCTCACACCCCACACAAGCAACACCACAACAGTCGACCATGTCTGGATTCGAGGAAAACATGGCGAATGGTCAGGAAGCGGCGAACTCACCAGGTGGACCCCGGACATTTTCTCCGGCACCGTACGCACACCCTCCTCTCTACTCCCGACAGGATACATCAACGACAGCACTGCAGACCACATTAGCCGCATGTTGGGTGATGCACCGGATACACTGATGATCGCATCTTGGAAGGATGTCGCCACCACGCTGTCAGAAATGAATAACCAGCAAGTCATCAGCAACGTCTGCAGCGCCATCGAGACCATCGCCGAACCCAAAACACCCGTCTTTGCAGCACTCTTGAGCGGAATGTACTCAGGCCGGGTTATGAAATTGCGCGTACCATCACTGGTCATCGGCTTCCAAACGACGACCACAAACGCGCCACTTACAGCCGCAGAAATGGTATTAGACAAATTGAATGCGGCATTTGACCTGGGCCTGATCCCAAAACGTACACAACGTAACGACGCACCATTTATCGCTTTAGATACGATACGATCCAGCGGTCTTGGGCTCATGGCCACTGAGGAACGTCCCGCGCTTTCAGTCATGGATGACTGGCTGCTGATTGGCAGCAATGCACGGGTACTGGAGACCTTGCTGCGACAACACGACTCACGAACCCAGGCCACTTCGGCACGATGGCTGAGCCATTTTCCATCCGGAGGCTGCGCCTCATTCGGATGGACCCGCACCGCCCCCACCGCGGACGCTATTACAGGGATCAAGGCCGTAACCGCCATGGCCATGATGCTGAATCATTCAAAACAATATGGCAAAGTACGTCCCGCTTTCGATGCCGCACAGAAATGGATTGACCTATTCGGAACCGTGGGGGAATGTGCTTTGTCGATTGATTCGGACCAGGGGCTGCTTCAAACCCACTTTCGTTTGGATCTGGATTCAGTCGCACCATAACGGTACGAACAGGAGAGACCGCGCATGGCCATCTATACGAGACAGGGTGACTTTGGCGAAACGGGACTTCCCGGCGGCGAACGCATCAGAAAAAATTGTCCACGAACGGAAGCCTGCGGAACTCTGGACGAAATGAATGCGTCCATCGGGCTGCTCCTCTCACAACTGCCTGACTCTCTGGAACCGCAACGCCCTCTGCTTACTCAAGTGCAATCCGATCTCTACAGCGCCGCCTGTCACCTGGCAGGAACCCATACAAAAGTAAAGACGCTTCCCGTCATTAGTGATACGCAAACTGAAACATTGGAAAAGGCCATCGACACCATGACCGCGACCATGCCGGAATTGCAAAACTTCATCCTGCCCGGAGGCTGTCAAACCGCTGCACACATTCACATGTCCCGCACCCTCTGCCGCCGCACTGAGCGCCGAATTGTGAACTTTCTTGAAACACTCCCCGAGGGGGGCATAGGGGAGCCACTTTATGTTATCACATGCTATATGAACCGACTTTCAGACTATCTGTTCACCCTGGCGCGCTACGCCAATCACGTTGCTGGAATTGATGATTCCCCCTGGAACGCTGAACACGCATCGTGACCAGAGCGGCAAACAGGACCTCAGTCCTGCCACTCGAAAAGATTACCACGATTGAGAAGACCATGAGGGTCAAAGGTGCGTTTCAGGCATCGCATCTGCGCAATGCCATCCGCTCCGTACATAATCTCCAGCATGCGCGTCTTGAGCTTGCCAATGCCATGCTCGGCAGAAACGCTCCCCCCCATGGCTGTGACCTTCTGGGCCCAGTCAAGATACAGCGCCTTACCGCGCTCATAGTCTTGCATCGTACGAGGAATGATATTGACGTGAACATGATTGTTGCTGATATGCCCAAATGTCACGGACTCAAACCCCATGGAATCAAGTCCTGCACGGTACATGGCTATGACGTCAGCCAACCGGTCATTGGGCACCGAAAGATCCGTGCCCAGCTTGGTCAATCCCGGCTCCTGCTTGCGACGCTCATCAATCAGAAGATTCACAGATTCTGGAATGGCATGACGCACGCGCTTAAACTGCTCAATCTCCCGGGGAGACCCGGCCAACCACGTCGCATCAGGATTGCCCCCGACATCTTCCATAATCCCCGAAAGCATAGCCACCTGGTTCTCAAGATCATCCTCGTTGCGCCCCTGATACTCTACATAAACACCCGTATGCCAATTCTCGGGCAATTCGGGGAGAAAGCTGAAAGCCGGATTCTCCGCCTTCTGCCGCCGCAGCAAATTAAGCGCATGAAAATCCATAAACTCGATTGCCGTGGCGCAAGTCTCTGCGCGTGCACGCTGAACCAATTCCAGTGCGGCTGACTCCTGAGGCAAGAACACAGTGATGCCCCACAGCGCGGCTGGAGCAGGAACCAGATACAACTCAATCTCAGAAAAGACGCCAAGCGTTCCCTCCGACCCGACAAAGAGTTCTAACATTGAGATATCGTCAGAAACTGTGTATCCCGCAGCATTCTTCACGTCAGGAACCCTGTAGGCGGGCAACTGGCCACAAATCGTGCGTCCACCTTCCGTTACGACCGTAAACTCGCGTCCATGGGCACGCGTAGTCTCGCGATCCAGAACCAGCACATCACCATCGGCAAGAACCATCCGCAAACGGTGCACATGATTGCGCGCCGGACCGTAAAGATAGGATCGGGCACCGGAGCCATTGCAGGAGACCAGCCCACCCACCGATGCCGAGGTCTCGGTCAAATCCGGCGCAAACAGGTAGCCAGGCCGTGCAGCACGCAGCTGTTCCAACACGGCAAGAGACTCCGCACTCCAGGACTCTATGTCCACCGCTTCACCCGCAACCAGGGCATTGACCTCCGCCAGCAATACACCCGGCTCCACCGTTACAATGAGGCCATCGCGTTCCGAACAACGACGAAGCGCCTTCATACGTTTCATGCGTGACAGGTTCAGAACATGACCACCTTCAGGAGTGGATCCACCGGTGATCCCCGTGCGAGCGCCCTGCGTTGTTACGGTCACACCGTGTTGCGATGCCCAATGCAATACATCACAGATCCCATCTTCATCCCATGGAAAAGAAATCGACTCCGCACGACCCACCCGCCGGGATTCGTCACGAAGATAATCCTCAAACTCCGCATCAAAGGCTTTCCCGGAGTGCGGCAAATCAAGCTGTTTCTCACTACTCATGCGATCCACTATACCTCAGGTACGTGATATTTCGACCCCAAAACACTCCATATCGCCCCTTGACCCGGCTACAAAGCGTGTACTACACTTCCGAGCTCTTGAACTGAAAACCAAGGTAATAACAATATGAACACACAAAATACTGCTGAATCCGCTGATCGATGGGTCGCCTACCGTCCGGATCTGAAAATTCTTGATTGCACCATCCGTGATGGCGGCTTGGTTACAAACCACAAATTCCAGGACGATTTTGTCCGGACCATCTACCAGACAGCCGTGGAATCTGGAGTCGACTACGTTGAGATGGGATACAAAGCTTCCAAAAAGATATTTTCGACGGATGAATATGGGAAGTGGAAGTTTTGTAACGAAGACGACATTCGCAGCATCGTTGGCGATGACCCGCGTGATATCAAGATCAGCGTCATGGCGGACGCAGAACGTACGGACTACCACGTGGACATTCTCCCTAAAGAGCAAAGCGTTATCGATTGCGTCCGGGTCGCTTGCTACATCCACCAGATCCCGACAGCCCTCGATATGGTCAAGGATGCCACGGAAAAAGGTTACGAGGCGATGATGCAGCTCATGGCCGTCTCCATTGTGAGCACGGATGAGCTACGCTCAGCGTTGGAGCTGATCGCCCAAAGCGAAGCGAAAGGCGTATACATCGTCGATAGCTTCGGGTCTCTCTATTCCGAGCAGGTACGCGATCTGACCAAGATGTACATGGCGGCGATGGAAGGCACTGGCAAGGATGTCGGCTTCCACGCACACAACAATCGCCAACTGGGCTTTGCCAACACCATTGAAGCCATCATCGCAGGTGCAAGCCGTGTGGATGCGACCATTAACGGTCTCGGTCGCGGTGCAGGCAATTGCCCCCTGGAATTACTGCTGGGCTTCCTTCACAATCCGAAGTTCAACCTACGCCCCGTACTGAAATGCTGCCAGGATGTCTTCCTGCCGATGCGCGAGACGCATGACTGGGGATACAGCATTCCATACGCCATCACGGGTCAACTGAATCAGCATCCTCGCGAAGCAATCAAAATGCGCGCGGGTGATACCCCTGATGATTATGTATCCTTCTATGATCAGATGATTGACGAAGAATCCTGATCCACTTGAAGGCATCAGCATTCTGTCCCCGTAGCGGGGAATGTACATCTGCTCAACAGCAACGCGCAAACGTGCTGATTAAAAACCGCTAAGGTCGCTTTCGGTCCCCAACGTCTTGTGCCCGGATGATGATTGAGAGCGGACGGTCAACGTATGCTGTCGCCGATCATGCACAGCTTGCGCGCCGTCTTCCCGCATCCAAATAGTAAAATTCTCGGCATCCCTGAGTAACCGAACCCGTTTATCCACATCACTGGTCCTTGCGGCCTCAATGTACATATCGACCTCGCTCCACCTCATTTTCGAGGCATTGGCTCCCAGCAACGTATTCAATTCCCCCTCCGTAAACGGCAAAGACCCATCACCAGACGCAAGCGGCTTACGGTAAACAACCTTGCAAGCTGAGTAACGCCTGCGAAACAATATTTTTCGCTTCGTAAACTCCACCGCTACTTCAAAACTTGACTTTCGATACACACCCATCGCCTTGTCATCAGTCTCCCGGGTGGTCATCGGCTTGCCATAACGCGAGTCACACTGCTTGCGTGACTCTCCCAACCGCGCTTCAGCCAACCCCGTACAAACAAGAAAAACAAGTATCACCGTTACGCTATGTTTCATTGAATCCATCCTCCTCTAAACAAAAAGACAAACGACATCCATTTCCTCTGCCGCACAATTTTCCGACTATTGTCAACAACGGCTTTACCTTATTGGCACCGTCTGGCACAAATACAAAATATGAAAACTACACAATACCAAGGCATTATTTTTGACATGGATGGCACACTCACTGTGCCCACGTTGGATTTTACCGCTATGCGTAATGATATAGGACTGGGTTCCGGCGACGTCGTTAAGGAAATTGCCGCGCTCCCCCCCGATCGGCAGAAGGAGGCATGGCGCATTGTCGAACGACACGAAGCGAAAGCCCGGCAAAACATGCACCTTCAACCCGGAACAACAACACTACTGGCGAACTGCCGGTCTGCAGGTATCCGCCTGGGTATTGTAACCAGAAATACTCCTGAGGGTGTCCACACATTCTGCGAAACATTTGACCTGCAATTCGACTGCATTCTAACACGGGCTTTTCCTTTCATGAAACCGCATCCCGCACCCATTCTACATATACTGGAAGATTGGAATTTGGCAGGAAAAGACACTCTGATGATCGGAGACTATGTGCATGACATTAATTGCGGCCGGGAAGCAGGAACCGATACGTGTTTCTATCAGAATGCCGGATACCCGGATTACGGAAAAACCGCCGATTTCACCGTGCACTCCATGCAGGAACTGAGCACCATCATCTTCCACTGATCACGTGACGCGCTGCCCCGTTTCCGGATCAAAGAAATGCACTTTATCAAGGAACACCGCTGGCGAGGCCTGTTCCCCCACCACAAAACGTCGATGCGCATCCACTCGACTGATAAACCTGTCGTCACCAGCCCTCATATGTACATAGGATTCTGAGCCCATGGGTTCCACCACGTCAACTCGAGCATGCAGTCTCGGCGCATCCTCAACCTGTTCCGCCATGGTGGAACCAATGTCTTCAGGACGAATCCCCATCGTGATCGGCCGATCTCCATATGTCGCCAGCCGTTCCTTATACGCAACAGGGACAGGAAACGACTGGCCATGGTCCAACCGGATGCCGGGCGACCCGCCAGACTCCGTGACTCGCCCCTGGAAAAAGTTCATGGGCGGAGTCCCGATAAATCCGGCCACAAAACAATTGTTGGGCATATCGTACAGGGTGATGGGGTCTGCCTCCTGCTGTATCAGACCATCTTTCATGACTACAATGCGATCTCCCATGGTCATAGCCTCAACCTGATCGTGTGTAACATAAATCATGGTTGCATCCAGCTTGGCGTGCAACTGACTGATCTCTACACGCATCTGGACGCGCAATTTTGCGTCAAGATTCGACAGAGGTTCATCAAACAGAAATACCGCCGGTTTTCGTACGATGGCGCGACCCACCGCAACACGCTGACGTTGCCCGCCGGACAATGCTTTCGGCCTGCGATCCAATAACGCCTCAAGCCCCAGCATTCGAGCGGCTTCTTGAATACGTTTTTCTATATCCTTCCGCGAAAACTTCCGTAACTTCAGCCCGAACGCCATGTTGTCATACACGGTCATGTGCGGATACAACGCATAGTTCTGGAAGACCATCGCAATGTCCCGGTCCTTCGGAGGCACATCATTCACAACACGATCACCAATCTTGACCGTTCCATTGCTGATCTCCTCCAGCCCAGCCACCATTCGCAATGTCGTGGATTTACCGCAACCTGACGGCCCAACCAAAACAACAAATTCACCGTCCTTGATCTCAAGATTGAAATCGCTGACCGCTGTAACATTACCCGGATAGACCTTGTCGACATGTTCCAAGGTTACGCTTGCCATGTAAGGAACTCCAATTACTCGCCATAAATCATGCTCTGCAATGCTACTTAAACGTCCTTAGACTGTCACAGAATATGCACAAATACAACATCCCACGGATTGACTTTCGATGCAGCCAATAACATACTGGAACATCCATGATGACCAAGACGCCACAAGACAAACAGAATGCGGCTGACCTGAAGCAGGTCCGGGTCATGATCAACCCGAAATCGGGACTCAAATCCTCCTTCGATGCCCTGCGCGTCGCCATGGACAAACACTGGGAGACTCCGGATCGCGAGATTACCTATCAGTTCACTCAGAGTCTGGCCGATAGCGAGCGCAAAGTTCAGAAAGCCATCGCCGAGGGCATTGATCTCTTACTTGTCGCAGGAGGCGACGGTACCATCAGTAGCATAGGGCGCTTACTGGTGGGGACCAATGTATGCCTGGGGACAATTCCCACAGGTAGCGGAAATGGAATGGCACGACATTTCGGCGTACCGCTTTCCCCGAGTGGCGCTGCAAGCGTGTTGGCAAATGGACAGGTCCTGGACATGGACGTAGGCCTCCTGAACGAACGCCCTTTTTTTATTACCTGCAGCATGGCATGGGACGCCGCCATCGTTCGATCATTTGAAAAAATGCCCATTCGGGGCATTCTGCCCTACGTCTTTGCCGGTGTGTACGAGTTCTTTGAGTATCGAGCCCAACCCGTGACGCTGGTTCTGGATGAGCAAGAATCATTTACAGTTAAAGATCCCCTCGTCTGCACCGTGGCCAACTTATCACAATATGGCGGCGGAGCCATCATTGCCCCAACCGCACAACCAGATGATGGAATCCTTGAACTGGTCATCGCGCGGCGACAGGATGTTCCCATGCTGATCGCCAACCTGGGAAAACTCATCAGTGGTGCGATCCAGGACATCCCGCAGGTGATCCATCGCCGTTTTCGGCATCTGGTTGCTCAACGCCCGCAGCCTGCAGCGATTCAGGTGGATGGTGAACTTATCGACTGCCCTGCCAAATTGACCATTACGTGTCGCACCGGTGGGATTCGCATGCTGGTACCCGCAAAAAATATAAAACAATAATCACCTGACTTCAGGACGCCGAATTGTTAACGGAAAACACTGCGTTGACCGCCTTTAGAATCGTATGAGGATTCGTGCTCCAGATTTTCTTGTGCGCGACCGAGGCCACGCCCTGCGATAAGAGCCGGCTGCTCTTCAGTTGCTTCGTTGAATTATAAAGTACCACAGGAATCTCACGCGTAACCTGCATCTCCGACAACAATCCGGCAACCTTGCTTCCATTCATCCCGGTAAGGATTTCCTTGAGCACGATGACGTCCGGCACATTGCTCATCGCCACCTGCAATGCATCCGGTCCGGTCGAGACAACCTGCGCTTCGTATCCCGCACTCTGAAACGTTCTAAGGAGATCACCTATGCGCTTGTCATCATCCTCACATATCAGAACCGTTTTGCCCACACCACTATTTTCATTCGCTTTAACACGTCGACACGGCGCAAGAATACGCTCCACTTCTCTGAGAATTTCCTTTTCGCTGGAAGGTTTTGGCACGAATCCCTGAATCGAAACCCCATCAAAGAACTCACGCATGACAGACCGAGCTGTTAACACCAATACAGGATGTCGCGGTTGGCCGGCATCATCCATAATTTTGCGAAGAAAACTGACGCCACCCATCCCAGGCATAGCCATGTCGAGAATGATCAGATCCGGATGAAACTTCCCCAATAACCTGAGTGCCTCTTCACCATTCTTAGCGGTCTTCACCTGATACCCCTTAAAACTCAGGTAATCACTCAGTGTTCGGCGCAGACTTTCTTCGTCGTCAACGAGTAGTATTTTCTCAGCCTCTTCCTCCCACATATCTAACCCCCTCACTTGAATGAACAAACACCAACCGATGCTTTCTCGCGAGAGCCGTCGGTCGGTATCTCTTGTTGTTCTTCTACACTCTTCATCTGCTCCTGTTCTGATAAGGCAACCGAATTCTCACGCTCGTCACCATCACCTGAGAGCAACCTCACGCCTTTTTCAATACAACCCAACAAATCCTCAGGTTTCCATGGCTTCATCAGCCACGGAATGTCCAAATTTCCCAGAAACTCTTTCTTAAACTCGTCCATGGGATACCCCGTGACAACGACAATAGGTAACTGACGGATGTGAGGCGCCGCCTTGACTTCTGCGATAACCTCAATCCCCGAAAGATCAGGCATAACTATATCCAACACCATGACGTCCACATGCGTTCCACTGAGCACGCCCAGAGCGTCATATCCACTGCTACTGCTCAGAACATGATAACCCTGGCGTTCAAGTTGCATCCTGATTACTTCAAGCACCGTGTCATCGTCGTCTGCAACAAGAACAGTTGGAGACTCACAAAGAGGAAGCTGCAGACAAACCTGGGTGCCCCTGGTCTTTCCCGGCGGTGGGCTCTGAATCGTCATTTCACCTTCATGCAATTCAACAATTTCTTTAGCAATAGACAAACCCAATCCAGAACCATCAATATGTTCACCCACACGATAATATCGATCTGTCACGTGCGCCAAAGCTGTTGCCGGGATGCCCACACCACTGTCCGTGACCGTCACACGAAGCGAGCCGGTATCCCCGGCACCAACCCCGACAATCACACCGCCACCCTCAGGCGTGTACTTGAGGGAATTGCCCACAACGTTCATCACGACACGTTCAATCTTGCGAGCATCACACATCACAAACCCGGCATCCCCACGGCAGTCCGTCAACATGTTCACACCTTTTCTCTGGGCCGTGGTCTGTAATTCATGCACAACTCGACGGCATAGCCGATCCATGCTAACCGGCGCACGATTCAATGTGAAACGCCCTGTATCCAAACTACTGAGATCAAGAATGTCTTCCACGGTAAACTGCAGGCGTGTGCCATCCCTACGAATCATTTGCAGGTAAGATCGAACATCCTCAGACACCTCGCCCTTCACGCCATCCAGCAAGTTATCAATCGCATACAACAAACAGGCAATGGGAGTCTTAAGCTCGTGAGAAACATTGGATACAAATTCAGATTTCGCCAAATCGCGCGCGCGCACCTCGTCTAGCGCCTTGCGTAACGCAGAGGTCCGTAGTTTAACAAGATCTTCGAGATGATCCTGATGATCCCGTAGCTGGTGCAGCAATTCGAATCGTTCTATGGCATGACGCACCGAGGAGAGTAACGCCTCGCCCGTACCGACGCTCTGCTTCGTCAGGTACTCCTGGGCACCCAGGCGCACGGCTTGCACGCCAAGCTCAGCACTCATAAAACCCGTGAGAACCACCACCGGAACATCATCATGAACCTCAATAAACCGAGTGACGGAGTCCAATCCCGTACTGTCAGGAAGCGACAAATCGAGAAGAACCACGTCGAACTTAACCTCTGCCGCTCGCTGCATCCCATCCTTAAGCGTGCAGACATGCGTCGTTCGAAAGTAGATATCAGGAGATGCCCCCAGGGCACTACTGGCCAGAAAAGCATCATCCGGATCGTCTTCTATAAGGAGAACGCCTACTTCTCTCCTGTCATCTGCTTCCTCTGTCGTCATAGCCCACCCGCTCAGTGGTGCAACCGTAGTCAACCATCATAATAATTATCAACCGGTCGTTGCTAATCAGTATGACAACGGAAAGAACTTCCGTCCAGTGGGGAAAAAGCTGATTATTGGCTATAACATTCCCCTACTCTCTTATCAGGGATTTCCCTATGCCACGTATTGCAGAAAGTCAACGTTAAGCGCTTGCGGCGATACATCGGCTAGACTAACTTCAAGCAAGACACAAGGGAGAGCGACCATGACGAAACTGACAACCATTGTGAACTACCTGAACAAGGAACTACGTATTTCCGAATTCAAGGACGTATCGAACAACGGCCTGCAAGTCGAAAACACAGGAAACGTTAAAACAATCTGCTGCGGAGTAGATGCATCCCAGGCCTTCTTTGACGAAGCAAAAAAACGCAATGCAGACTTGCTGATCTGCCATCACGGAATCAGCTGGGGAGACTCGCTCAAGCACCTGACAGACCTGAATTATCATCGAATTGCTTCACTGATTAATAACGACATGGCCCTTTATGCTGCACACCTACCCCTTGATGCACATCCCCGCCATGGCAATAATGCCGTGCTGTTTAAAGCCCTTGGACTGCAAGATCGCAAACCGTTTGGAAACTATCACGACAACACGATCGGTTATCGCGGGTGCTTTCGTTCCCCCATGCCCCTGGAACGATTTAAAACGCGCGTTCAGAGAGTATGTGGACAACCACTGCAAACCATGGAATTCGGTAAGCGCACAATTCGAACCGTCGCCATCGTATCCGGAGGAGGTTCCGACATGCTGCCGGAAGCCGCAGCCGCTGGAGTAGACGCCTATGTCTCGGGGGAGCCCACACTGCCGGCATATCACATGGCGCAGGAATACGGGTTGCACGTCATCTACGCAGGACATTATGCGACAGAAGTATTCGGCGTTCGAGCCCTCGCCGATGCCCTCAAGAAACGTTTCAAGGTGCAGGCCGAGTTCATCCCCATGAACGTGCCTTTCTAAACCCTACTCAAAAGCGATTAAAGGAAGCCCGTTCTTCAAAAGGCTTTTTCTCCTTCTGAACAACCCGCTGTTCCGGCACACCGACAGGGAGAATAATCCGCACCTCGCGCTCCTCGGGAACACCCAACAGCGCCGCAATCTGCTGTGCGCTTTCGTCGCATCGCAATGCCCCGTCCATCCACACCGTCGCATACCCTAGCGCTGTAATAGCCAGCAACATATTCTCAACAGCGGCCGCACAGTCTTCAACGCCAAACGACATACCATGGTAGACGTCCGGATGGCTGGCCACGCAAACAATAATCGCTTTGGCCTCCCCGATGACCCGCTTGGTTATCACCTCGTTAATTTTCGCAATCAACTCAGGTTCATCCACAATCACAAAAGACGTGGTCTGAGCATTGCAACCCGAAGGAGCCTGGATACCCGCCTGTACAATACGGACCAGATCCTCTCGCGGCACGGCTTGATCCTTAAACCCGAAGCGATAACTGTGTCGTTTTTCAATTGCCTCAAAAAGTTCCATATGCACTTCCTTCTTTTTGTAACGTGATAGTGCCGAACACACGCCGTTAACACAAGCATTTGAATGCCGTTCGTCACCTTGCCCCCACGGTCATCTTTCACTCCCCCCTGGAAGATAGACTCCATAGCGTCCTTTTCTGGTTGGCCTGACCACAGTCCTGCGGTAGGATTCGAGCACAGTCTTAACAAATACCGGGGCATCCCGGATCACTTTAAACAGGGGTAAGCATTCATGTCGGAGACGCCGTGCGGCCAAGTTATATTGGGGGATAAAGACGTTCTTGAGGCGTCGTATCTCAAGTGGACTCAACATCCCATTGATCGCGAAGTCATGCAAGAGGAGCCCCCGTTCTCTGCCTGCGCAACAACTCTTGGAAAAGAAATCTCTGTTACCGGGCCAGGCACGTTCTTTGGAAAAGCCGAGCGAACCCTGACGTTTATTCCCGCAACAGAGGGTGGCTGGCGCTTTGACCGCGCAGATCTTCCAGATTCCATGCCGATCCAGGTCACTCCGGAAACCATCTGGACGGTCGTTCGCAATATTGTTCTCAGCAGCGGATCACCTCATAACTACATCCGCATGGTCGAACACATTATTGCCCTCAAAGCCGGCCTGGGAATCGATCACCTGAAAATCCGTGTGGATTCCGGAGATCCACCCCTGTTTGACCGCAGCAGCATGGACCTGGTTGAGGCATTTGACAAAGCCGGCATCGAAGAATTAGATGCGCCGGCCGAATATTTCACAGTCAAAGAACCCGTTTCCGCCGTCACACCACACGGAAGTTTCCTGATCTTCCTGCCGGATGAAAAACGATCGCGCCGCCTTACTATTGATTGTGCCATTGATTTCAAAAGCGCTATCGGGAAACAACGCATTGTCTTTGATGTCAACTCAGCCACATTCCATCATGGAGCACAGGCACGCA
The DNA here is from genome assembly GCA_016783565.1 of Kiritimatiellia bacterium. Taxonomy (GTDB): domain Bacteria; phylum Verrucomicrobiota; class Kiritimatiellia; order UBA8416; family JADHWI01; genus JADHWI01. The sequence continues at coordinate 46,894 of JADHWI010000003.1, forward strand.
CAAACACCAATTTCCGGACATTGCTGTACGTCAAAACCATCGGCAAGCTATTTGCAGATACACGCAATATAGGATACACCACTCGCAACATCCTGGTCGCGGGCCGACATAAATACTTCAATGATCCATTGTTGATTCACGAAGGAAAATCTCTGGAAGCCGCATGGCACCGAGCCACACTCGATCTGCTGGCCGCTGTAGCCCTGATTGGCAAAGGTCGCTTCTGTGGCAAAATCATCTCCTATAAAGCCGGTCACGGGATCGATTGCCAAATGGCCCGATCACTCATTGAAGGAGACTGGCTGGTCCGCGCATGAGAAATACCGTAAAGTCGCCCTGTTCGCAAAAAATGGAGCATCACCCATGGATGTTGTCATACTTACACTTCTGGGCTTAATCATATTGCTGCTCACCTTTGTCGTCCTGCGAGTCCTGCGTGACGCGCCCGGTCAAGTCGAGCTGGCCCGCTTGCGCGCCCTGGAGCAGGACCATCAACAAACCCTTACGGACCTCCGCAACAAAGCCACCACGGTGGAATCCCTGCTTACCGACAATGCACGCCTTGAAGCAGACCTCTCAAATGAGCGCCGCACCACAGAGGAAAAGCTGAAACTTCTTGAAGAATCCGAAGCACGCCTGAAAGCAGCCTTTGAGAATCTGGCCAACCGTATTTTTGAAGAAAAAGGGAAAACGTTCTCTGAACAAAACAAGGAACGGCTTTCCGACTTGCTGCAACCTTTCAAAGAACAACTCGAAGGATTCCGAAAACGGGTCGACGAAGTACACAAAGATGACACCGAGCGATCAGCCAAGCTTCTGGAACAGGTTCGCCAGCTTCAAGCGTTAAGCAACAAAGTCAGTGACGAGGCCAACAGCCTGGCCAAAGCCATCAAAGGCGATGCAAAGCAACAAGGCGATTGGGGTGAGTTGATCGTCGAGCGCATCTTTGAGGCATCAGGCCTGGAACCCGGAAGAGAATACGAGACTCAAAAAGGATATCGAGACGAGAACGGCGCACTGAAAAAACCTGATTTTGTAGTGTTCCTGCCAGACAAAAAAGCGGTTATCGTCGATGCCAAGGTTTCACTGACCGCTTACGAACGATACGCAAACCTGGAAGATGAGACTGCTCGTAAACACGCCTTGGCAGAGCACCTTCAATCCGTACGCAATCATGTCAATGAGCTGCATAATAAGAATTATGAACGCCTGCTCGGAAACCGCGCACTGGATTTCATCATCATGTGCGTCCCCCTCGAGCCGGCCTACCAGACAGCACTACAAAACGATCACGATTTATTGTACGATTGCGCCCAAACCAATGTGGTCATCACGGGTCCCACAACACTCATGATCACCTTGCGACTGATCGCACAAATCTGGCGACGAGAGAATGAAAATCGTAATGCAGAGCGCATTGCCGACCGTGCCGGACGCATGTATGACCAAGTGACGCTGATCTACGACGCCATGTCAGATGCTCATAAAAAACTGGGAAACGCGGGGGAAGCGTTTGACCTGGCCATGAACCGCCTGAAAAACGGGCGGGGCAACTTGATCGGCCGCGTTGAAGAGATCCGACGCTTAGGCGCAAAAGTAAACAAACAACTTCCCGATGCTGCCGTGGAAGATGCTCTCCTTGAACAAAATGATAGTACCACCTGAGCAGGGAGTCCCAGTGCCCGGAGTCGAATATCCAACGCGTTACAAACTGGAACTGAATCGCAGCTGGCGATTTGTGCGTGGCGAAGCAGCCCCGGCCCTGTTCGCAAATGAAAATCCGGACATAACAACCGTCTCGCTTCCCCACTGCTGGAACAACCGTGACACGTTTCAACCGGGTGTAACCTACTACCGCGGCAAGGGAACCTATCAGCTCCAATTCCAGGTGCCGGACGATGCCCCCTTCGTCGAACCCGGCCAATGGATACTGCAGATAGACGGGTTCTACGGAAAAAGCACGCTGCAACTTAACGACCAACCACTTGGAACCCAAGATGGACAATATCTCGGCTTCGAAGTGGACATCACATCCTATCTACACCAACTGCAACGTAACACGCTCACACTCGTTCTGGACAACCGACACCGGCGCGACACGCTCCCCGGAATCAAAAAACCAGACTTCCTGCTTTTTGGCGGACTCTCTGGTTCCGCACATCTGGTTAAGCGACCACGATTATTTCTGAATGCTCGCGACATCCGTATTGATACATGGCAACGCGAACAAGATGCATGGCACTTGAGAACCACGTTTGCCGTCTCTTCCGTCGTACCCGTCACACGTTGTGAGGTCCATTGGACCTTGAATACGCCAGACGGCGAAACTCTCGGATCATCAATCTCCCGAAACGTAGAGATCAACAGCAGCGGCGAAAGTAACATACTAACAGCGGCCATGGATCTAACCGGCATTCAATGCTGGGACATTGATGACCCCGTACTCTATTCCCTGCATGCGCGGATCATTCAACACGGAAACACCATCGATGAAGTCATTTTTCGCATAGGCTTTCGTACCGCAGAATTCTTGCACGACGAAGGTTTGTTCCTCAACGGGCGTCGTGTCGAGTTGCGAGGTTGCAACCGACATGAAAGCATGCCGGGTTTTGGGCGTGCACTACCCACCGTATTGCAACGCGAAGACGCGATACGCATCAAAGAGATGGGGCTCAATTTTGTTCGGCTCTCCCACTACCCGCAACATCCCGAGTTTCTGGATGCCTGCGACGAGCTGGGACTCCTTGTCTATGCCGAGATCGCCACATGGCGAAGTGTCCGCGGATATGGAAAATGGCTGCGGGCGGCATGCCGACAAACAGAAGCACTGGTGCGACGAGATCGCCACCGTCCCTGCATATTGATCTGGGGCATGGGCACCGAGTCCCGCTCACGTCGTGCCTATACACGACTTCGGAAAACAATCCAGATGCTCGACTCCCATCGCCCGATTACTTACGCCGAAAATCACTTCCGTCGCGCACAATGCAAACGCACGACGAAGCAAGTGGAGGTCTGGGCGCTAAACGACAATATGGATGCACTCCAAGATGCGATGCAATCCAGCCGCCTGCGAAACGTGATTGTGTCCGAATGCGCAAAAAGCCCCGATGCAAAGCGCGGCAGCCTGGAACACGAAGTCAAACAAGTGCACACGATCATAAGCGACTTGCGTCGCGCATTGCAGGAACCCTTCGTAGCCGGATTTGCCCTGTGGTGCCTGAATGATTACGCCACGCTATACAAAAAGCACTATCAATGCCACTCCGGCGTGCTTGATGCCTGGCGCCAAAATAAGATGGCAGCAGATTTCATCAGGGCACGTTACACCACAGAGCCATTTATCCGATTATACGCTGATTGGGAAATCAAGGCCCATGGAGATGACCGTGATGTATACATCTGCACCAACTGCAGCCAAGTGATATTGCGAATAGATCATCAGCAGATTATGCAGACCGCAGGCTCCCCTTTTCTGCGACTGCGCATTCCCTTCTCGGAATCCACACTGATTGCCGAAGGAAGTAACGGCGGCACCGTCGTCCGCGACACCTGTGCACCTTGGCGCAATGCATATGAAATCCGGCTGCAAACCTCAACCACGCCTGCATCAGACTGGTTGGACTGCCTGGCCCGAGTGGTAGATGGCGATGGACATCCAGTCCAGTCATGGAACGGTGATCTGATTGCCTCCCTACAAGGCATTGGCGAACTTTACAGCTATACGCACGACAATCGCATCCTGATTACGCGAGGCAGCGGTCGCTTTTTTGCACGCATACCCGTCGGTGAATCCGCCAAAATCACGGCCACCGCCAAAGGACTCATGCCTGGCACCCTAACAACAAACACAAACGCCGACGAAGAAGTGAGAACAGAATAAATGACGTCAGAAATGGAACGCGAAGTGCTGGTCAGTCGCTGGCGAAAGAATGTCTACCGCGAAGTGGCACGAGAGGGAGACCGCATCATTAAACGGTACCGAATCCCACCCCACATCAAACGGTACACCAAACCGTGGAAATGCGAACACCCTGCCTTGGTGCAACTGGCAGCGCTGGGCTTCCCAAAAAGCTATGGTTATAAGACAATTCAAACCGCAGAAGGCATTGAGATCGTGCATACCCGGGACTATATTCCCGGCACACCCATTGAAACATACGGCGAACAGGAAGCCAGAGACATGGGAGTTCTACTTGCACGAATTCATTCGGGACTCGTGGTGACCGATGATGCACAAGGACACAACTTCATACGAAATGAATCCGGGGACATGCAATTCATCGACTTCGGGAAGGCACGCATTTTCACACATCACTCGCCCCGCTTCTTTCTCCGTGTCGGACATGAGCTTTTCGACGCAAAGCGTATGCCCTTCTCAAACAATCGAAAGCTTGGCAGGCAACTGATAGACGCCTATATGTCAGCCACGTCATTATCGCCAATCACTCGCAATATGGTACAGATTGGCATAACCTCGGCTGCCTTTACACGCTGGTTCAAAAACACACTCCATCTACGCACCATCAAGCATGCGCTGCGACGTATCGGCAGCAGGCAGGGAGCAGCACGATCATCCAATCCTCAGAAAACATAATGATCAGGGCAACTTTTTAAAAGAACAGCAACCAATAGGCAAACCCTTAGTCGTGAACAGAATCTCAAATTCCGTTCGCTCTTCATCCGAAGGTTCAAACGTTTCGACCTGCTGAAGATCATCACGCGCCGACAGAAGTGCCAATGCCGTTTCATAATAATCAAGATGATCCGTCCGTAAATGAATATTGCCCCCCGCACGCAACGCCCGAAGCAAATTATCAATAAACGTTTCTTGAAGAAGACGATGCGATTGGTGACGCCGTTTGGGCCAGGGGTCCGGAAAAAAGATGTAGAACGTGTCAACCGATTGAGGCGGCAAAAGATAACGAATGGAGTAATCCGCTTCCAAACGTAAAAGCCGGGCATTCGTAATGCCTGCCCGGCGAAGTTTACCATCCACCTTCCTCACACGCACCAGTTGCCGCTCAATACCAAGAAAGTTGTGATCAGGGAACTGCGCGGCACGCGCAATAAGAAAACGACCTTTACCACAACCCACATCCACTTCCAACGGAGCATCCCGACCAAACAATGTTGAGAGAGGAAGAGGATCCAACCAGTTATCCGACGTACAGACAAACGAAACGTCTGGGTTTGTTTCTTCAGAACGAATTCTATCTCGCGGAACCACTTAAACCCCGAAAAGCTTGAACAAGAGTGACCCACTGGAAGCTCGATCTATGGCACGCTCAACGTATTCCACCACAGAAACTCTGAAACCGTGTGCGCCTTGTGACGGCCGAAATTTCTTCGTCGCTTTGGCAACTCCTTGCCGCCCTGCTTCAATGAGCAACGATTCATCTATACCATTCGTGCCACGCTTGGTAGCCACGTCCTGAATGACCGGTAAAAACATTTTGGCCAATCGCTCTTTAGCGGACCAGTCTCCACTCCTGGCCATGAGAATCAGCCTCTCAAGCTCTCTATCTTGTGCCGCGCCGGCGGTCACAGTTGACCCCTGATTTAAATCCAATGCGATCTTCATAAAAATCCCGTTCAAATACCCATTCTAAAAAACAAACTCTCTCAACAATGTGTGGAAAATGTGTCATAACCAGAACCGCATGTCGATCTTTCTAAAACGTGCAAAGACCCGTGGATTCCTGCAGGCGATAGATCCAGGTCTTGCGAAATAAGGTCCATCCCGTTTCGGCAAACTGCTCATACGGTGCAGTACAATCAAAGCCTCCCGAATTATTCCACAATTCATCGAAATATACATTATATTGCGTCACTACTTTCTGAGCCCCTGCAAGATAGATATTACCCTCCATATTCAGATCGCCCACATTGCGGCGTGTCCAATTGGCCGAACCGCAAATAAATGCATCAGCTCCTTCGCCAACACCAGCAACGCTCATAGCCTTGGTATGGAACTGTTCCCCATGCGTCACAGCCCATCGCACCACCAGATCTACCTCATGTTTCGATGCGAATGACATCAGCTCAGAGCCAACAGGGCGGTTGGGAATTCCATTTTTAATTCGACCGAAGGCATCCCTATTAAGATCCAGTATCAGTCTTACGCGAGCCCCACCACGAGCCGCATTCTTAATGGCCTGAATACTATCACGATCAGACAGGTAAAACATTGCAATACGTATTTCATCCCCTTCTCCTGCCTCACCAAGCGTAGTCAACACACGGTCACGTATGGCACCTTCCGTCAACCACTCTGCAACGGGCAAAATCTCCCCATCCGCAGACGTACCTTCAGACACATCCAATGCCGCACGCACCTTCGCTGCAGTCATCCGATACTGCCCCTTCTCAATCTCCAGAACACAACCGGGATTCTCAGCAGACCACTCCATGACCCTGAGCTCCTCTTCGGCAATAGTCATTGCCATATCTCCAGTTATGCTCAACCCCATATTCGAATGCGCAGAACTCCCATCCGCCGGATTAAAACTACTCACTATAGCACGCCACTCCCCGTCCTCTCCGTCCGTCACGAGGACCTTCCGATGATTCGCCTTAAAGAAAAACAAACGCGCAAACTGGGCCATTCCGACATCCTGCTGCGTTGCATCCAAAGGATGGGGAAATCTTCTGAATTCAGACTCCCGACAAAACCAGGGCCAACGACTCAATAACCGCCCAAAAGTTCGGGCCGGAATAGCATAAAGGGGGTTTGATTCATGCAACCGGGTCAGGTCCGTAAAAACAATGGGGATGTCGGCCTGCAACATGGCCTGGAAAAACGCCTCTTCATCACGACCATACATCCGGTTGATTGGATCAGTAAGCACAAGTATGTTTATGTCCGGATGAACACGTTTTCGCTCAATTAACGCCTCCGCCAACTCAGTCGACAAAGCTCGGTGCTCTTCACGTGCTTTGCCCTGCCACCCATTCCAGAGAAAGAAATCAAGAAGAATGCAGGACCGGGCTGATCGAATCTGATCCAATATGGCATCAAAGATTTCCTGCTGAATCACACGTTCTTCGGTAGACGGATCAAACCGCGTCGAATCAATCAGCAACTTAGCGCCGGTTGCATTCATCGCCACCGGACGATTCAAGCGTATGCCTGGTGGCAAAACACGCTTGCGGTATATCAGGAATGGCCCGAAAACCAGTAAAACGATCAACGCGGTGAACAGAAATCTGACCAGACACAACATGGGATACGTCCGCTTCTTCTTTGCACTTTTGTCCGTCATGGTTTCACCTTCTTTTTATTAGGGCCTGAAGCCTTAACGAACAAGAGGAAATCATGCGATGCAATAAAAATGCCATCTCCAACATATTTAATAGTTCGAATATTGACATATATAGATCATATAGTACTATCATCGCAATATGTCGTCATCAATCAACGAGAAAAGAATACCATTCAACTTTATGTCACGCATGGCAGATGCTTTAAGCGTACTGGCAAATCCGTACCGCCTAAGCATTATTGAGCATCTGGACCTATGCGGCGAAGCATCTGTCACACACATACAAAATCACACAGGAATTGCACAGGCGACATTATCCAACCATTTGTCTGTGATGCGACGTGCCGGCTTCGTAGAGCGCACAAAGAAAGGCCGATACACCCACTACCACATCGCCAATCCAAATGCTCTGGTCATTTTGAACTGCATACGCAAAAACCTAAAAGCCATGCAGGGAAGCACCACCAATCTCTCAGACTGCAACTCATAACACGGAGGAGGTATCGCTATGCGCCTGTTCACACTCACGATCATCACTGCATGTATCATGGGGCTGTCCATCACATCCAGCCTGGCCGAAAAAAAACAGGGGGCAAAAGAACTGTACAAGCAGAACTGCAAAATCTGTCATGACAAAAAGTCACCCAGCGGTGAGTATACGCCCATGACCTTGATCATGGACCAGTGGGAGCGCTTCTTTGAAAAGAAATACGAAAAATCCCACAAAGACGTGAAACACCCGGTACAGAAAGATAAAGCCGTCATCGAAGTGATCACAAAAGACATGCTGAAAAAGATCAAGAAATTCTGCATTGATCACGCTGCCGATTCTGAACAGCCAATGACGTGTGGCTGATAAAAAAATAATACGAGAAGATCTGGCAGGCGGATACGTCACCGTTACATGCCAATAATCAACCAATACAGGGAGACATCAATATGTTGAACTCAAAAACAAAAGTGATCTACGTAGCACTCTTCGTCGCCGCAACCCTTGCATGGGCCGGCCAAGTGATCGCTCAGAACGATCTGGCGTCACTCAAAGAATCAATGGAAGAACTAGAAGAACGACTCATGTCAGTCGAACGACATTCAGCCATTGACCGCTTGAATATCAATGGTGACTTCCGGTTTGAGGCGCATTCCATTGATGCCTCAATCCCGAGTCACTTCAACGGAATGGCACTGCAAAATAGCTTGTTCAACACGCTCTTCTTCTACCAGGGCACGGGGCGTTTCCCGATGGGTGGAGCAGAAGTAGGTAATTTCGTGAACAGCAACTTCGGTGACTACCTGGCATTCCAGAACAACATGACGTTTGAGCAGCTCAAACAAGCCGTTCAACAAATGCCGCCAGAACAGCGGCAACAATTGTTCTCAATGTTAATGCCGGGCGCCTACACCAAAGGCTACGACGCAGACAACGACATTTCCTACACGAGTCGACTACGTTTAAACATGAAGGCTGACGTAGCCGATAACATCACTTTTTCAGGTCGTTTGGGCATGTACAAATCGTGGGGAGATTCAACAGGCGTTCAAGTCTTTAACGGCCAACCCACATCGATCAACACAGACGGAACAACCGTTGGTGTGCCAAACTCAGATATACTGCGCGTTGAACGCGCCTATTTCACATGGACAGATCTGTTTGATTCGCCAGCCTATCTGTCGATTGGTCGACGCCCCTCAACTGGCGGAGCCCCGATGCACCTGCGTAAAGATGACATGCGTGGCGGCAGCCCGCTGGGTTCTCTTATCGACTACCAATTCGACGGTATTACGGTAGGTTACCATCTCTCCGATCAATCTACTGTCCGCCTCTGCTATGGTATGGGCTACGACTCAGGCTTTGGCCAAGACGATGAACTGCATGCGGAAAACGATCTCAATGATGCACAATTCCTCGGCATTAACTGGGATCTATTCTCAAACGAAAACACCTTGCTACAGACCACCGTGGCACGAGCTATGGAAGTAACCGATGGCTTCAACGGCCTTGTCGTCATGAACACCGACCCCGTTACCGGAATCACATATGACTACAATTCCGTGATGCGTTACACCCCGAGTGATAACCTTGGCGACATTGATCTCGCCGGCATTCTGCTGCTTCGCAAAGATGGACCGTTTGATTGGTTTGCCAGCCTGAATTACATGAGATCCGATCCGAATGACGTCACCACACCATTTGGTGGCCTCTTCTGCGACCCGTACGAAGTGCCGGACGAAGAAGATGGCTACATGGTCTATGTCGGCGGACGTTATACACTACCGAACAACAAGACCAAGATCGGCCTGGAATATAACCACGGATCGGAGTACTGGTTCAACTTCGCACATGCCGAGGATGACATCATAGGCGCCAAGACAGCGACACGTGGTGACGTCTGGGAAGCCTATGTGGCACACCGCCCCTATAAACGCATGACCGTCAAACTGTCTTACACGCATTACCTCTATGACTACTCGGGATCAGGATGGCACGTTGGCGCGCCACAGGATCTGGACGATGATCCCATTCTGGGATATGCCACCTATGACGAAGCCTCTGTCATCACGCTCAGCATGATGGCTCGCTTCTAAGACATACGCAATTATGGCGGGTCGCGGACTCTCCCGCGGCCCGCTTTTTTTCAGGAGAGATGCCATGCCTACCTCACGTCACCTGCTCATGGGAATCACCATCCTCACCACTCTCATTCACTTACAACCGCAGGCCATAGGTGCCAAAAAATACAAACACCAGAAACACGTCAAACATTACGAAGGCACCAAAACCTGCATCAAATGCCATAAGAAGGAAGCTAAAAACTTCTTTCACTCCCAGCACTACCAATGGCAAGGCGCCACACCCGGGCTCGTCAATACAGAGGGTCAACGTTACGGTAAAATCAACACCATCAATGATTTCTGCACCAGCCCAAAGGCCAACTGGATCGGCCTGGTCCGAAACTCCCGAGGAGAAGTCATTACCAAGGGCTGCTCAAAATGCCACGCTGGCCTGGGAAAACTCCCCTCTCCCACATTAAGCGATGCACAACTCGAAAATATCGACTGCCTGATTTGCCATGCATCGGGATACCGACGTGATCTATATAAAAACGAAGACGGATCTTTAGAGTGGAAGCCCATTCTCTGGAAGAACACCGAAGGCATGAATTCGGTCTCACGACGCATCTCTCTACCCACACGCACCATGTGCCTGCGCTGCCATTCCGCTTCCGGAGGTGGGCCAAACTATAAACGCGGTGACATCGAATACGCACTGAGAGATTGCGAGCGTGATTTTGACGTCCATATGTCTCCCGATGGCGGCGACCTGCATTGCATTGACTGCCATGCAGGAAAAGATCATAGAGTCCGCGGACGCGGCGCCGACCTGTCTGGAACCGATATGCCAGATGCACCGCTCTCCTGCAGCACGTCCGACTGCCACGGCGAAGATCCCCACGATGTAAAAGTGCTTAATCATCACACCAAACGCGTTGCATGTGAAACATGCCATATCCCCACCTTCGCCAAAGAAGATGCCACCGACATGATGCGTGACTGGTCAAAACCCTCATACAACGAAAAGGCTGACAAGTACTCTGCCACCATTACGACCCAAACAAACGTTATACCGGTATACGCCTGGTACAACGGCACCACACGAGCACAATTGCCATCGCAACCTGCCCACACATTAGCCGATGGAAAAACCGTAGGCATGATGCTCCCTCAAGGCTCCCGCCAGGATTCCAAGGCACGCATTTACCCCTTCAAATTACACAAGGGAAAACTGCCCATGCTAAAAGAAAAGAAATGGATTGTCCCAATCGTCGTAGAAAGTTTCTTTGCCGATGGCGATATAAATAAAGCCATCCATGAAGCCGCGCATGACATGTATGGCATTGAGAAGGCGGACTATACCTGGGTGGATACCGTGCGCTATATGGGCATCTACCATGAAGTGACACCGAAAGAGCATGCATTAAAATGCCTGGATTGCCATGCACCCGATACTCGCCTGAACTGGAAAGCTCTCGGTTACGATAGCGATCCTCTCGAAAAAATATTGAAAAACTGAGGCCTGCTCCAGAGACCCACAGGGTCTCACACACCCACAGATGTTTTGCCTTGTTGACCGTCTGGTTGAAAATAAACTCAAACCAGAAAGGTCGACAAAGCAGAATCCTCCCTTGCGCCTTGACTTGACTTGATTTGCAGCGCATCGCCATGCTATGAATCTGCAGCATTATGAAAGTTGCACTTCTGGGATTACCACAAGCAGGCAAAAAAACACTGTTCACGCTCCTGACAGGACGCGAGGTCTCTGCCTCGCGTCGACCGGATGAAACCATAGAAGGCACCGCGTCTATTCGGGATACACGCGTCGATCGACTGGTCGAGCTGTGCGAACCAGAAAGCGTCGTGTATGCAGAGAATCGTTTCGCGCTTTGCCCTGACATCCCTTACAACGACACCGCACGTGGTTGGCTTGATGCCGCACGTCAGTGCGACCTACTCTGCCTGGTCGTTCGCGACTTCCCCTCAGATCAGGTGTATCACCCGGCAGGCAGCATAGATCCCAAACGGGATATCGCCTATCTCGAGGGTGAAGTGCTTCTTGCAGATATGGCCATTATCGACAAACGACTCGAACGGCTCGAAAAGGAAAGACGGGCCGGCTTGAGCGCCGATCAAAAGGTCGAAGAAACAGCGCTGCGCAAATGCATGACCGTGCTGGAAGATGGCCGCAAAGCATCGGAAGCCAACCTTGAAACCCATGAGCATGACGCAATTCAAAGCCTCGAGTTGGTATCCTTTAATCCAATCGTACACATCTATAACGTTTCAGAAGACAACCTCCAGGCCGACTACGGAGGTGGCTCGCTGGTGATCTCTGCGCTGATCGAAAGCGAGATCATGGCCATTGAAGATCCGGCCGAACGACAAGAATTCCTCGAGGCAACCGGCCTGACATCATCTGGACTGGATCGCGTCAACGCAACCATCTATGACGCCCTCGGCCTGATGTCGTTCTATACCACGGGAAAAGATGAATGCCGCGCGTGGACCATTCGCAAGGGATCACCGGCGCCCATCGCAGGCGGCAAGATTCATACCGACATCCAGCGCGGCTTCATCCGCGTGGAAGTAATTAAATACGAGGATTTCCTGGCCGCGGGCTCAGAGGCCGCAGCACGGGATGCAGGAAAGCTGCAAACACGGGGCAAAGACTACATCATGGAAGATGGTGACACCTGTCACTTCCTGTTTAACGTGTAACGCGCTGCATTATTGAACATGATACGTGCCATCCGGCATCTGCTTCCAATCCCTGCCGCTCACGTTCTCGCATACCTTCGTTACCGCATCGAACACTTTAGACGGCGAAAACCCCTGGTTCCGCCCCGCAAGCAGAATCGCAATAATACAGTCAGCCAGCGGCATCACATCGCCGGGATTGTAATGTGCCTCTTCCAGCTTGCTCGCAATCTTCCTGGCCTCGACATCTATATCCGGATGACCCAATTTCTCATGAAGCTCTTCGATGGTCTTGTCGATGACAGAATCGATTTGCACAGCGGCACCCTCCACAATTGAGATTATATTGACTTCAAACCGAATCTAACACCACTCACATGGACATGCAACCGCCCGTGCATCAAAGATGCAAAAATCTGACCACGTCCCTCCCCCGATGTCATAATTCAGAGATTTCCGCCTCAAGCCGGGAAACCTTGGCCTGCAAACGCCCCAATTCTTCAAGTTTGCGATTCTTGATCTTCGCCTTGCGTTCACGCTCTGCCGGGGCATCCACCACAACACGCCGTCGCACGAAAGACAAGGGAAATAACAATGCTGGATCATCTGTCTTCAGGGCATCCCCAGGCATCACAAGCTGAACATCATACGCATCAAAAAGATCCATGAGCTCTCTCAGGACCTCTGATGCCGTACCGAGGCGGTCTGCCTGCACCACGATCACATGATCAACCAACCGCGCTTCAATTATTTCCACCAACCGATCCAGCGCGGGTCGAGCATCCGCATCACCATCCGTAGCCCAGCAGGTGGGAGGACTAATACCGTCATGATCCCTGTCCGTCAACACATGCCGCGATTCGACCAATAGATTATGCTCACGCACCAACTGCGTACACACCTCCACCTGACGATCAACATTCGGACACCGGGAAGTGCGCTCCCGACTCCAGGCTCTGGCATAAATACATGCTCGCATGATTCTTTTCCCTTCTAAACAGTAAAGATTCATTATGCCGTGAAGAGGAAAAGACTGGCAACAACAATGCACACTTGCTTCAATGCCTGTGACGTGAGCTGCTTTGAAGGCAAACGCCAGGCAGCCATTCCTTGTTGGGCAACAAAGAAAACAGGAGTAGAATCATGACATCTACCTCTAAAACAGCAATTCGGTTCCTTCTGATTTCCACCCTCTGCATATCGTCCATAGCGGCACATGCACAACTGCCAATCATTACCGGTATTGACCCCACTGATACCACAATGAGATATGATGTAGCATTCGCTCATAAAAAAATGGAAAATCGCGACGAGCATGAAGGCATTGCGCTACAGGGTGACATCGCCGTACATGATAACTGGCGCCTTCGCCTGGCAGTAGAATATATTAGCCTCGAATATCGCGACACTCGCCCTGACACAGGTTTTAAATCACAAAAAGGCCTGTCCGACATCTCGGCACAACTGCTGTACAAAGCCTACGCCAAAGGACCAAACACGCTTGCCTACGGATTGAAAGTCAGCCTGGAAACCGCATCTGATGATGAACTTGGAAATGGTGGAACACTGCTGACCCCGACGGCCATGTGGTCCCGCAAATGCGAAAATGACATCTTGATCGCACCTGTTCTGGAATGGACCTACGCCTCTGACCTCGATGCCACGCCCTACCATGAGAAAGGCGATGTCAACGCACTCAGCATCAAAACTGTTTTGGCTTGGGAGCCGATGAGCCCCCAAGTCTCATGGCTCCTGGCTGAGCCTCATCTGGCCGTTGACTTCGGAGACGAGGATGAAACCACATTCGACCTGACCTTTGAATATGGATTGATGTTCACCGAAACCATGGCTGTATTTGCTCGGCCCACTATGGGTAGCAATGACAGCGATCTGGACTGGTCCATCCTGATTGGCTTCCGTCAAGTATTGCGCAATTGGGTCTTGTTCGAATAGAAAACACTCCACTCGGCATCCAGCAACCAGGGCAGGCCCGCCTGTTGTCCCTCAGCCATTATCAACCTGGTCACCCGGTTCAGACAAATCAAGAGATTCTGGGTGTCCACTTCCCATAGCAGAATCGTTCCGCAACTCTTCCGGGACAACGGATCCCATCAGAATTGCAATGCCACGCGTTTCATCCAAACTCGCCATAAAAACCTTCACGGTCATGGTCAGAGGTACCGAAAGCAACATGCCGATCGGCCCCAAAACCCACCCCCATAACAACAGAGACACCACAATGATCATGGGTGAAAGCCCCAGACCTTTACCCATAATGCGTGGCTCAAGGAAATTTCCAATGCAGACATTAATCATTAAATAGACCGCAGCAACCCCTCCCGCACGAGCCGGGCCAAACTCAACCAAGGCGAGCAACACACCAGGAATCGCAGCCATAATAGAACCAATATTCGGAATAAAATTCAGAAGAAAAGCCAACACCCCAAGCAATACGGGATAGTCAATTCCTAATACAAGCGCCGTGATCCAAACCAACAATCCCGTTGCCAGGCTCAGCAAGGCCTTCATGCCCATGTACTGCCGCACGCTGTCAACGGCTTGGCTCAAGCGATCGCGTGTGTCCACACTAATCCCCGGTGCCGCACGCAGCTTTCCCGGAAGCAAGGCTGCTTCGAGAAGAAGAAACACCACAATAAGCAACACGATGAAAGTCTGACTCAGAATCGCGGTCAATGCCCCAAGGGTACCTTTCATAACGTTCAGAGCCGTTCGCCCCGTCAGATACTCTTCGGCAAATTCATCACCCGCATCAATCCCCTTCTCCGCCAGCCATTGCAAAGGAGCAGTCAACTGCGATTTCAGGGCAGCCTGATAGTCCGCTAGGTTCTCGGAAAACGCGTTGATCGAGCCCAACAGCACCGTCGTACCCAGCATTAGAATTAATGCCAACGCCATCACCAAGACCAGCAAAGCAATTCCTGATCGCATCCCCAACCGTTGCAATCCAAAGAAAAGTGGCGTGACAATAATGGCTATAAAGATGGCAAGCAGTAAGGGCGTCAGGAAGGGTGCGGCCGCACGCATACCGGCCACAATCACCACAAATGCTGCCGCACTAACCAGCATATCCCGCAATTTATACTGAGGGGCTACGTTCATACCCTTACGCTCCATTATTGCTGCTTAAGCTTTCTGTTTTTCCAACGCCAGTCAATGCCCTTCTGAGCCAGATACGCCTCAAACTCCTCCGCACTATGAAAACGATAGATATATGGAGCATCCTCTGACAAGTATTCACATACTTCATGCTCCTGCTCGCCGTACTGTCGGCAGATTCGCGGACGCTTCTCATAGATCGTACAGCAATGCGCATCGTCTAACTGTTCGCAATCCGTTGCAAACTCAAGAAACCAATCTCCATTCTGGTCGACAAAAACAAATACATTCTTGTGCAGGAGGTACCACCGTATGTGATCGTAGTCACGTTTACATACCGGTTCATCAATCTCTGTTGCCACATGGCGACAACATTGACCCGGGCAACCATCACAGGTAAGCAATGCTTCATTTTTACTCATTCAGTCGTCAACTCGTTGTTTTGAATTTTATTAAGCAGTGCCCGAGCGGCATCGACATCTTTAAATGTGCCCCCCGTCTTCAGCGCCGTAATCAGTTCGCGCTCCGCGTCTGCGGGCCGTTCAAGCGCCAGCAACACCTTGGCCAGATGATAACGAATTTGCGAGTCTTGCGGTCGCTTCCGTACCGCCGTGGCCAGAAGCGCTGCCGCTCGGCGATAATCCCCTGCACCATAATGCAACCAGCCCAACGTGTCGGCCACCGCCGGTGACCCCGGCGAAAGCTGCCAGGCCATCGACGCCAGCCTCATTGCTTCCTTTTCCTGTCCCTCTTTTTCTGCCAGCAGACTGGCCAGATTGTTAAGCGCAACCACGCTGGTTGAGGTCAATTCCAACACTTTACGGTAGCTCATTATAGCTGCATCTTTATCACCCACCTTCAGGTAATGATGCCCCGTCACCAAGTGCACTCCGGGCGACGTCGGCTGCAGTTCCGCAGCCTTGGCCAACACGTCACCCGCCCGTTGCGTATCACCAAGCGAATCGCATGCATTCGCATAACCCATCAGTACATCCAAATCGTTCGGGCGTACCTGCACGAGTTGCTCATACATTTGCCCTGCTCGCACAAAAGAACCCTCTGCCATCAGAGCCCGCCCCATTAGCCTTTTGGCTTCAATCAATCCGGGATTAAGCGTTGCAGCTTTCTCGGCATACGTGAGCGCCAGCGATGGTAAAGCCTGCTTCAGCATAACCTCTCCCATGAATAAGTTCGCACGTGCATCACCTGGGTCATCAGCAAGCACGCGTGAGGCCTGCCGATAGCCATCATTAACCTTTCCGCGTGCCACGTATATCCCTGCCAATCGAAGCCGCACATCGTTGCGCCCCGGGCTATCCTTCAAAACCTGCTCACAAAGCTCCAGCGCCTTAGACCATTCGCCCTTCCGAACACGACGATCTATCAACTCCAGCGTCGGATTCCGCATGTCGACCGCATCGCTAAAGACTGTCGTCACATCCGCAACCGATTTCTCTGACGTCCCTTCAATATCCATTGGTGCATCAACCTCCGCCAACGGATCTGCCGGCACCACTTCAGATTCATCACCTTCCCGTGCTGGATCTGCCCTGTCTGACTGAATGACACCCTGCTCACCTACTTCAGCATCGGTCACCGTCACGGGCGTTCCCGTCTCGGCCGACGAGACCAAACCTCCACTGCCACGCGCCGGAGGCACATAACGCCCGAACCCCGTATAGAGGAAATACGCCAGCACACCTAACACGCCAACAAACGACACAAGAATCGCAAGATATTGCAGAAATCTCTTCATGGTAGTGGTCACCTCCTCTAATCTCTTCTCGAACCGAGATTGACGCAGCCCCGCAGCCAAGTCAAGAGAGGAGACAACCGGAGACCTTCCGATTGCTGATGAAATTGTATGCGCCCAATCCATGTCCAGCAGAACATGCCATCTATAATTGAACCGCATCCTTCAGGATTCACACCTGTTCATTCTCAAATAAAAATCCGTTACAGCGTGTGAACAAGGAGCCCGGAGCGCAACTTGGGCTCAAACCAGGTACTCTTTGGCGGCATAATGGCGTCTGCATCTGAAATTGCCATCATTTGTTCCACCGTGACGGGATACATCGCAAAGGCCACAGCCATCTCGCCACTGTCCACACGTTGCTCAAGTGCTTCAGGCCCCTTAATTCCACCCACAAATTCGATCCGATCCGATATGCGCGGATCATCAATACCTAAAACGGGAGCCAAAAGCCTCTCTTGAAGAATGCTGACATCCAAACGCTTTACAGGATCATCCGTCTCCGGTTTATCCCATGATAATCCATACCACTTACCCGCAAGATACATGCCCACGTGGCAAGGCACATTCAGCTGCGGTTGTACCATCTCCGTCACTGTGAACTGTTCACGCACATCCACCAGGAATTGCGCCTCCGTACGACCGTTCAAATCCTTAACACAACGATTATACGGAAGAATCTGTAACTGTTGCGCCGGGAACAAAACAGTCAAAAACCAGTTGTGCTCAGCATCCTCCCCAGCCTCGGGATAAGCATCCGAAAGTTGCGCTGCTGCTCGAGCGGCTGCCGCGGAACGATGATGCCCATCTGCAATGTATGCGCAGGGAATGCGGGCAAACGCATCGACAAGTGCCTCACTATCACAAATACGCCAAACCGTGTGACGCACTCCGTCAGAAGCATAGACATCATATAACGGTTGCTCGCGTAACACCGTTTCCACACATGCGTCCACATCCCCGTTATCACGATACGTCAGAAACACAGGTCCCGTATTGGCACGCAACGTCCGTACATGCCGTGCACGATCTTCCTCCTTGTCTGCCCGAGTGCGTTCATGCTGCAAAATCACATGATTGCGGTATTCCGCCACATGACAACACGCCACCACACCAACCTGAGAATGAGCACCCATGGTCTGACGATAAATATAAACACACGGGCGGTCCTCGCGAATCAATGTTCCCTGTTCCTGTAATGCCTCAAAATTCTCTCTCGATTTATCGTAGGCGGCGTCCGAATGCGGATCCGCACCAGACGGCAAATCGACCTCTGCACGAACCACATGAAGAAAACTCCACGGATTCCCCACCACCATCTGCCGAGCTTCCTCGGACGTCACAGTGTCATAGGGCACACTGGCTACATGTTCCACGAGGTCTTCCCGGGGGCGAAGTGCTTCAAAAGCCTTAATACGCAATGGTCTTCTCCTTTTTGAAAAATAAAGCACTTATTCAACACCATTCCACCTCACCTGTCAATTCAAGGCAAACGTGAGCGTTCTTGACCGCGCTTTATTCTACAGGTTAAGGTATTAACCCGTTGGAAGTTTTTGATTTGTACCCCGTTGTGTGGGAGTAACCGAAGATGAGATATGCCATAATTTCCGATATTCACGCAAACATGCAAGCCTGGGAGGCCGTGCTCAACGATTCACGAATCATGCGTTGTGAGGTCATTCTATGCCTTGGAGACATTGTGGGATTCGGACCCAAACCCGCAGAAGTCCTCGAAAGCGTATGCACCCACGCGGCATCACTCGTTCTCGGTGATCATGATGCCGTGATTGGCGGCCGACTCGACAGCAGCGTTTTTTCTGACGACGCACAAGAAATCATCAATTGGACCCGCTCCAAACTCACTGCCGTTGCCGCACGTTTGTTTGCGGATATGGAAGGCTATCTTCTGGGTGACGGTTTCGTTATCTGCCATTCGGAAACCGACGAACCTGAACGTTTTTCATACATCCGAGAACCGGAAGAGGCCCGCGCTAGCTTTAATGCCATGAACACGAATTTAATTTTTGCCGGCCATACGCATGAACCCGGCGTTTTTACCCTCGACCCCACTACCGATATAATCACGCACAGCAAACTCCTCGAACTGGCATTAGAGGAAGACAAACGTTACTACGTAAACGTAGGCTCAGCAGGCTATCCGATTCATGGCGAAACTCTGGCTTCTTACGCCGTCTATGATTCAGACGCCCGACGAATCACGTTTCGAGGCGTGCCCTTTGATCTCGACGCCTTTGCTGTAGATGTAACCACCAGCGGTTTGCCCGTTGCACCACCCTTTACGCCAATGACAATGCCACACACACCTGAAGTACCCCAACCCACCGTAAACCCACCACGGGCAACGGCTCCCATAGTGGATAATGTCGAAGCCATTCGAGTTCCCGTCATCAACCCCCATCGCCGCTCCGGCCCTATTCGCTACGTAACCCCCGAGGAACTGCGCGACACAACACGCACCGCGCGTCTCAAAAAGTACGATAGCCCCCTGCTTAAACAGAATGCACCATCGCCCCTGCAACGAACGACATCAGACGTCCAAAAACCCTCCACCGCTATCAGTCCACAATCCGAAGCAACACCCGCACCCTCCGAGCCTCCTGCCGGGAAGAAAAGAAAACCTATCATTATCCGGAAACAAAACGCTACACCACCTAAACCAAAAATCATTGAAACCGCTCCCGCTCCTGATGGTGAAGAACCTGAAGCTCCACAAGTAGCAGAACCATCACAGGAAGAAACGCCCGCGCCGGACGTTCAAGTGATTACCGAACCCGTTACAGAGGAGCCGACTGCTCAGATAGAAGACACTACCTCAGACAATCTCATACCCGAAAACTCCGAAACAGATCATGCCGGACAACCAGAACCTGTGCCAGAGCTCGAACCAGAAACTGTACGAGAACCCGAGCCTGTGCCAGAACCAGAAGCTGTGCCCGTGCCAGAACCAGAACCAGAACTTGAGGCCGAAGCTGAGACAACAGAAGAAGCTAAAGAACCCACAACGCCAAACTCCAGTAGCAAACGTGTCGTGAAAATCGCCAACAAGAACAAGGCCAAATCAAAACTCTCTCTGACAGAAACACTCCGCGCGAAGAAACAAAAAGAACGCGAGGAGGCAGAGACGCAAGAGGGCGATACGGGCACACCCGACATATCTAAAAAAGACGTACCAAAAGAAAAACCCGCAACAAAGACCGCAGAAAAAGCCAAGAAGAAAGAAAAACGTCGCGGTCTATTCGGCCTGGGAAAAGCAAAACCCACAGCTGAAGAAACTGCCGAAGCGAACAAAAAGAAGGCAGCACGGCTGGCAAAGAAAAAAGCCCAGACTGAGCAAATGAAGGATCGCTTGAGAAAACGTCAGGAAGAAGCAAAAGAAAAGCGCAAGCGCGAAAACATTGATGACAAAGGCGGCGACACAGAAATCGACACTACACCCGCCCAGGATCAACCCGAAGAGATAAAGTCGTCCTCAAAAACAGGCTCGAAGACCACCACGGATGCACCGCAGAAGCCCGCTACCCCTCCGCCACCAACCGAAGAAAAGACAGCACCTGAACAAACAGAAGACTCCAAGAATAAAGAAGACCTGTCTGACGAGGAAAAAGAAAAACTGCGAAAAGAACGGTCACGTCAAATCCTGCTGGCGGCACAAAAGAAGAGACAATTGGCGGCACAAAAAAAAGCAGCCTACAAGGACAAACTCCAAAAGTCGCTACAAGCGCGACAACAAGCCGCACTGAGAAACCGTCAGAAAGACGAAAACGCAGCCAAGGACAACACGACCGACGAGGACAAATCAACCGACACAAATATCACATGACACCATTATCCAAATCGTCCCGAGCATTGTTTCTGATCACGACATGCTTTGCACTGGCCCAACTCAGCAACGTTACGGGTGATGAGGTCATCATGCTGCATGATGTCTACATCAGCACGGCTGACGAAACAATAGAACCATCCAAAAACAACCAGAAA
The DNA here is from genome assembly GCA_016783565.1 of Kiritimatiellia bacterium. GTDB lineage: Bacteria > Verrucomicrobiota > Kiritimatiellia > UBA8416 > JADHWI01 > JADHWI01. The sequence goes on from JADHWI010000003.1 coordinate 68,281, forward strand.
ACCGTCCCGCGCGCACCCATTCATCTTCTCAGCAACAAACGTTATACTCTGGTATCCGAAACGGATCAGCATGTCGTCATTAGTCACGAGACAAATGAGAAAATACGCCACATTAGCATTCCTCGGCAGGACGTGCGCATTCAACGAGTCCCCATACCAACGTCTATCCCAACCCACCTGTTAACAGCATTGAAAATACACTTAACGGCTGCAGATCAACAGCGCACGACAGCATATAACAAGCTTGGGAAATACCGCCGAAAACACCGAAACACCACAGAGAGTCTTGACCTTGAGAACCACATCACCCTTGTAAACGCACAAGTTACGGTAGATATCGCGGAGATCGTCCTTGCATACCAATCACTCCGCGACAATGCACGGGAGAATTCTCGCAGCTCAGAAATCTTACACGAAGAACTGAGCGCCACACTGGATGCGCAGCATCAACAAAACAGCGAGATCATCGCCACGTCAGAAACCCTCGCGCCGTTACAGAAAACCGCCTCCGAGCTTGATCACCTTAACGCGGAACTCGCAAAACTGGATAAGGTATTGGCTGGTCGTAAGGACAAAAGCATTTTGCTGACCAATAGAACAAACTCACCATTTGTGTTGAAGAATCTTAGAAACGTTATCAACAATGTGCAAAAAATCACAAAAAGGTACGAAGCCATTTCAGAGCAGATTGATAACCTTCCACGCAAGCATTCGGGTCTTCGTCATGCAACCATCCGTATGAAAAAAGTCAAACAACATCAAATCGAACTCACCATGAGACTGCAAAATCTGCAGAGCAAACTCTCCATCCTGCAAGACATCACAGCAACAAAGGCGACTCCCATCCCTACAGAACTCTAATCCCCCACTCTTCACTTGAGGACTCATCCATGCCTGCTACCCCCGATGTGTTCATTGACTGCCACTGCGATACGGGCGAAAACCCCCTATGGCATCCGGATGAACAACGACTTTACTGGGTCGACATCCCGCGCGGAATCATCTACCGCTGCGACCCGCTTACCATGCAGACAGAAACGTTTCAGCACAAAAGCGCAATCGGCGGTATCACGCTGCAATACGATGGCTCGCTACTGCTCTTCATGGCTCGCGGCGCCATCGCTTCCTGGTGCGACGGAACACTCACACCGCTTCTCGCAAGCATTCCGGGCGAAGAAGACAATCGATTCAATGATGTTATCGCAGGAGAAAACGGGCACGTCTTCTGCGGAACCATGACGGCTCCCTCTCATGCCGGCCGACTCTATCGGCTGAATGCCGATCTTTCGATAACCCCCTTGATTGAAAACGTGGGCACTGCAAACGGAATGGGGTTCACGCCGGACCAAACCGGCATGTATTTTACGGATACACGCGCTTACCGTATTGACCTGTTTGATTACGATAAAGCATCCGGGTCCATCACAAACCGGCGCCCGTTCGTCTCCGTGGACGATGGGCGCGGTCGACCTGACGGATTAACCGTAGATGCGGAAGGATGCGTCTGGTCGGCCCGCTGGGATGGGTATGGTCTGATTCGTTATGATCCCGACGGACGCGAGATAGCATGGTTCGATCTTCCTGCCCGCAACGTCAGCAGCCTGACCTTCGGCGGACCAGATTACACAGACATCTACATCACTACCGCCATTGGTAAGGAGCCATCCAATTGTGGCACCCATGGAGGCGCCCTGTTTCATATGAACCAGGGAATCCGTGGCGTCCCTGAATTCCGTTCAACGATACCCGCGTAATCCTGGCACGAAAAAAGGCGGCCCGCCAGGCCGCCTTTTGTGCGTCACAGTTCACGCATCGTTCAACTTTCTTTAAACTCCGACACAATGCTCTGAATACTGTGCTTGGCATCACCCAGAAGCATACGCGTATTAGGCGCAAAAAACAGGGGGTTATCCACGCCGGCAAAACCCGCCTTCAGGGACCGTTTCAGAACAATGCAAACCCGAGCATAATCCACATCGATAATCGGCATCCCATATAGGGCTGTCCCTTCTTCACGCGCCGCAGGGTTCACCACATCATTGGCTCCAATGACCACGGCAACATCCACGTTGGCCATCGTGGGATTAACATCCTGCGGCTCCACAAGTTGCTCATAAGGAACATCCGCTTCGGCGAGCAGTACATTCATATGCCCAGGCATACGGCCAGCCACTGGATGCACACAATAGTTCACCTCACAACCATTCGCTTCCAGAAGATCGCCCAACTCACGCACCGCATGCTGCGCCTGGGCCACAGCCATGCCATAACCAGGAACAAACACAACAGAAGACGCCGCTTCCAACATCAGGTAAGTATCCTCGGCCGAAACCGTTTTGGCTTCACCCGTAAATGTCTTTCCTCCCGAAACCGTGGCACCCACACCGGCAAACATCACATTGGCCAATGAGCGGTTCATAGCCTTACACATGATGCTTGTGAGAATAATACCGCTTGCGCCCACCAGAGATCCCGCCACAATTAACACATTGTTCATAATGACAAAGCCAGCCGCACAAGCCGCCAACCCGGAATAACTGTTCAGCAACGCAATAACTACCGGCATATCCGCACCACCAATAGGAATGGTGATCAACACACCAAGAATCAATGATGCCGCAATGATGCCAATAAACACGACGTAATGACCCAATGGACATCCACAGATCATCGCAGCCAAGAGTAGAGCCAACAAAAGAACGAGACCATTCACAAGCTGCTGCCCCTTGAACAGGATAGGCTTGCCATCCATCTTCCCCGCCAGTTTCGCATAGGCAATCATGCTGCCGGAAAAGGTCACGCCACCAATCAGAATCGTAGCACCAATGGCAACCATGGTGAACAGAGGGCCCTTATCAATTACTCCAATCCCCAACTCCGTCTGAATCTTGTGGTACTCAGCCCAACCGACCAACAGACTCGCCAAACCACCAAAACCGTTAAACAAACCCACCATTTCGGGCATCGAGGTCATCTGAATCAAACGCGCTGCTGCAACACCAACCAGCGACCCCATCAGTGCGCCCACCAGAATCCATTTAAAAGACATCCCGCCATATAGCAACGTCGCCACGATTGCCAGAAGCATACCGATCGCTGAGAGACCATTTCCACGACGCGCTGTTGCGGAATTACTCAACATCTTCAGACCAAAAATAAACAGGACTGAAGCCGCAATATACATATAGGGAATGATGGACTCTATCGTCATGCTTTTTTCTCTCCAGCCTTATGCTTGAACATGGCCAGCATGCGGTCGGTCACAAGGTAACCACCCACCACGTTAATCATGGCAAGCGTCACAGCCAGCGTACCCAGCACAATCATAACGGGGCCGTCACCCCGTCCTGCGGCAAGCAAAGCGCCCACAATAGAGATACCGGAAATAGCATTGGAACCGGACATCAACGGCGTGTGCAGTTGCGAGGGAACCTTGGAAATCAACTCGACGCCGAGAAAGATCGCAAGGACGAACACAAAAATTAAGAGACCCATACTTTCCATTGCTAGGACATCCGTTCTTTTATCATTTCGTTCACAATCTCACCGTCAAATGCAACCAACGCACCATCAATAATCTCATCGTCACGGTCTAAATTGAAGGCTTTCGCCTCAGCATCCCAAAAATGCTCCACCAGGTTCACTAGATTGGAACCATACATCAGGGTGGCATGCAGTGGAACGCGACCGGCTAAATTGCCGAACCCTATAATCCGAACTCCGCCAATCTCAACAATCTCGTTCAACACAGATCCTTCGACATTCCCACCACTCTCAACAGCCATGTCCACAACAAGGCTGCCGGGCTTCATCCCTTTCACCATATCAGCAGTTATAATCACAGGAGCTTTACGCCCGAATACCTGGGCGGTCGTGATCACCACATCCGCCTGGGCACAGGCTTTAGCCATGGCCTGACGCTGCTTCTCAAGTTGCGCTTCTGTAAGTTCTTTCGCATAGCCCCCTTCGGTCTGTCCGGTCTCACCCATGTCAACTTTTAGAAAACGCGCTCCCAGCGATTCAACCTGCTCCTGGACGACCGGTCGCGTATCAAATGCCTCAACCCTCGCACCCAATCGCTTGGCTGTCGCAATCGCCTGCAACCCCGCCACACCCGCCCCTATTATAAAAATACGAGCCGGCGGCAATGTCCCCGCCGGCGTCATCATCATGGGCACAATCTGTTTCATCTCATTGCAGGCAACCAACACAGAAACATACCCCGCCAGGTTCGCTTGCGAACTAAGCGCATCCATCTTCTGCGCAATCGTCGTTCGCGGGATCATTTCCATGCAGATGGCGCTCACTTTTTTCTCAGCGAGCTTGCGCACTGTGTCGGAGTTGGTAAAAGGTTCCAGGTAGCTGACATGCACGCAGCCGGGTTTGAGCAGCGCAATGTCCTCGTTCTGCGGTGGTCGCAATCGCAGGACCATGTCCGCACCGCGCATGGCACCCTCGCGATCCGTTACAATGGTACCGCCCGCAGCTGCATATGCATCGTCGGCCACCTGGATAGCCGCGCCCAGGCCATGTTCTACTTCAACCTCTGCACCCAGGTTTGCCAACTTCGCTACAGATTCCGGAATCATGGAGACTCGTGTCTCCCCCATTGTCGTCTCCTTGGGGAGAAACACCTTCATGATAATCTCCTCTACAACGCGCTCAACCTACAAGCTGGTTGGCTGTAATACCAGCAAGACGCCGGTTAATCTCATGCTGCAATGAGCAAAGCTTCTTGTGCGGCATACAACTTCGATACCGCTCACAACCGGGCTCATCGCCTAGACATGTGTTAAACAATACTCCTTTGGAATCAACCGCATTAACCACTTCCAGAACCGATATCTTCTTGGCTGGCTTCTGAAGACAGATCCCACCGTTCCGTCCCCGTACACTTCGTATGATGTTGGCCGCATTCAGTTTGTTAACAATCTTTCTAAGAAAACGGTAAGGAACATCCGTCTTCTCGGCTAACTCCGTACAGGATACGGACTGGTCCGGATCCTGTGATGCAAGATACGCTATTGTCCGAATGGCATAGTCTGCTTCTCTGGTAATCACCGCTTAACCTCAACTGTTTATTTTTTTCTGAGACTTTATGTGTATCATTTTCCCGCAGTCCTGCCAATGGCTAAAAACCGGATAGATTCACCAAGCTTCAAATAAACACCACCCTGCTTTACATACAGCAGCGTTACGGGACCAATTCGCCCCCCCTGCGCCACCAATTCTCGATTAATAATGGCATACGGCGCATCCGCGCCCACTGATACACCACTGAGTTTCAGCTCAGGCCAATCAGCCGGAATGCGATTGACCTGCGGTTCTGCACTATCCGCCTTCGGCTTGACAACAGCCGTACGCTGCACCGGGGGCTCGGCAGGTACAACAGTCTGCACCGGCTCATCGAAATTAGAATCCGCCTGCATAGAACGCGTCTTTTGAACCGGTTTTGCGTACGCCTTAAAGTACTGCCAAGCGGTCACACGCCCATCAACCCCAAAGCGGACCCGGGCTGTCGGAATATCTGCAGCCCACATCTCTGAACCGTGCAGCTCACCGCGGGCAAGCGCCGGCTTGCTATATTCCCAGACCGCACACCGCTCCCCCGACACCATCACACGCTCAACCCGATCAGGAGACCCCATGCAAATCCGAACGGCCTGCTTCGTCATACCCTCAGCCAATTGACCCACCAGAAGACAATCAACCACACGCGACGGTAAATCAGGATGACGCTTCGCATACGACGCAGCACGATTCGAGTTGAATCGGTGCGGCCCAAATGCACAACCGACCAAAAGACACAACATCGCAAGACCACTTATGGTTCCAAATTTATTCATGCAAATGCTCTCCACAACAATCCGACTTTCCACATCCGGTTCTGCCGTCTTTGATTTCTGCATTGTGCCCGATCCGCCGGATAATATTCTGAATGGCAACAAGAACGTGTCTGTTCCCGTTATACATCACTTCTATCTCGCCGCGACCGATATGGACACGTATGTCCCGCACACCATGCTGCTTGCGACCCACATGTTCAATCGTGTAGGCGCACGATGCGCAGCCCACACCATCCATTGTCAATATCGCCCGGGTATTTTCCTCTCCATCACGTACCCTCACCGTTCATCATCCATCCACACCACCGTAGCCTGCCCCCTGCGAATGGACGCCTCGAACTTGCGACGCATCCAGATCCGCAAAGATGCCCGTACCGGTGGACATAACAACAGAAAACCCGCCGTATCTGTAATCAGCCCAGGCGTAATCAACATGACCCCGGCGATCAAAATCATGACACCATCAATCATGCGCGGCGCCGGCATGCGCCCCTCAGCCAGATCCCGCCGTATCTGCATCACCACCATCAACCCCTGAGCCCGGGCCAGAACTGCACCTGCCACACCTGTGAGGAAAACCAGCGCAATCGTATTAACCCACCCGAAATGGTCATGAACCCGAATCAACACAGCCAACTCTGCAATGGGCAGGCACACAAAAATCAACATCAGATACGATAGAATCACAAAAACGCTCCTCTACAAAATTGCCTTCAGCCGCCGCAAACATCCCGCGTGGTACTCAACAAGGGAACCACCGTCCCTTCCTCCTGAACGCTCACAGCACCGTCACACGCTAAGATAGTGGCGCACATAATCCCGCACACCTTCTTCAATCGACGTAAACGGTGCGTCGTATCCAACACCACGAAGTTTCGACATTTCCGCTTCGGTAAAATACTGATATTTCTCCCGAATAGATTCCGGCATGTCAATGAAGTGAATATTGGACTCCCGGTCCATGGCCGCAAAAATAGCCCGCCCCAAGTCCACCCACGTACGCGCCTGTCCCGTGCCGCAATTAAAGATCCCCGCCAGATCAGGATGATCATGAAAGAACAGCGTCACGGCCACAGCATCGCGCACATAGACAAAATCACGCATCTGCTCCCCGTCGGCATACGCATCCCGGTAAGATTTAAAAAGACCCAACGCATCGGTCTCCAGAATCTGTGCATAGGCCTTGTTCACAATCGAACGCATATCCCCTTTGTGATCCTCGTGCGGACCATACACATTGAAATACTTCAGCCCGACAATACGATCAATCGTACCGCTTTCCAGCGCCCACATATCGAAAAGCTGCTTGGACATCCCATACGCATTCAAAGGCTGAAGAGCGGGAATCCCATCATGCGCATCGTTATATCCCAACGCCCCGTCGCCATAGGTGGCCGCACTTGAAGCATAGATAAACCGTGCATCGTGACCCAATGTCCATTCACACAACTCACGCGTATAATCAACATTGTTATCACGCAAGTAATCCTCGTCTGTCTCCGTAGTGGAACTGCAAGCCCCGAGATGAAAAACCGTCACAGGCACATCCACATCACCCACCCGAAAACGCTCCCGGAATTCGGTCTTATCGACATATTCGCCATACGTAACCGCGTCCAGATTGCGCTGCTTCATCCCCGCCGGATCAAGCCGATCCACAACCACAATATCTTCATGTCCCCGCGCATTCAATGCGGCCACAAGATTACTGCCAATGAACCCCGCCCCACCCGTTACAATAAATCGTTCACTCATGCTTCGCTCTTCTCCACCTCTATGATTCGTTGAATGATATTCGTCGATGATCGTCCCTGCACCATCTCCGCCAGAACCACCTTGCCGCCATGAGCCTCTACGACCTCCCGCCCACTTACATAGTGTGCCCAATCCGCCCCCTTCACCAACACATCGGGAATCAACTCGCCAATCAAAGGTGCAGGTTCATCTTCATCAAACAGCACCACATAATCCACGCATTCCAGTCCCGCTATGACCAGCGAACGGTCCTGCTCAGGAACAATCGGTCGTCCTTCCCCCTTGGCTCGACAAACCGACACATCGGAGTTCAACCCGAGAATCAATGCATCTCCCTGGTTGCGTGCAAAGTTGAGGTATTCCACATGCCCCGAATGAAGAATGTCAAAACATCCATTGGTAAACACAACGGTCTTTCCCGCAATTCGCAGTGCATCGCGAATCTCCGGCATCGCATCGCGGCTGATAATTTTACTGGCTGGTGTTCTCATAATTCACCAAGCCTACGCGCCCACCATGAAACCGTCAAGCCACGGAAACCACAGAGGCTCTTGCTCCGAACGCCTTGGCCCGAGGGGTTGGAACTCCGACAGGGATAGTCGGAGCACCTCGCCTTCCAGGCACATTGCCTCAGGATCTTACTCATCAGGAGGGCTAGACTCCCGCCAAGCTACCATCACAGCGTGCGAACAGCCCCCACCCTCGTGAAAAGAATCTTACACGCAATGCGTTCCTCCGGAAGTCCAAGAATACGCGACAGGGCCTGACGATAGGAGACAAGCTGAGGCCGATACACTTCAACCTTACGTTCCAACTGCGATTCACTCTCAACCATACTACTCTTGTAATCAATAATCACGGCGGACTCCGCCGAGCCAGCCCCCCCCTCATGAATCAACACACGATCGAACACACCTGTCATCCAAAGCCCATCCGGGGTTACCAATTCGAACCCCTTCTCTCGCCACAAACGCACGGCCCCCTCAGGACGAGTCAACAGTGATCGCACATCATCAATGGTCACGACATGTCTGAATTGGGCGGTCACGTCACGTATGACTTCCGGCGTCATCACCGCACCACGCTGCCACGCTTCAATAATCGCGTCCACATCGATATCGTCAACCCACTCAATCCGCTCCAGAAGTTGGTGAATCGCTACCCCGAATGCCGTCACATCACGTGACTCAGCCTTGAACAAACGCGAAGCCGGGAACATCACATCCTCTTCGGCCGATGGTTCCAGCGCCTGCAATCGTTTGCGTAACGATCTCTTCGCCACGTAGTCATCCGCCAGCGACACCGGTTCCTGCGGTTCCGGCGCAGCCCTCTCTGCATGCTGCTCATACCAGCGCGCATCTCCCGACTCAAAAAAACGTATCGCCTGCTCGCCGCCCACTTCACAGCCCACACCCTCAAGCGGATCAACATCCGGAGCCAATTGTTTTTTCAACAATGCCGCATCTGTCAATGCACGCGCCGATTTTCCGGCAAACGAACTCACCATATACAGCCCACGCTTAGCGCGGGTAAGCGCCACATACAAAACACACAAAGCATCGAAACACGCATCCGCATCTTCACGGATATAATGCTCACGCAAGACCGCATCAGAGTCACCCACCATCCTGCGTGGTGACTTCAGTATCCAGCTCGGTTGCTGATCCTCACGTGTACGCGCCACAAGAAAATCCAGGTTGTGCGCCTTGTCCACACTCTTTCCCATGAGATCAGGAAGCACAACCACGTCAAACCCCAGTCCCTTGGACTGATGCACCGTCATTACGCGTACCGCATGATCCCCCGCCAGCTCACGCACCTCAAAACTCTCAATCATTCGCAAAAAGACATCAATATCACGCGCGCACGTGGCATCATACTCCGCTGCTGCTGAAAGCAGATCGCCTAAACGCAAACGACCAAAGGCATCCATCGCCCCTGCGCATTCCAGTATGTCACCATAACGTCTCAGCGTATGATGAAACCCCTCCTCCTGCACCCCACGCAGCACCGCAAGGCAAATCGCGTCACCATCTCCAATCTCTCTGCTCAACACCGGATAAAGCGGACTCATCTGAATGTGTCGCCACGCACTGGTGTCTGCCGGATGCGCTGCAAAACGCAGCACAGCCAACAAGAGTGTCACCACCGGACAGTCCAGAATACTGGCGTTCCCCTCGTGCACTACCGTCATGCCGGGACATTCGCGTCGCAATACATCCACAACCGCCGTGCCCGATGCATTGGTGCGCACCAATACGGCCACGCTCAAACCACGCTCAATCGGACGCATTTCCCGTAACAGTCCCGCCACTAACCGGTAGCGATCGCCATCCAGCGGCTTGCGCGCGCCTCCTTCATGGTCCGGCTCAATCAGACATGCGTAACCCGGCTGATCACACACCATCGAAGCAGATTCATGCTCTCGCCAGATATCACGCCAGCGCGACACCGCATCACCGGGCAGCAAGTCAACGGGCAAAACATCAAACACCCGATTCACAGATTCAATCACAGGCGGGCTGGATCGGTAAGACACCGACAGGTGACGCTGCTCAATACGTCGCCCATAATGATCCAGTATGGCACCAAACAGTCGCGGATTGCCACCACGCCACCGATAAATCGACTGCTTGACATCCCCCACATAAAACAGACTGCGGCGCCCGCTGTCATCCTGCAGGATCTCATCGATAAGATTATGCAACACCGCCCATTGCAAATCACTGGTATCCTGAAACTCATCCAACAACCAGTGATCCAACTGACAGTCCAGACGATAATCAATGTAGAGGCGATCCTCCGCATCAACCTCGCGCGTGATCACCAGGCCACTTCCTGACGTATTGTTGGCCGTCAATAAATACTGCGTATCGTTAAAGCTCAGCAATCCCAGGCGTCTGGCTCGGCGATCATAAAGATTCTCAAACAGGTCCAGAATTCGGAAAAGCCCACAGGTGGTTTCCGCCGCCCCCTGCAACTCGCAACCAATCACATGCTGCACCATTTCCCGCACATGCTCACACAGCACACCTTCAAGCACACACATGGTGCGGTTGAGCTTGATCTGTGCACACCCCCGGCCCAATGGCTGCAGCTCGGGCAAAAGTTTCTCCATCAGATACACCAATGGCTTCGGCAAGGGCGCGCCGGGGCGAAAGACGCGCACCGCATCTGCAAAAGCCATCCAGCGCTCCACAATGCTGTCCGGCCAACCTTGTTCAGCCACCGCTTCCCGTACGCTATCCACTAAATGATATAATCCCGTCTCACCAAGGGGTGGGCGCCAGGGTGCATCCGCCCCCCAAATCGCCTCACGCGCCCCCCAGCGTTGACCCTCCGGCAATACACGGTAGTAGCGCTCGCGCAGCGACTCCACAAAGCCGTCAAGTTGCTCACCAAACGCCTTCTCCTCCCTGCCGAAAGTTGCCTGCTTGAAAGCTTCAAACCATTCTCTACGCGTAGTCTCATCTGTGCGTCGTGCGTCAAATACAGCCGACAGAATCTGCTTACGCAGTTCCGCCGCCTCGGCACTCTCCGAGTTCATCACTCGAAAATCCGCCGGCACTCCAAGCTCCACAGGAAACGTCCGCACCACGCTGACCATAAAGCTATCCAACGTGCCCACATGCAGCCGATTAAGGGATGACAGTATGGCGCGTAGCATGGCAATGGCATCCACCGCACTCAGCGACGGAATCTCTGCAATGCGCGCGGTCTCTTCAGCCGCTTCATCCGACGTGGCAGCCACACACAAGCGTTCAACCACCGATTCAAAAATTTCACCGGCAGCTTTGCGGGAAAAAGTAAGCGCACAAATCCGATCAGGCGGCGTGTCCATAGCAAGCAATTTAATGTATCGATGCGCAAGCTGAAACGTCTTGCCGGATCCCGCCGATGCAGAAATCACTTCGTGAGGTATCTGCGGTGGGTTCATTGCCCACCTCCCAACATCACGAGTCCCTCTGGCTCAATGGTTTCTTTCGGATCATCAAGCAAGAGCGCCGCAAAATCATCATATTTCACGCGGTCTGCCGGAGGCCAGAATGTTCCCGCCGCAATATCGGTCAACACGCCTTGAGCACAGTCTCGCGCAGCCGTCATCAAATCTTCGGTAAACGCACTCCAGCACTCAACCCCTGTCAGCATGGCAGCCTTGGGAATGTTGAAGTAAGCCATCTCGGGCGCCTCATCTTCTCCTCGCGATGCCGCCAACAACAAGCGATAAAGCGGAAGTTGCAAGTCAATCCATCGCTGCGAACGGCCCCCAACTGGAACAAGCGCATAGGCTCTTGATTCCGTTGCCGCAGACGCCAGATGCGCCGCCTTCGGCGAAATCGATTGATCACTGGTTTTATAGTCAATAATTCGAAGACGCCCCGTTTCCCGATGCCGATCAACGCGATCGATGGTTCCCCGAACACAAAAACCCGCAAGCGACATGTCTAACCGCTGCTCGGCCACCTCCACATCCCATCCCTCTTGCACCAAGGCCACCTGCGTGGCAGCCACCGCAGCCAACCGTTGCCGAGCCGCATCCAACGCAACAAGCAACGGTAAGGATAGCTTCCGACCATACCGTCGGTGCATTCGCCGTTCAGCGCTCTCCTGCAAATACAACGTCAATTGAGCCGCATCTTCGCAACGCCACATTTCATCCGTGACCATATCCTGCAGCACGGCATGCAACAACGTGCCGAAATCCAGCGCATCCAAACCCTGTTTGTCATCCGCAACCTGCTCCATGCGGAGCTGATGCCTCAGATAAAACCGAAACGGACAACTCAGATAGGATCGAAAGGTCGTCACCGACAGCTCACGTTTCGCAATCCGCTGCGCAACCACCTCATCCGCAACGACCGGCTTCAACGTGAAGGCCACAGTCCTGGGACAATCAGGCCGCGCATGGGTTGCCGGACCAAACAAGACGCGCGCACGCGCCGACAGTTCATCGTCGGGACACCGAAAGAGAAGTCGTGACGGTTTAAGCGGATCTCCATTTGCCGAGGTCTTCCCTGCAATAAAACATGCGCGCGCGCCTCCCGCTCGAGACTCGATTAACGCGCGCATCATAAATGAATCACGCGCCAGTCGACGACGATCATGCCGCAATCCGAGCTTCGCTCGCAAGGTATCCGGCAAAAATGCATCCCCAATCCTTCCGTCCGGAACCGTGCCCTCGTTCATGCCTGTCACGACCAGCAGCGAAGCATCGTTCCACGGCAACTCCAACCAACCCTCAAGTTCCAATGCATCTTCAGGACGTTGCGGTTGATGCGTTTCTTCAGACAGACGCTGCAGCAACAGATGCAAGGCGTCGCGTGAAGACAAATCACGCACGGAAGGCAGTTCATCAAACTCATGCAATACGGCATCAATAATCTCTGCAACCGTGCAAAACAATGCGTCTTCCGAAACCTTTGGGGACACAGAGCGACCGCGATACAACTCAGCAAGAAATGCTCGCACCCCATCCTGCACCCGCGGATTTCTACTGAATTTTTCTCGCCAATCCCGCAGAATCTCAATGGCCCTGGCGAGAGTAGAAAACGTCTCCAAACCCCTTTCCGCCAACGCAATATCCATATCTGACAATGTGCCGGGAAGCACCTCGTTTTGAAAACGATCCAACTGCCTGAGGAGATCTGTTGCACGCAAATCATGCTCCCGACCCAGATACGCCAGCATATCACTGTTTCTCAACAAGTGACTCACCGCGGCATAAGATCCATCGGTGACAAAGTCGACATACAGCGATAAAACATACACCAGCGGATGCTTGGACACCGCATGCTCAGCAGGGTCAAACGTGGCAACTCCATGCACTGCAAGCAATTCCATTACACAGGGAGACACTTCCGCATCCGGCACACCAACACCAACATCCGCCGGCCCCAAACGTTCTTGCTCAGAGGCGATGACGTCAACCACCCGCCGAGCCTGATCGGATGGGGTGGCCGCAAGAATCAGGTTCCTCTCGGGCTCCGGAATATCAATCTGCACCTCGCTCCAGTATGCTTCGTCAGGGCGACCCCATAAATCAAAACCCTGTGCGAGTTCGCCAGGTGCTTGAATCAGGATCTCAATACGGTACGTGTCAGCAAGCACCTCGAGAGCCTGCACAGCCAATCGCGTCAAATCCGGAACCCCCACCACAACAAGTCGCGTTACACCATCAGGAAGTTGAGGGTTTGCCGCCGCACGAACCCGCGCGACAAAAGGATCTTCGAACCCCTCCTGGACCAGACGCTCCAAATACGCGGCTTCCATCCGCGCCATAACCCGCCAACGCTCTTCTTCGCGAATGTCTTCATCAATGCGAGCAGCCACATCGGCCATGCTATAACCACCCTCAGCCAATCTCTCCCGTAATTGCTGGAGCATCTCGCCCGTGCGCAATGCCCAGGCTGCATCCATCACCTCACCCGTGCCAAACCCCACCAGTTCAGTCGAATCCATCTGAAGCAATACATCGGCCCAGAGCGCTTTTACGACTACGCCGGGGGCCTGACGATGCGGACAAAGATCAGACGCAAACAAAATGGATGGAGGCGCAGCACGAACAGACAGCAACGCAGAGTCAGCGCGCGAGCAATATCGCGCCAATGCTTCTCGGAAACGCCGTCCCGCCTGTCGCGTAGGCACAAGCATCAACGTGTCGGAAAGATCAACAGGCGCAACGGGTGCCTCAGGCAGAAAATGCTTACGCGCACCATCAATCAGCGACGCATCCCAGCCCAGGAAAAAGCGTTGCACCGACACTACAAACCCTCATGTGTTATACAGCTCGTGAAGGATGCATCATAAATCAATTCAGCCATCATGTATTGCCTCAACATCGCGAGAGCACGAGCCCCCATCCATCATAATACCCGGACCTTGCATCAGGCATCTCATGCCTTGCAACGACTATTTATCGCAAACGCCGACATCGGTCAAGGTGAGTGGCGAAAGCGCCTTCTGCGCCATACGCACAGAACACTCTCATTTGTGTTGTGACTTCCGCCCTGAACCACAGTGTGTTACGATAAACGAAAGATGATAAAGCAGGGGAACACAAGATGGACATCCTGATGCTACCAGCATGGGAAGACAACTATGTCTACATAGCGCACAGCCACGGCCGCGCACTTGCGGTGGACCCGTGCGATGCCGCGTTGGTGAACCGTGCGCTTCAAAACCACAACCTATCGCTCACCCACATCCTGGTCACACACCATCACTCAGACCATACCGCCGGCATACCGGAACTGACAGCCAGTCATAACTGCACGGTAATTGGACCTGACGATCCACGAATCGATACCATCACGCAGCCCACACATGACAAAGAATCGTTCCCGGCAGCCGGATCAACCTTTCAATCCATCGCGGTACCGGGGCACACTCGCACTCACCTCGCATTTCACTGCAAAGAAGAATCTATTCTGTTCTCAGGCGACACACTATTTGTGGCCGGGTGTGGTCGCATCTTTGAAGGTACGGCTGAACAAATGTGGCAGTCACTGCTTCGCTTACGCTCACTACCCGATGACACACGCGTGTATTGCGGTCATAACTACACCCATGAAAACTTAAACTTCGCAGCCCATCAAGAACCCGAAAACATGGCCATCCGTCACTATTTGGATGCGCTCATAAAATCTGAAGACGCTCCGCTCCTCGCAGGATCCTCACGTATTGAACAGGAAAAATCCATTAACCCATTCCTGCGCTGCGATGACGCCGCTTTTTCAGATCACGTCATACCAATCGCAACGAGTCCCGCAGAACGGTTCGCCATGTTGAGAAAGATGAAAGACCGATGGTAAAATCCCCCTTATACATCCTCTTGTTTTGCGTGCTGCTGATCGCAACACCTCCGTGTAGCTTGCCGGCCTCAGGCACAACCGCAACACCAACGCCGCCATCATGGCCGGCGGGCATGAAAAACATCTGGAACGATCTCGTTCCATTGATTCAACAGGCCCCCTGGAATGCCGCGGAATGGACTCGCGGTATTTATCTCGGCATCAGGTTGATGAGTTTCGGGCCCAATGGCATCCCCCCGATGCGACAGACATACAACCGGGCAACAAGTTCAGAAGCTGCATTCCTGTCCGGGGCATACCTGGCTATCTATGGTGGACAGACCGAGCGCACCATCATACGGAAAGACCTTGAATCAAACCCAAAAAAGCAAACGTGGCTCAAAGCGCTCTTCGGCGATGCCAAGGCCTTGTCGACAGCCATGCAAAGCGGTGCCGAATGGCAGCCGGCCATCCGGCAACTGCCATCCATAAGTGGCGGTCTTCGCCTGGCAAAAGAATGCATGCTATCCCGCGACCGACTGGTACGACGCGCAGGACTGTACTGGGGCTTCTGGCTGGCCGATCAGCAGTACTGGAAGATGACAGCCAAGATAAGCAAGACTGACGTCGATCCGCTCACAAAACGATTCGCAACCGCACTGATTCGCAGACGAGAGTAATGCGCTTTGCGCACAACCTCACAACTTAACCCATCCAGGATTGCAGGACGCGCTTGCCCGCCTTCCACGTACAACTGCAATCGCATTCTCTCTATAACAACCACTCTACCTGTCTCGGGTAGAGGGACATCGTGGCGAGCGGTATCCCCGCAAGCAATGCCAACAGCCAAGTACCGTCCCGAATCGTCACCCAGCCTGCTCCCGACGAAGGAAGACCAACAAGTCGTCATTCCCTGAATCGTCAATCAATCAGCCCTCCATGGACAACGGACATTAGGACACGTCAAAAACGTCCAGTCCATCAAAGTCCAGTGTCGCAAAGAGATCGTCCAGCGTCTCAGCACGCCGAATGGAAGTTACGCTCCCGTCCGCACGCAATAACAGTTCCGCTGAGCGAAGCTTTCCATTGTAGTTGAAACCCATTGCATGACCATGAGCACCCGCGTCATGAATCACCACAACGTCCCCCGGCTCCAGTTCCGGCAACGCACGATCGATAGCAAACTTGTCGTTATTCTCGCACAAAGACCCTGTTACATCGTAAAGCTTTGTATTCGCACTGCTCTCTTTCCCGATCACCGTGATATGATGGTAGGCACCGTACAACGCCGGACGCATCAAGTTCGCCATGCAGGAATCCAACCCGGCAAAGGTCTTGTAGGTCTCCTTGACATGCAGCACACGCGACACCAGATACCCGTAAGGCCCCGTCACCATACGACCGCATTCCATGTAAAGCTTCAAAGGAGCAAGCCCCCTGGCTTCTATCCTCTCCGCATAAGCCTTGCGAATACCGTCACTGACCACCTGCAGGGAAACGGCTTCGTCTTCCGGTCGATAGGGAATCCCGATACCCCCACCCATGTTTACAAACTCAAATGTTATCCCCAACTCTGACGAGATCTCTCCCACCAGGTCGAAAAGCATCTCCGCCGTCGCTACAAAATAATCCGAATTCAGCTCGTTGGATGCCACCATCGTATGAATTCCGAAACGCCGCACACCTTTATCCCGCAATCGACGATAACCATCAAAGAGCTGCTCGCGCGTAAAACCATACTTGGCTTCTTCCGGGTGACCAATGATGGCGTTACCGCCACGCAGAGGGCCGGGATTATAACGAAAGCAGACCAACTCGGGAAGACCCGTCACCTCTTCAAGATAATCAATGTGGCGGATATCATCCAAATTGATGATCGCATTCAACTCATGGGCTTTCTTGTATTCCACGGCAGGCGTATCATTGGAAGTGAACATGATGTCCTCACCCGTCACACCGGTGCGCTCGGCAAGAACCAGCTCTGCCATCGAACTGCAATCAAGTCCAAACCCTTCCGCCTTCAACAGCTTAACGAGATAAGGATTCGGCGTGGCCTTGACCGCAAAATATTCACGAAACCCCTCGTTCCAGTCAAAGGCCGCTTTCAATGCACGCGCATTTTCGCGAATGGCTCTTTCATCATAAATATGAAAGGGCGTGGGGTTTTGATCCAATATTTCCTGAAGCGTATCTGTGCCGAAAGGCAACGTCTTGTCCGCCATAATCTATCTCCACTACTATAGTATCTCCCGCTCTCGTTTTCTTCAGAGCAAGGAGGTGCCTCTTGTATTCCTTAAGCGAAAGCCTGTATTCTTACCATCCGTGAGAGGATTGCAAGGTCAAGATGAGGAAGACATGACACGAGATCATACCAACGCCATAGAAAAACGCACAATCCACAAGGAGGATTGGGAGCCCGGTGTGACTTTTTTTGTAACGGCTCACGGGTTGGGACATGCAGCGCGTGCCGTGGCCATTATGGCCGCACTCCGAGCAATCGCCCCTCGCCTGCGCATCGATGTGTTTACCACAATCCCCGCACCCTTTTTCCTCGATAGCGTTCCCGAAGGCCTCTTTACTCATACGCTGACAACGGACGTGGGCTTGGTACAGGACACTCCTCTGCATGCAGATCTCAACCGCACGCTTAAAAGCCTCGACCAGTTCTTGCCCTTCTCGCCACCGCTGATCGAACAAACCGCCGAGCAGATACGCAACCTGAACAGTCGCCTGATCGTTTGCGATATCGCGCCACTGGGAATCGCCGTCGCAAAGCATCTTGGAATCCCCTCGGTACTGGTAGAGAACTTTACGTGGGACTGGATCTACGAAGGTTACGCAGCAGAAGCACCAGACCTGAAACCCCATATCGATTATCTCCGCAACTGGTTTCACCTTGCCGATTATCACATTCAAACCGAACCGGTCTCCGTGCCAACAGAATCAGATCTGACGGTGCCCCCGGTGTGCCGGAATATCCGTGAGGATGCGGATACGATCCGTGAGAAATTAACACTACCCGATGGTACGCATGCGGTGCTTGTTACCATGGGCGGCATTCCTGATCCATGCCGATTTGCACACAAGTTAGCGAACTTCGCACCGGTGCATTTCGTGATCCCTGTCGGAGACGCCTCTCCCGAACCGCCGCCCAATGTGCGCTTCCTCATCCATGGGGGCGGATTCCACCACCCCGATGTGGTTAACGCTTGCGATGCCGTTGTAGCCAAACTTGGCTACAGCACGTTGGCCGAAGTTTGGCACAGTGGCGTTCCGCTGGCATACATCAAACGACCGGGATTCCGTGAAGGCAACGTACTGGAACACTTTGTAACCAGACACATACAACATGTGGCCGTGGACAATGCCGATTTCGCCAATGGCGCATGGTTGAAACGATTGCCGGAACTGCTGGCGCTTCCGCGGGTAGAACGCATCAGCGAAAACGGAGCCGATGCGGCAGCAACGTTCCTGCTGGCGCACACCGATTAATGCGGCAGCACTTTGCGAATCGTCTCGGACAAGGTGCGCATATCAATCGGTTTAAGCAAAAACTCTTTAACCCCGATATCTTTTGCCTCTTTCACCGACACCGATTCACTGAAGCCCGTGCAAAGAATAATGGGCGTATCCGGACGTATTTCCAACATCTCGGTGGCCATTTCTACACCCGACTTACCCGGCATCACCTGGTCGGTAATAACCACATCAAAGCGCTTGGGGTCCATTTGGAAGAGACGCAATGCTTCCTCTGCGCTACTCGCAACCACCGGATTGTATCCAAGATTTGTGAGCATGTGCGCTTCCATCTTGATAATATCGCGCTCGTCATCCACAAACATCACGCATTCGCTACCACGCGCCAAATCTTTCGTATGCTCAGTCTCTTCCTCTGCCTCTTTTTCAACAACAGGCAGAACCACATGAAATGCCGTACCTTTTCCAAGATGAGAATTCACACTGATCGCCCCCTTCAATGCGGAAACGATACCATGCACAACCGCCAACCCCATTCCCGTACCTTCACCGCTGGCCTTGGTCGTAAAGAACGGTTCAAAGACACGCTCCACCGTTGCCGCATCCATCCCAACACCTGTATCCTTAACCGAAATGCGCAGGTAGCGTCCCGGCGCAAGATTAGGATACTCCGTTGCCTGCCGCGCTCGATGCACAAAATTGGCAACCGACACCTCAAGATCACCACCTGTAGCCCGCATGGCATGCCCGGCATTGGTACACAAGTTCAGCATAATCTGATGCAACTGTGTCGGGTCAGCCAGAACAATATCATGCTCCCCTTTCAACACCTGCTTCACAGATACACGCGATGACTGCGTCGACACAAACTGCTTAATGACCTCTTTGATAATCGGGGTCACATGAATGGGCTGTCCCTCCTGGTCGGTCTGACGACTGAATGTCAGGATCTGATTAACCAGATCTTTGGCACGATGACTGGCCTTTAATACCTCAGTGAGATAATCCCCATTCGAATCGCCTCCGAGATCCCCCATTCGCATAACCATTTCCGTATAACCAATAATCGGCGTCAGGATATTGTTAAAGTCATGCGCGATACCCCCCGCCAAAGTCCCGATGGCTTCCATCTTCTGCGCCTGGCGCAACTGACGCTCACTTTGCATCAACGCGGTCTCAGCCTCACGACGACGGGTAATATCCTGCACCTGCGCCAGGTAACCCTTGGCCTCATAATCCTCATCCAACCCCATGTTGTGAATCAATAATTCAAAATGTGCCTTCCGGGATCGACCCGTCACAAAAAGTCCATTCTTGCGGATCTCATCAAAGTCCACGGGGGCCTCGTACGAAATAGTTTCTCCGCGACCAAGTGTTTGACGAACCTCTTCTGAAAGATAGGGATTGTCAAAGATATCAAAACGCGCAAACTCACGCTCATCCGGGGCGCCGAACATCTTCAGACAGGATTGATTGACATTAATCAGCATCCGGTCTGCATCATACATGGCAAACCCGATCGGTGAATGCGCAAAGAACTCCTGAAAACGCTGTTCACTTTCCCGTAACGCCCGATGCACCTTCCGGCGTTCCGTAATATCATGCGCCGTACACATGATCATTGGCTCATGACGAAGATCAAAACGCCGGGCACTGATCTCTACTGGAAACTTTCTACCCCCTCGCGTTACAAACGTGCGTTCATACAGCAGTTGCTTTTCCTTGAGAATTTGCGCAATCAGACGGCGTGCCTCGGACGTAATGTTTTTGCGCTCCAGGATCTCTTCATCCGTCATGACCGCCAGCTCGGAACGGGTATACCCCAACCCCGCAGTCGCCACCGGATTGTCCTCAATATCAAGCGGAGTAACGGACAACAACTTTTCACGGCTGTATCCCAACACGCGGCAGGCTACATCATTGACCTGAGTGAATTCTCCGGGAACACCCGCAGGCGTCACGCTATAGATAAACACCATGTCCTGAGTATTGTTGAAAAGGATCTCGCTCCACTCTTTCCGCTGAGCCAGAGCATGCTCAGATTCCTCGCGAACCTGTTTTTCCTGCAGCAACGCGCGCCGCACCGTTCCAATGCGACGACTGAGCTTTCTATCTCTCCGACGTAAGGTAAAAAAACGCAGGAGCACACCAATCAATACAACATCAGTCGCAGTTAACGCTATCAGAAGTAACTTTTCGTACATAACTTCTCAAGTTCCGTGAAAATGCATTGCCTCCGACAGCTACGAGGATATCATACACCCCTCAACATATTTAACGGTATCACATCATCTGCAGGGCGGCAATTCCTCAAATTGACAAAAAGGCAACGGTTTCGTATACTATGTTAGTGGTGAGATGTGGAATGGGCGGTCGCACTGTCAACCGTCTCATTGTGTGCTGAAGCGGAGTGCTCCCCAAAAGCGAAACAAGCATGAGACGGTATGTGAACAAATTAGCGATGATGGCGGCTGTACTTATGGCATGGCTGCTATGCGCCCCTGCACAGGCCGAAATCATCCTCGGCGAGCACGATTGGGAGGATGGCTCCGAAGGGTGGCTCAAACAGGATGACTGGGTCACCCTGACCGATCCCGAGATCGCAGGTGTCGGTCAAAGCTGGCTGGACATCGCACTCACTGGCCAACCTGCATCCTGGGACACCGTTGTCTATGTGGAAGCCGAGGATCTGTTTGCCGGCACCTGGACAGACGACATGTTTGTGGAATTTGATTTCTGGGCCGAAGACGTTACCCCCGATACCCTCCAGTTGCAGTGGTCTTCCACCACCAATGCCGCAACCTGGTCATACAACCTGAACGCACCCGCAGAAACAAACATTTGGACAGCACAAAGCGCTCCACTATCCTACAGCACCGACTGGATCTTCTCCGGTGGCGGAGCTACCGAAGATCTGTACCTGTCAGACCTCTCCTCAATCGATTGGATCGGCATCTACATCGAAGGAAGCAGCGGCGCAGATCAATCCTACCAGCTTGATAATTTCCGACTCATGATTCCGGAACCTTCTCAATACGTGATGCTGTCCTCAGCCATCCTCGCCTGTTTTGCCGCCATTCGCCGCCGCAAAATTGAAAAGTCGTAGCCCGGAAGAGCCGCGCTACTCCACCCAGGATTGAAGGACGCACTTCCCCGCCGCAACCTACAACCTGACCCGCCTGCCCGACGTTGGACCACTTTCACGCAGAATGCTCTTCTCCACCTCTTCCATCAGACGCGTCGCAGACAAGATGTCCTCATCCGGCATATCTCCACACTTCCGCACCAGCTCACGCAGCGCCTCAGCCGCCGCTCCGGATTCGCCGCGCAAATAACTCACCTCCGCAGCTCGAACCGAAGCGCGAAACCAGAATCGCGACCCTTGGTTCACCCGGGACAAAATCTCTTTCACTATGATCTCAGCCTTATCCACCAAGCCAGACCGAGTATACACGGTAGAAGCCGTATCCAAGATACGCACATCCTCCCGAGCTTTCTGTAGCAAGCCGGGCAACAAATCCAACGCTTGCTCAATAGTTTCTTTATCCTGCGCCAGTGTATAAGTCAGATTGTTCAATAATTCCGTGTCCCCGGGAAAAAGCCCCAACCCCTGGCGCAACAACTCTGCAGCTCGATCATAGCGATCCAACAAGCGTGCGGACTCAGCGGCAATGACATACGGCGTCCGATTCGTAGCACCATGCTGAATGGCATCAGTCATCTGAAACAACGCATCAATCACCTCCCAACCCCCCCGCTGAAAACGAACATAACCAAGCATCTGCGCCCAAAGCTGATCGTCCGGTTCTTCTTGCCGCAAGACCTTGAGCGCCTCCACCATATCATTATCAGTTGCCACAGGATCATTAGCCGCCTTGAGACCCACATATTTCTCGTAAAGCACTGCCGGCGGATGCAACGCCGCCTCAATAGCCTGACGAGTATACCGCATAGCCCTCACCGCATCCTGCTCCTCAATCGCACATCGCAATGCTTGAACATAAACAGGCAACAGGCCTTCCGCCTGCTGAGCCGCCGCGTATGATAAAAGACAGGCTGCAACCTTCAACTCACCACGAAAACAATAGTCCGCCGCACGAGTCATCGCTGCCGGCGAATACACGTCAGAAGCCACCGCCGCTTCCGCACAGGCCAGCACCCATTCTGCCATATCCTCAGGAAGTGCCTCGACCGTAACCGATGAATAGGATGTTTCCGGTTCCGACAGCATCCCCTTGACAATCTGTGTCGTCAATACCAGGTCCGCCAACCAAAGCTCGGAATCCTGTGGACACGCCGCACGCGCCTCTGCCAGCACGTCCCTGCTTCCCCGACACAAACTGACCGCCATCCGCCATAGCAGAGCAGAATCCGGCAACTGGCGCGCAGCGTGCACAGCAACCAGACGTGCCCTATCCCAATCGCCTGCACGACACAAAAGCAGGCAAAGCTGATTCAACAACACCGCCTTCTCTACCTCATCACGCCCCCCCTGCATCCAGAGATCCGGATCAACCGTAAGCGCTTTACACTCTCCATGCCACGCCGCCAGCCAACGTTCAGTGAGATGCAAAAGAAACGGACTGGTGTTGCTCTCGCGATTGCTCTCCAGAATGGCTGCCGTTCTCTCAAAATCCTTCTGCGAGGGCAACGCCATCTGATGCCGCAAAACAGACGCCTCCGCCGGCGCAAGATACGGACGCTGCACCGTACCCGAAGGAATGGGCAATGGACTCATAAAAGCCGAGCGGGAAATGCGTCGCGATTCATTAAATCGCTGACTGCGATGTAAAACACGCGCATGCAAGAATGTCAGCGACATCGTGTCACGCACACGGGGGCGATGCAAAACCAACAAAGCCTCATCCGGAGAATCAAAACGGCTCAATGCCGCAGCGAGCGTCTCTATGGCCTTCGAAGATTTCGGATAAAGCCGACATGCCAACTGAGCCGTTTCGACAGCAGCAAAACCCAGACGCATTTGAGTCTGCGCATTGACCAGACGCAGCAACGGCGTCAATTGCGGGTTATCCCCTGAAGAATAATCACGAAGCACCTCATACACGTCCTGCCAACGCGCCTTACGTTCATATATCTCAGAAAGCAATATACGACAGGATTCCTGTTCCGCAGGAAATGCTTCCCGGATGTCCGCCAACTGCTGCACGGCACCGTCAATGTCATCGGATATTTCCATCGCCCGCACATAAAGATACTGCATGGACAAAGACAAGCGCCCCTCCGCCTTTCGCCTTGCAAAAGCCTCCACCGCCTGTACAAGCAGCTTCTTTCGGTTCTCTACAGTATCCCGTAATGACAACACCTCTCCCAGAGGCACCGACACACAGGCGTCTCGCCATCCCACCAAACTATATCCATAGCGATAGAGCGAGCGGATATCAATCAACTCTGTAGCACGACTGGATTGGTAGCCCACGTACTGCTTACGAAACACAAACCAACGTCGGGCATTCAGCACCGCATTCAGCAGCAACGCCGGATGCCCCGCATCTAGCTCGCTTAATCTCTCGTGCAAATGCCAGGCTAAATCCGGGCGCGCCAGTCCGTAACACTTTTCAAACAACAGATACAGCGCATCCACCTCCGTCCCACGATCCACAACCCGTCGGAACTGCGCTTCGAACAGCGACTCCCAATTGTCATCAATAAACTTGGCCGTCAAAAAGAATAGAGGTTCCAGCACACGTGAATCATGCGGCCAACGGCGAACCATATTCGCCGTCAATTCTGAGACCCGTGGCACATCATTAATATTCATATATGCCTCAGTCGCACACAGTGCCGGTGCCAACGATGTAAAGCTCTCCTGAGAATCCGATCCGGTAATAGCATCCCACTTTCGATGCGTACGAAGATATGGATACATATCGCGAATGCGGTCACGATTGGGGCCCCAGTTCGTCGCCATCAACACATGTTGCGCCACCGCTTCGGGATCACCGGCATAGTACTTCATCTCCGCCAGAATCATGGCAACGCGCGGATCACTGGCTTGTATATACTCAGGCAAACGATGAACTTCGGCCACCGCCTCATCCAATCGATCAAGCGCCATCAATGAATACGCGCGCAAAATCGTCTTCTGGGCAGCAAAATGCGGGTTGCCATCAGGGAGTGCATCAAGCCCCTCCAACACCTTCTCATATTCACCTTCCAGCAACAGAATACGAAGAATCGTCAAAGCCCACTGCTCATCATCACGATAAACAGACCGCACCTGTTCCGCGGCTTTGCGCGCCAACGCAAACTGCCGGGACTCCTGAAACGCTTCCACCACACCACGCACCATGGCAGCGCGATGCAAAGGGCGGCTGCGCCAGGCCAACTCCCCCACGCCGCCGAGAACAAGCAAAATGAGAAGAATCCGCCATTTATTCTGAATCAAAATGCGCCAGATAGGCGGATGCTCGGAAAGCTTTTCTATCCATGAAGGATTCAACTCAGCCCGACGTCTCACCTGATGCTCGCGTCGATGCTCAAGGTACATCAACTCCAAATACACCAACCCGATGCCCGCCAGAACAATAATCCCGGCCGTATCATGCAGGAACGTCATCCCCGCACCCGGACCAATACGCGGAGCAAAGAAGACCATGGCCGAAATACGCAGGATATTCAGAACCAACGCTTGAGCCAATGCGGCAAGGACCAAAAGAATACACGATTGTGCCGACAGCCGCTTCAAAAACCCCAGTCCCAGCGCCACCAACGCCACCGTAGTTGCCGTTCGCATTCCGCTGCACCAGGCAGGCACTTCATAAATGCTCAACCCCGTATGCAAGACGAACCCATCGGCCCAGACCCGCTGATTCAGAACATGCAGCAGCCATTCACTTCCAGCCACCGACCAGTACTGCATCGCGAATTGCAGAGGAGCGAATACCTGGCTGGGAATCGGATGCGCAAAAAACAGTAGCGAAAGTGCAGCAGCAAGATTCCCCGCACGCTGATCCGGCAACCCCCACCAGAGGCAAGCACCCACAAGACCCAACACGCCAGACCATTCCAAAAGATGCACGCGAAATACGATACCGGCAACCGCCGCACCGGCACCTGCCACAGCGCCCACCACAGCAGGCCATGTTTTGCGCCGACCGATCACACGACCTTTACGCCGCAGGAGAATCAACAAAGAGAGCAACAAGCAAAGCGGAAAACGCACCACGCCATTCTGGACGCCAACCAAACCAGCCAGATTCGTAAGCGTCCAAACGCTCAGCATCAAAGCTGCCGAACCGAGAACCGCAAGCCGAATAGCGGAGATATTCTTCCCTGAACTCAAATCGCACCCTATGTTGCGCGTTCACACTATGCCCGAACTGGCACCCCGATATAATACCGAAATCCCACCCCCCCTGCAAAAGCAATCACCCACGAACCCACAACTCTCTCTCTACCCATCTTTCACACTTAACCATTAACAAATAACTCTTCCCCACCCCATCCATCCCGCTTTCACAATCAACCATGAACCATGAACTCCTCCCCTCCCCATCCCAACGGCTTGACTTTGAGGCACACCTTCCGTACTATCCGCCCGTTTTCAGCAATGTCACGGAGGCCAAACCACACCTCTGTAAACGCCTGCCGAAAACAGACCGACACAAATACGGAGAGGTGGCTGAGTGGTTGAAAGCGACGGATTGCTAATCC
>JADHWI010000056.1 GCA_016783565.1 Kiritimatiellia bacterium
CTCCTGGTTTGGCAACGCGGCAGAAGCCGACGTCTCTGTTGCTGCACTATGGCACTTGGATGAGACGTCGGGTACGGCATTTGAGGATAGCGGTGACGGCGGTTTCGTGGGGACGGCCAGCGGCTCTGTTGGGCATGATCCGGCCGGGCGCTTTGATTATGCGGCCAGTTTCTCAGGATCATCGTCCATCCAGGTGTCTGACGCTCCAGAACTGCAACCGACAGAACTGAGTGTAGAGGCGTGGATCTATCCCGCCAGCGTTGATGACAGAGCGATTATCAGTAAGAGAAATGGGTCTGTCGGCTATGCGCTGAGTTTGACTGCGGATGCCAAGCCCGAGTTTTGGGTTGCAGGCACGGATTGTACGGCTCATGAAGGTCTGCACGCAGGCCAATGGGCATACCTGGTGGGTACGTTTGATGGCAATGACATCAAGTTGTATGTGGATGGTCGGTTGGCGCGCAGTGTGCCGGCGGGTGGGACGGACCTTGATGCAGGAAGCCTGTCCATCGGAGATGACGCGTATCACCAGGGATTTGTGGGTAAGATCGATGAAGTCGTGATACGCTCAGCCTCTATGTCCTCTGTGGCTGTTGCGGATAGGGCGCGGGCCGGATTCGGTCGTCTTGCGTTTCAGGTACGGGCGGGTCCGGATGAGGACTTAAGTGTGCTCCCGTATGTTGGCCCGGATGGTTCATCCAATACGTATTTCCAGACAACGGGTGAGTCCATGCTGGGCAAGATCCCGTTGGGGCGCTATTTCCAGTACAAGGCTTATCTTGCGACAGAAGACGGACTGCTTGATCCTCGTTTGCATGGACTCACGGTGCACCAGTCGCGCTATCCCGATTCCCATCCCTGGATCTCGCCGAATGATGCGACCGCGGCTGACTTCCTGGGGCACCTGCTTTCACTTGATGACAGCATGCCCTATACGAACTACTTTCCCTCAGCGAAGTATGAGATTTCTGGTGACAATGGAACCAACTGGTACTACTGGAACGAATCAAGCTCGTTGTGGACTGTGGATGACTCCGAGCTGAACTGGCAGGTGGCCAACCCCATTGACGTTATCAGGGATAATATCGGAACGTTCTATTCGCAGACGGAGTTTGAGACAAGTGGTCAGTTCAAGTTCAGACTGTTCCTGCATTCGGTCGGTGACTTGCCGTCTGCGGTCGACTGGGTTGAGCTGAAAGCGTCGTCCGGTGTGTTACGTGTGCTGGTGCCGAATGGTGAAGAACGTGGCAACCAGGCGTGGCTTGTCCAAACCCCATATACTATTCGCTGGGAATCGGACGGGATCGTGAGTGATAATCTACGGATCGAGTATTCCCGTAACGGCGGCCAGAACTGGAGCTTGATTGCACAAGGAGAGGCAAACGACGGCGTGTATGGGCCGTGGATTACTCCCTTGGCACCAACGGATCAGATGTTGGTGCGCGTGAGAGATCTCGACGATCCGTCGGTTACCGATAAGTCGGACGCCCAGTTCGAGCTGACCGATATCTTTCAGGTCAGAACACCAAATGGCGGTGAAGTGTGGTACTTGACGGAGACGAATGTGATCGAGTGGTTGTCTCCCGGACCATCGGCTGCGCGCGGTAACCGGGTTGATATACGCTATGCAGCAGATGGCGCAATATTCGATCATGAGATCGCGCTTTTTGCGGAGAACATCCAAGGGTCACACTCCAACGCATTCACATGGATCCAGGTGCCCGGCGATCCGCCTATGCCTATCCCGTCGACCAATGCACGGATTCGCGTGCACGCGGCTGACAATATCGACCCGGCTTTCAATGGACTGGATGACTCGGATGCACCATTTACCCTCGCAGGCATTACGATTACAAACCCAGGCGAGGGTGCGTATGTCAATAATGGCAAGGAACTGGACCTCACCTGGTTCTCGGCATTGGGTGGTGAAGAGGTGGCCGTCGACTTCTCTAGGGATGACGGTGCGACGTGGACAAATGTTGTTGAAGCGATCGACAACCAGGATGGCGAGAATCACTATAACTGGCCCGTGGATCTGGAGCCTTCTGACACCGCACGGCTCCGGTTGAGATCGCTGTCTGATGAGCGTATATGGGGCGTTTCCGCCCAATGGCAGCTGGCAGATGTGAATATCACCTCTCCTGCCCCGGGCGAAGACTGGGAACTGCGAACGGAAAAGATCATCCGCTGGGAGTCCGGTGGCGCCGGTGAACGGGTCGATATCTATTGGTCGATTGATGCGGGTCAGACATGGACACCGATCGCATCGAATGTTGCGAATGCTGTCAGTAATGCATACCCCTGGACGGTGGTTCCTTTCCCGTCCGCAGAAGCGCAGATCAGCGTAGTGTCTCAACTGGATCCGGTTAATTTGCGGGATCAGACCGCAAATTTCGATATTGCGGGTGTGCGAATTTCCTACCCCAATGGCGAGGAAGTGTGGCCGATGAATGGGACGGATGCTATTCGCTGGGAACATAATGAAGCTGGCTCGGAAGGTGGCATTTACGTGTCGCTCGATGGTGGTGATAACTGGGATTTCCTGGGGTCTCGTGGTTTGGGGAACTTCTCTATCAATTGGAAGCCTGATCATCCGACAGTGCGTGCCTTGGCACGCATAGAGGCAACGAGTCCGCCTACCAATGCTGTTGATATGACTGACAATTCGGATGAGTACTTTATCGTCGGGGGTATGTTGATCACCTCACCCACGAATACGCAGCGGCTTACGATTGGTGATGCGGGAAGCGTTCGATGGATCTCTGCGGGCGCAGATCAGACCGGTGGCGATGGTTTTGCGCGTGTGTACTATACGACCACGGGCGGGGCGTCTTCCAACTTTGTGGCGCTTGTGGGCTACACAGAAGTCTACCCGGGGCAAAACTCGTATATCTGGAATATCCCCGATAATGTTCTGCCGTCAGAAACGGCGCAAGTGATCATTGAGGCGGGTGCATTTCGGGGTATATCGCCCGAGTTCTTGCTCCGTGGCATTCGATTTACAGCGCCATCACAGAACCAGGTCCTGGATATCGGTAGTCAGACGGACGTGTTCTGGGATTCTGCCGGCATTGACGCGTCTTCAGCTGGATACCTGTTCCTGTCAGTCGATGGGGGGAATACGTTTGATGGGGCTGCACTCAATACAACACCGGTTAGCGTGGATGGCGGCTTCTACCGTTGGAATATCCCGTCAAATGCTATCCCGTCCACCAATGCAGTGCTCAAATTCAGAATCACGGATCCTCCGGGCGGCCCGGATGAGAACTACGAGGTGAAGAGTCGGGCATTCGTTCTTCGTGGTCTTAAGATTATGGACCCGGGAGCAGGTGATGTTCTATCTCATAGTAGTGATAACACGATTCATCTGGTCGCCTCAAGGGCTGGCGATTTCGCGAACATCTACTACTCGGCTGATGGCGAGACGTTTGATGAGGATGATCCCGTGGTCAGGAATTATCCGTTAAAGGATGGCGACAGCTACATCCCCTGGAATGTGGAGTTGTTCCGAACACCATCCGCCGGGGCACGGCTGAAAGCGGTCTCGACGATTGCAACCACGGTTTCGGAGCCCTTTACCGTTGAAGGTGTCAAGATCCTGCGACCGGTTGAAACAGATATTTGGGCAGCAGGAGAGGTCAACCGCATTACCTGGGTGGGTGTGGGTACGGCGAACAGCTACACAATTGTTCTGGAGAAGGCTGACGGGACGATCATTCCTGTTGATAGTGGGATCTCGGGAGATTTCTATGATTGGCAGGTTGCGGGAGCGGCAGCTGGAACAAATGTACGGATTCGTGTCACGGATTCTGGCAGCTATGTAGGTGAGTCTGAGCCGTTCCTGGTCGTTTCCGAACCAACGGTGCTCATTTCTAATCCCAAGGCGAATGATTACTGGGAGGTCACGGATACTTACAGCATCACCTGGAGCAAAGGCGGCGGCATGAGCAATGACTTTACCGTCAGTTACTCGTCTGCACCGTACAGCAATGTGGTCGAACTGTATTCCGGTTCGGTTGCCTATGATTCGGATGCCAATTCCTACAGTTTTCCGTGGACGGTGCCTGATCAACTGGGCGAAACGAAGCTCATTGTACAGAACAATGATAATCCACTGATTCGTGATGAGTCTGACCCGTTCTTCATTGTAGGGAAATTCCGGATTGTCACGCCCAATGGGGGGGAATCGGGAATCTATTCGCTGAAGACACGGACGGTGAGCTGGTTCACGGAAGGTTCGGTGGATTATGTGAACCTGTACTATTCGAAAGATCCGCTTCATGAGGACGATTCGTGGGTTAAGATTAATGATGCGCCGATCCCCAATCCAGGGCAGGGGACCGAACCTACCTCCTATGACTGGGAAGTCGTGGATCTGGGTGGCCCGGTGTCAACAGTAAGGCTGCGTGTGGAGCAGTTTGATCGACCGGGAGCGTACGATGACTCGGATGCGGACTTTACCGTCAACTACTATACCATTACCTGGTATGTCGTTGATGAGCAGACGGGTGAGAATTTGACTAAGTTGTCTGTAACGGAAAGTCATGGAAAATCCAGTACATCACAGGAATCGCCAATCATACGGAAATATCCATACGGTCGTTTTGATACGGTCTGGAGCCGAGAATTCTTCTACGACAATGTTGTGTTCAACTGGCTGTCCGAACCTGACCGTTCAATTCAAGTGATCATGAAACGATCTGATGTCGACCCGGATTATAATGTTCTGGCCAACTTCACGTATGAAGGCGGGACAAATGACCGGCTGACGGTTTATGCGTGGCTTGAACGCGCCGGTGCTGTTCTTCCCGAAGCCGAGAAGTGTGAAGTATTCATTTATGATCTGGACGGATCGTCCGTGAGAACGCTGACGTCGACCACAACTCTCGGTGGTGGTGGCGTGTTCAGGTTCGACTGGGACCAGGTCACCGAGACGCTGACCCGTGGTGAGACCTACTATGCCAAGGTTACGATCACGTTCTCCGGGGAGGAGTATAACTCGGTTGTGACGTATCAGCTCAGGTTGACTGCTGAAGAAACCGAGACGGAATTCATTAGTGACGCGATTCAGAACGTGAGTAGTAATCTGACTGACTTGTCAGACGCACAGGCGGCGTTCCGTGCCTCGACGTCCGCGTCGCTGAATCAGATTTCGACAAATACTGCAATGATACTCGACACGGTCGGTGATATACCAACAAATCTGACGGAGTCGTTGACTGGATCGCTGGACGGGCTAAGCAACGAAGTGGTTAATGTGTTGACCCCCGCGGTGACTTCGATGCTGGCCAGCGTGACGTCACTGGAGGCGACGGTGGATGAGCGTACAGCACGTATTCTTTCTGCTGAGACGACGGTGGCACTCGGGTCGCAAAGTACGATTTTGTACAAGTCGCGGCCAGGACATGGCAGCGGTGTTACGCTGACGGTGACACCGCGTGGATCCGCATCGGTAATACGGACATTTCAGATGGACGAGGTCGGCATCTCCGGTATTTATCAGTATGCGCTGACCGCAAACTTCGGCCTCGGTTATTTCGTGGTTACGTGTACTGATCCCGGTGGTAACGTCAGGGATAGTTCCCCGCTGCGCGTAGTGGCTGAAGATCTTTATGATGTTCCTGTCATGATTGCAGCCATGACGAATGATATGGATCAAATGAGCCTCCAGATCGCCGCCATGTCTACCAACCTGGGCGATCTGACCAATATAACGGTACAACTGGATACGGTTCTTCAGGATCTTCAGGCATTGACGAATCTGGATGCATTGGTCACGGTCATGGAGGATGCTGACTTTGGCGCGCTGACTAATTTGACGGCGCTGACCGATCAACTCAATGGGATAGATCTAGCAGTGACAGATATTCAGGGCTCTTTAGGCGCGTTGACGAATCTGGATGAGATTGCCACGGCCATAGAAGACTTGGACGTCTCGACGCTAACCAATCTTAATGCTCTTGGTTCTGACATCGCAGACATAGAGACAATGGTTCAGAATCTTTCGGCATCATCATCAAGTGTGAGCAATGAGCTCTCGGCGCTTAGTGCGTACATGCTGGCGGTAGACTTCTCCACACTGACCAATATTCAGAGTGATGTGGAGGATATTCAGGTCTCGCTGGGGTCCTTAACAAACTTGGATGATATCGCAACAGCTATTGATAGTTTAGACGTATCAGCGTTGACTAATATCAATGCTGTGGCAACGGACATTCAGGCGCTACTCACCGAGGTGAACGATCAGTCGGATGCATTGACCAATATCGCGGATGATGTAGAACTAATGCTTGGGAACATGGGGGCTCTGACCAACCTGCAGGATATCGCGGATGCATTGTCTGGAATCGATACAAATGCGCTCGGCAATATCGGGTCCATTGCAACGGACGTGGCCGCACTTCAAGGTGATATATCCACGTTGACAAACGATTTGAGTGGTCTGACCACGTCGTTCAATGCGGTACAATGGGATGCATTGGCTGACGTTGAGGGTATCTCTACAAACGTGGCTGAATTGATTGATACTTTCAGCGGGGTGGACTGGAGCTCGTTGTCGACGATTTCCGACGAGGTAACTGCGATTACGAATGCACTCGGGGCGATGGATTGGAACGATATTATTGATCTGTCGCAGGATATCACGACCATTAATGAGACCGTGTCAGAGTTGGAGACTTCAGTGGGTGGTCTCGGTGGTGAAGGCGGGGAGTCTGGAGTAAGCAATCTTCTCGATCGGGTTGCCTCGGCGGTGAACGGATTGCAAACATCGTTGGATGGGATTGACTCTTCTCTGGACGTTATCGGGGATGATTCATCTGAGGCGGCGCAGAAATCGCGTTCCGCCAAGACCGGCGCCGAAGGCGCTCAGGCTCAAATTGCCCAGGTGCGACAACTTCTTGAGGATGGTAACGTGGAGCAGGCGGTTGCATTGATTCGTGGTGTGCAGGAACAGCTTGAAGGCGCACGACAGAGTGTGGCGGAGATGTCCTCTACACTGGGAACCGAGACGTTCCACGGCCGGATGATGGATATGGCTCAGAACATCCAGGAGCTTGCATCCCGTGAAGGTTGGGAAAACTTCCTGAAGCTTGAAGAGCTCCCCAAAGAAGGCGAACCAGGCTTTGGTGGCCCCGGGGTTGAGGAGGAAAGCATCAGCGTTCTAAGCAGAAACTTGCAGGAGATGCGTGGCTCGATGGAACTGATGCAGAAGCTGATGGATGAGAAACTCTACGAGCCTGTTGTGGAATCTACCCTGATTGGAGTTGAGTAGAGGTGTCGGTGAAAGGGAGTGTTAGTGGGGATGTGTGTTGCTTGATTCTGGATGTGTAACCCACCCCTGACCCCTCCCAGGAGGGGATTCTTCCTGCCGGGGAAACCCACCCCTAACCCCTCCCAGGAGGGGATCTTTTATAATGTACTTATAGTCAATAGGTAGCTCTCTCGGGTGGGGGTTGTTTCGATATTCGAGGTCAGACGTTTTGTGCAACGGCGCGCAGCGGCGATATCCCCTCCTGGGAGGGGCCAGGGGTGGGTTTCCATGCGGCGAAAAATCATACCATATAATGCAAAACTTAAAGAATACGCACGATATCTGCGCCGGAATATGACGGAGGCAGAAGTGATCCTTTGGAAGAAATTGAAAGGGCGTGGCGTCTGTGGTCTGGATTTTGACCGCCAGAGGCCAATAGATCGGTATATTGTCGACTTTTTCTGTAAGGATTTGCAACTGGCGATCGAAGTCGATGGTTCCAGCCATGACAGCAAGAAGCACCGGGATAAAGTGAGGCAAGAGAGACTCGAGTTGTTGGGGGTCCGATTTCTGAGATTCTGGGACTATGATGTGAAGCACAATTGCAGGGGTGTCATCCAAAAGATCGAGGAATGGGTACAAGCTAATGGGGAAACCCACCCCTGACCCCTCCCAGGAGGGGATAGGGAGTTTGCTGACAAGCAGTGCAGCACGTCTATCCTCTCCCATGAGGGGTTGTTCCGACATCTAAGGTCCGAAGTGCCACGGCGCGCAGCGGCGATATCCCCTCCTGGGAGGGGCAGGGGTGGGTTCTTGCATTGTGTTACTTTTTGGGAACTGTAGAAAATCGCGCTTTGCCTTTGGTGGCCATCCTGCTATGATCACGGCCGTATGATGAGGTACTCTGGATATATTGTGCGGGGACACCGCACTGCGGTGGCTCTGTGGCTGACGGTTGCAGTCTGTCTCAGTGCCTTTCCTGCGCAGGCAGCCCGACTGATTCTGCGTATCAAGGCAGTCAATCCCATTGAGAACTCCCAGGTTGTCAGCATTAAGTCGAATCTCCCTCAAGGAGTTTCTTCTAATGACGTGGCTGAACTGGATAGTCTTGAGCTTGGGTATGATGTTCAGAATGATGTTTATTATGTCTACAAAGACGTGCCTCTCGGGCCTAAAGCGGTCGAGATCTTTGATGTTGAAATTAACGACATATGGGTCATTCAGGAACCTGAGCTCAATGCACTTTCCGTTCAGGTTGGAAATTTGGCGGCAAAACTTGCTGCGACAGAGCTTGTTTCCACTGGCAATGCATTGCGACAGCAGGTTGATGAGGCATTGGCGCAAATACGGAAAGTGCAGGCTGAGCATGCGATTCGCCCTGGTGTGCAACCCCTGCAGCATATCACAGCCTACGAATCCAATCTGAAGCGGCTGGCGCGGGTAAAGCGTGATGTGGGACATCTTGAGAACCTTGTGTTGGAAACAGGGCAGGATCCTGGAACATTGGTGGGAGAGGATCGGCGTGCGCTTCGACTGAGGCGCGATATTGAGCTGCCCAAAGACGAGTATGGCACTGTGGTGGTTCGCATCACGGCTCAAAATACATCACCCACATTGAGCCGCCTTGTGGATGTGAGTAGCCCTTTGCCGCCGGAAATTGAGGCAGGCGATGTTCTTGATGCAGGTGAATTGTCCGTAGGGGTGGATTCAGAAACCGGGACAGCCTATGTGTATTTGGATGATATTGAAGTGGGTGCGGGCGAATCTATTGAATTTGAAGTCAAGATTCGTGATAAGTGGAATATAAATGGTCCGCGGATAGCGGCACTGCTGGGTAATGCCAGCAACCTGGTGGATCGTATTACCAAGAAGGAAAAGTTCCCATCAATTGAAAAGCAGTTGACTAGCGTTATGGGTCGACTCAAGAGGATTGCGAAGGAGGTGGGGCCTGACACATTGAGTTCCCAATATGTTGCATTTTATAGGGATCAGGCAGAGAGAGTCGATGCCATAGAAATGGAAATCAATCGTGTCCGAGCTGCACTAAAGCCCATTGAAAAGACCAAGAAATATGGCTTTCCCGTCAAGGCGCCCAGCATGAAGACCACTTGGGTCATCATCTATATTATCCTTGGTTTTCTTGCCTTTTTGAGTTTACTGTTCTTCCTCAGGTGGTATGGGAAGACTCGCGATGAGCGTATGTGGGAGCAGTTACGGCAGGAACGCGAGGAAGGACCGTAGGGCGCGGGGAGATGGGGGAGTTGATCTTTATTGGTTGATTTTGGGGTATGTATTTTTGGCTTGAGACACGGCACGTTTGGGAGAGGCGTGATCAAGAGGGCGATGGAGTCATGGTGTAATGGAGTGTTGTTTGAATGGAGACGGAGGGATAGGCGCCTGTAACGAAGGTTGTCCGTCAATGCTGTCTTTCTTGACCGCGGTGCACGTTACTATTGCGTAGCACAGTGGCAACCAATACCCGAACACTCAAACGCTCCAGTTTTGCACGAAGGAAAAGAGACTCAATGGCGTTGAAGATTAATTTATTGAAATTGAAGGAGTACGGTTCTGTTGCTGAAGTGCGACAGGACGTGGTTCGTATCACGGGTCTGAGCAACTGCATGAATGGTCAGATGTTGACCATTGGTGAGGGATCCAGTGCGGTTGTGGTTGGTTTTGACCCTGACTATGTGCTGGCTCTGGTCTTGGATTCCACCATTTCAATTCGCCCTGGTGATAAAGTTGTGGCGACCATGGATGAATTCAAGGTCCCGGTAGGTGAGAACTTTATCGGACGGCGAGTTAATGCGTTGGCCGAACCGATTGACGGGCAGGGTCCAATCAAAGAAGCCATGAAGCATACGATTTTTACCCAGGCACCTACCGTGCTGGAGCGGGTTCCCCTGGCAGAAGTCCTGCAGACGGGGACAAAGATTGTGGATATGCTCAAGCCGGTTGGCAAGGGCCAGCGCATGTTGATTATCGGAGATCGAATGACGGGAAAGACCACGATGGGATTGGATGCCATTGTGAGTCAGCGCGGCAACAATGTGTTTTGCATCTATGCCTTGATTGGTAAATCCGAGGCGCTGCTGAATAAAGTGCGTGCAATCTATGATCAGCATCATATCTGGGATTACGGTATGATTGTGGCATCCACCGCCTCAGACCCGATCGGCCAGCAGTACCTTTGTCCATACGTCGCATCGAGTCTGGGTGAATACTTTATGTATGAGAAGAATGCGGACGTATTGGTCGTGTTCGATGACTTTACTAAGCATGCCTGGGCTTATCGGCAGATTTCTCTTCTTCTCGAGCGGGCACCAGGGCGCGATGCCTATCCCGGTGACATTTTTTATATTCATTCGCAGCTCGTTGAGCGCGCAGGGAAACTGCGTCCTGAAAGAGGCGGTGGCTCCATGACGCACCTTCCTATCGTGGAAACGCTTCAGGGTGACGTGGCAGGCTACATTCCTTCGAACATTATTTCGATGACGGATGGCCAGATCTATTTTAACTCGGTGTTGTTTGGTGAGGGCTTTAAACCCGCCATTGATATGGGCTTGTCTGTGTCCCGTATTGGCAGCAAGGTTCAGTGGCCCGCGGTCAAGAAGATGACCGGCATGCTGCAACTTGAATATGTCCGGTACAAAGAGCTGGAGAAGTTGACCCGGATTAAAGCTGGCGTCTCCGGGGATGTGGAAAAGCGCTTAAAGAAAGGGCGGGTTATCGAGGAGCTGCTCAAGCAGGATGAAAATGTGCCGGTTCCAATGCAGGATCAGGTGATCGTTCTTTATGCCCTTAAGAACGGCATGCTTGAGAACGTGGAACCTGAGCAGACACGTCGCTTTTTGCAGCAATGGATACACCACATCCACACCAATCGTCCCGAACTTGTTGAAGAACTGATTGAGAAGACCGAGCTAACAGACAGCATTCAGGAGGGATTCAATGAAGAGATCGCTCGGTTCACGCGTACCTCTGTTTAAAATAAAGTACGAAGAAAAAGGCACGATTCAGGACATCAAGGAGATGATTGTCCGAATTGATGGGCTTTCTTCGTGCTTGAACGGTCAGATTGTGACCCTGGGTGAGGGAGTCAAGGGCATCATCATGGGGTTTGACGAGGACCATGTTCTTGCCCTGGCGTTGGGTGATCAGGGGAAACTGCGCCTTGGGCAGGAAGTCACGGGGGTAAGCGAACCGTTTAAAATTCCCGTTGGCGAGCATCTGTTGGGTCGGATGGTTTCGGCCCTTGGGGATCCGTGTGATCACCAGGGTGAAGT
The DNA here is from genome assembly GCA_016783565.1 of Kiritimatiellia bacterium. Lineage (GTDB taxonomy): Bacteria > Verrucomicrobiota > Kiritimatiellia > UBA8416 > JADHWI01 > JADHWI01. The sequence goes on from JADHWI010000056.1 coordinate 11,539, forward strand.
CGAGGCCGATGATCATTACCCCGTTTTGCGAGACTCTGTTCCTCTGACCGGTCGCGCGCCGATGAATGATTTTTTTGCTACAGGAACAAAGGTTGTGGACATGGTGACTCCCCTGGCTAAGGGGCAGCGGCAGTTGATTCTTGGGGATCGAATGACCGGCAAGACGGCGATTGCGGTTGATGCTATATTGAACCAGAAGGGCAAGGGGATTGTTTGCATATATTGTTGTATCGGAAAATCCATTTCCGGGCTTGAAAAAGTGTTGTCAACGTTGCAACGTTCCAATGCATTGGATTATACGGTGATTGCGGCGGCAAACGATAATGCCCCGGTAGGTGAGCAATATCTTGTCCCGTTTTCGGCCGCGGCCATGGGTGAGTATTTTGTGGGCAAGGGGCAGGATGTGCTGGTGGTATTTGATGACCTCACCAAACATGCCTGGGCTTATCGTCAACTGTCGCTGTTAATGGATCGTCCGCCCGGGCGCGAAGCTTATCCCGGTGATGTTTTTTACGTTCAGACCCAGTTGATGGAGCGAGCCGGCAAGTTCAACGAAGAACATGGTTCTGGGTCAATGACGTTTCTCGGAGTAGCGGAAACGCTGCAGGGCGACATGACCGGATATATTCCATCTAACCTCGTATCAATGGCGGATGGACAGATATCGCTCAGCAGCGCTATATTTGCGGAGGGACGTCGGCCAGCCGTGGATCTGAATCTATCCTTATCCATCGTCGGGGGGCGCGTGCAACCGAAGATTTTAAGAAAACTGAGTCGAGATCTGACTGCAGATCATGCACGCTATGCGGAAGTATTACGCTTGAGTCGTGTTTCTTCAGGTCTTTCCGGTGAGTCCGAAAAGGTGGTGCGTAAGGGGGAAGTCATTCACAGCCTCCTGATGCAAGACGAATTCATGCCTGTTTCGGTGGCTGAGAGTGCGTTGATTCTCTATACCATTGAAAAGGGATACCTTGAGAATCGCACTGAGGAACAGCGCAAACAGTTTCGAACCGGTATATACGGATTTGTAAATAAGACGGATGCTCAACTTCTGGAAGCCATTGAGACGGTCGCGGATCTGACTCCGGAGATCGAACAAGGCATGCGGAAAGCAATTGCCGAGTTTCTGACCATCCAGGATCAGGAGACGGAAGAGTAGAGGGGGAGACTGGGAGTTATTTGTTAATGGTGTGATGTATTCCGAGCAACGCGCGTTTCCGCTCTGAGGGCGGCCGCTACAGCCCCGTTTCGGTTGAAGTGACGTTGTGACGTCGACCTCGCATGGTCGCTGGTGTAGCGTCGGCTCTCAGAGCCGATTTCAGGCCCGTGGGTCTGCCGCGCATCGCGAGGCCGATTGCGTCAGTCGAACGAAAAGAAAGAGGGAGATTTGATATAAAAGTCACGATACTTAATCCGAAACGGATGATCTTTGAAGGGGAGGCAGAAAGTGTCTT
>JADHWI010000019.1 GCA_016783565.1 Kiritimatiellia bacterium
GCGGGTGTGCAGAGCAGAGAATACGACAACGATGAGGAGATATAAAATGGACGTGGAAAAGGAGCTCACGATGAATGAGGAAGAGCAGATACCTGATACAGACTTTAATGCTGACGAGTCTTCCCGCGATCCGGCGGATCGGTGGAATACGGAACCAAAAGAAGCGGAGCCGTTGCGGCCGTGGTGGCAGCGCGCATTGCTGAAGTTTGGGCATGATTTTCTTGGGTTACCTGTGCGCGTGCAGGATACAGTGGCACTGATCCTGATGGTGGTCGTGGCGGACATAGGTTTGTATTCTGAACCGGGCGGCACCGGAGCGGGATTCGTATTGATCGGTGCCACGGTGGGATTGATGGCTCTGCGTTGGCAACGGGCACGTGCGGCGATTGCGCCGGCATTGATCACGATAGCTATTGCGCTCATGGGGATGTGGCGGCACTGGTGGTTATTGCCCGTGGTAGGTTGGGGTGCGCTGGTGTTGACCGCTATCAAATTGCATTGTCCTGAGTGGCGAATTCTCGAAGCCCTGTGGGCTGGTTTTTCGTCACTCTTCCGTGCACCGGCGCGGCTGCTGGGTCATGTACTTGGTATCTATATCCGCGCCTCTGATGATGAAGGTAGAGGGGAGGTGACACGGCGCGGAATCCCGTTGCGTGCTGTGCTGATTCCGATTGCAACCTGCATCGTGTTTGTTCTGATCTTTCGTGCGGCCAATCCGGTGGTGTCTCGAATCACAGAAAAGTTGAGCGACCACATTGTTGAATTGTGCGAGAGATTTACGGAACTTATTGCATTGGGTCGGATGATGATGTGGGGTGTATGGCTGCTGTTGTTTGCCGCGCTGATGAGGCCGATTGGAAAATCGTTGGGCGTGAAGTTGTTGGCGGTTCTTGACATGATGACTCAGCCGAAAGAATCAGGAACGCATGATGACGGCAACTACATCACGGCATTATTGACGCTATTGTGTGTGAACATCTTGTTCCTGGCATACCATGCCATGGATGCCGTCTATCTTTATTTCAAGGCGACGCTGCCTGAAGGTATCACATGGACCGATTACACCCATGCTGGTTGCGGTTGGCTGACGCTGGGCCTGGCGGTCAGCACAGGAGTGATCGGAATTGTTTTTTCCGGCGGGCTTAACTTTCATCCGCACGTCAGACGCCTGCGCGTGCTGGTAGATATTTGGGCGATACAAAATCTGGTTTTGGCTGTGGGTGCCATTCGACGGCTTATGATGTATATTGATTACAGTGGACTTACACATCTGCGCATCACCGGTATTTACGGCTCGATTCTTGTGGCAGTAGGATTGGTAATCATGGTTGTCAAAGTTCATCGACAGCATGGATTTGTGTGGATTCTTCACAAGGACATACTGGCTCTTTCCGTGGCGCTTGCGGTTTTATCTCTGACGCCCAACGATGTGATTTGCGCAAGGTATAATGTGGCTAAAGTGATTGAAGGTAAACCGCGAGCATTGCGGCCTATCTGTCTCAAGATATTGACCCCTGAAGCCTTGCCTCCGCTAATTCAGCTGTTGGATTACGAACGCGGGGATGGAGATCTTGCGAAACAAAAAATCATACGTAACGGTATTGCGGCGATTCTCGCAACACATCTTGAGACGCTGGATGAAATGGAGGATGTTCCCTGGACGCGCCGGCAGAAGTGTGCGTCCTGGGCGCGAGGAGAGCTGGAGGGCGTTCGTGGTCGTATTCTTGAAATGGCACCACCGGCACAACGTGAAGCTGCTCGTCGTCTATTGCTGCACAACATGGATGCGTAGAGGAAAAGCGAAGGAGAGAAAAAGGGTTATTGGTTAATGGGGGAATGGAGAGCAAGCGGTTCGGAAGCAGCGATTGTAGAGTCGGCTCTGTGAGCCGATGGCCGAGCCGCAGGCGAGGGATGCAAAATCAAATGTATCATCAGCAACATGAAAATAAAAATTCAACGATCTGATCTCAGGCTATCCCGTCAGCACCGTAGCACGCTGCTCACGGCGGCAGTCATTGTGGTACTTTCGCCACTGACGTTCACTGCGGCGACCTTCCGGCAAGCGGTCTTTTGTTTGCCGGCTGCGCGGTTCTCTGCATTTTTTCTCGGGGCACCTTGCGTGCGGGTTGATGACGGCTACCTGATTGAGAACGCGGTGCTGCCGGTTTTGGTCTCCCTTGCGTGCAGTGGGACCGGTTTCTTTGTGTTGCTTACCGCGATGTTGCTGGGGCTCATTTGTCGCTATCGGAAACCGTCCCTGCCCCTGGCATTTGGTGTGATTGTTGCGGCCTATGGAATTTCGCTGGTGACGAACGTCTGCCGCATCACGTTGGGATATTTTGCGTCGGTCGGAGCACGATGCCTTCTGCCGGAATGCCTGTGGGCGGGAATTCATTTGAGTGTGGGTGTTCTTGTTTTTCTGAGTGCCCTAGTGGGTGTGTATATCTGTACGGAACGGAGGTTGAATTATGAGTGAAGAATTGTTTGAAGAAAACCATCCCGATAAAGACGAACAACTCGTCGTGGTTAAAACTTTCTGGCAGAAGGTGGTTGGATTTTTATTTCGCAGGAAGGAGCGTACCTCAGCATTGTCTGACGATGTCAAACATCCCTGGATGCTGTTTTGGGTGATGCTTGTGCCGCAACTTTTGTTGTTGTTCCTTAACACGCGTGCCTGGCAGTTGATCCGTGGTGAGGTAAATCCCGAACAGTTTTTATGGGCGAGCCAGATCTTTTATTACGAAGTGGTTCTCTTGCTCAGCGCCGGGGTGGCCTGGATCACGTTGCACCGATTGAAACGATTCGTCGGTCTGATATTCTGTGCCTTTGTTTTGTTTGCCGAAATTGGGTACTTGTGGTTCTTTACGGTGCATCTTGAGCGTATCATTCCCAATACCGTGACAGAGTGGATGTTGCCCGGCTCACAGCTGTTCTATTACCAGTATGCGCTGATGATGCCTTCGCTTTTTTATGCGGCATTGCGACTGGCCTGTTTTCCAGTAAGGCTGAATCGGGCTGTGGACGTGGGGCTCTCTGTGCTTGCCCTGGTGCTGGTGCCCACGGCCTGGTTTGCGGGCATGCACATGGCCCACTGGCTTTTCCGAGTTCGTGACCCGTCGGTTATCGTGATGATCATTTTGTCGGTGGGATCCACCGTGATTTTGCTGATGGCGTTTTTGCGCATTCTTGCATACAGCTACATGGGGTTGCGACGCCTGAAATGGGGGCGGGTTGCGATGCTGATCGTCGCGGGATTAATAGCACCCGTCGGGGGATTGATTCTTAACCATCATGTTTCGTTTCCCTATGACTTCCAATCGAAAACGGTCTACGTGCTGACAGGTTTGAATGCACTTTTTTTGCTGCTGCCGTTTTCTGAGAAAAGCAGTAGAGGTGTGGCAGCCTGGTGTCTGCGAAGCGCATTGTACCCGTTCACGTTGTACTTCTTTGTTGTGTTTCTTCCGTTTCTACCGCTCGCTCTTCCAGCATTGTTTGCCTTCGGTGCCGGGTTTCTGATTCTTGCTCCGACACTTTTATTTATTGTGCACACACGCACTCTTTTTGACGAAGGCAAGGTTCTGGCTGCGGGACTTGGCACGACCCGGGTCGTTGTGTTGTTTTCAGTTTGTGTTGCCATTATTCCTCTTGGTTATACCGGTCGCGCGATCGTAGATAAGTTGGCTTTGAGCAGTGCTCTGGATGTGGCGTATCGACCGGACTACGAGACGGGTAATATTCCCGTGTATCGGAGTGCGCTCAAACGGACGCTTCTACGGTTGCACGCGATCAAGCAGGGGAACTACCTGCCGTTTATTACCGATTGGTATGATCACATTGTGCTCGATGGCATGATTCTGCCCGATCGCAAGGCTCAGCACATTGAGACCATGTTCTTTGGTGGGCCTTTGCAGTATCGTCGGGTTGACTCATCGTTTCGTGATTTGTTCGGGTCAGCGTCTCGTCGCCGGCGTAATCGCAACCGCAACCGTGTTCGGCTTCCTTCGCGCAATGTGCAGCTTGCGGGGTGGGAAACGAAGATCAGTGAATCCAACAACACAACCACTGCAACGGTTGTGCTTTCCCTTGAAAATAAAGGGGGAACCGGATCTGAATACGTGGCGGACTTGACGGTGCCGGACGGTGTTGTGATTTCGGGCTATTGGCTGCATATAGGCGAGGAGCGTGTTCCTGGACGCATTTTTGAAAAGAAGGCGGCCATGTGGGTCTATCATATGATTCGCGATCGTGTGCGTCGAGATCCCGGCATGCTGGTCTACACGGGAAATAATCAGATACGCCTGAATGTGTTTCCGTTTGCAGCCAAAGAGTGGCGCACCACGGAGATTGCTTTCAGTTTTCCGACAGGACTGTCTCCGCACATTCGTATCGGGTCGGAGGAGGTGGCCCTGGCGGAAGAACAGCCGAAAAGCGACAACGCGTTTCTATGTAAGGGATCGATTCGCGATACGCTGGTGATTCCGTCTTCCAGGGCTGCAGCGCTGCCTGCGGTGCAGCGTCAATCGTATGTTCATTTTGTTGTGGATTTCTCTGAGGCAGCGGAGACGGGATGGGAAAGCATCACGCAGACGCTTGTGCGTGTGAGCGATGCACTTCCCACCACGACCATGTGTCGCGTGACGTTGGCCAACTATGAATTTGCGCATGCTACTCCGGATCTTGTGTCGTTGAAGGAGGTGCCCGAGGTCATTTCGCGCAACCGTGACAGGATTCCGTTTCGAGGTGCATTGTGTCCCGAGCGTGCGATGAAGAGTGCGCTCTTGACCGTACGGGACATGCCAACATTTGGACCGGATAATGTACCGATGGCTCCGGTCTTTGTTGTCTTGCGTGCTGAGAAGACCCGCCCGTTGCGTGAGGGCGGGTTTGGTCCGTTTGCGGACATTGTACCCGATGTATCGGCATATTATGAAGCACGTTCGGATGGACGGTTTGACGTGCACGCATTTGAAGGTGGTTCCGTGAATGTGGTGCCGTCATTGCCGTCATCGTCACCCGTGATTCTATTGCGCGCAGATACTGCGTATGCATTGTGTCGACCGAGGGAATCAAGTGTGGTGCGGTTGCCTGCAGACATGGCTGTTGAGTATTATGATGCAGAGACAAAGAATTACATCTTGCTTGAGAAGATGACGGTGCTTTCAGAAGACGCGTTACTCTCACAGGGCTTGGCGCTCTTGGAGCAATGGGAAAAGACCGTGTTTCAGCCAGCCCTGGAAGATACGTATTTATCACAGCTTGTACAGTGGAGTCGTGAGGTTGGCATCTTGATTCCCGTGACTTCCTATATCGTGGTAGAAAACTCAGCACAGTGGGAGATGCTGAAACGTGCGGAAAAGAAATCGCTTAAAGCTGACAAAGGATTGGAGTTTGATGAATTTGTCGAATCGCCGGCTCCGTCCATGCTGCTTCTGCTTCCGATCGTGTTTTTGCTGCCCGTAATACGGCGACGTTCGCGTAGAAAAACAGAAGGGCATGTGGAAGTTTTTACAAATGATGTGTAGATACTATGCAGGGACACACTCAGCTCCTATACTCAGGAAGCAACATTAAACCCCTGAGAAAGGAGCAAGAGCATGTCCCTGCAAGAGAGGAAACTACTAATGGCGATGGAACTGAGCAACACAAATTGGAAGCTTTGCTTTGGTGATGGAAGTACACACCGCGAGCGAACGATCCCGGCTCGGGCGGTTGAGACGCTTCTGAAAGAAGTGCAACGAGCAAAGGAGAAGTTCGCTTTGCCGGCGGAAGCGCCTGTGGTGAGTTGCTATGAAGCGGGTCGTGATGGGTTCTGGGTCGACCGAATGCTCACGGAGCATGGGATCACCAACTACATAATGGATCCGTCGAGTATTGAAGTGCCTCGCCAGGCACGTCAGCGCAAGACCGACCGCCTTGATTCGCGAAAGCTGCTGAAGCTCCTCGTGCGTTATGAGCTCTGGGGGGAGCGCGACTCATTCGCTAAGGTGCAGGTGCCTAATGAAGAGCAGGAAGCACAGTTAAGAACGCACCGGGAGCGGGAGCGGTTGACCAAGGAGCGAACCGCACATCGGGCGCGGATCAAATCACTGTGCGTGTTGCACGGAGTGGATGCGAGCAAGGCTTTGCGTGTTGAGGTGAGTGCGTTGCGTGACTGGAAGGCTCGTGAATTGCCAACTCCATGGCTCAACGAGCTGAGGCGAGAGCGAAATCGATTGAAGCTTGTTGATGAGCAACTGGCGGCTGTAGAGGAGACACAGAAAGAGGCTCTAGCCAGCCCGCAGAGCAAAGCGGTTGGGCAAGCGCGCAAACTGCAGCAGCTCAAAAGCATTGGAGTGCAGAGTTCGTGGGTGTTGTGCCATGAGTGCTTCGGGTGGCGCGAGTTTGCCAACCGAAAGCGCCTCGGCTCCTTCTCTGGGTTGACGGGAACGCCTTTCGATAGTGGTGATACCTTGCGTGAGCAAGGCATCAGCAAGGCTGGCAACCGAAGGGTAAGAACGACGATGATTGAGCTGGCCTGGCTCTGGCTTCGCTGGCAACCCGACAGTGCTCTGACGCATTGGTACCTCGAGCGCTACGCTGGGACTAAGCGATCACGACGAAAGGGCATCGTCGCACTGGCAAGGAAACTGCTTATTGCCCTCTGGAAGTATCTGGAACAGGACATCGTCCCTGAGGGAGCGATCCTCAAGGCGGCGTAAAGAACGCGAGAGACTTATTGGAATGAAACAATGAAATTGAATTCGATTTATGGTGATGTTCAGGGAAACGTGCGCGTCCTTGGTGCAGAAAGCACCGTTTTGTAGATTGTTCTCCCTGGTCATTCCGGCTGCCCAAGCCGTCCGCGGCGCATGCAGTATTTTGTTAAGGGTTCGTCCCTAACGGATAGAAGGTTGTCCGACCATTTTGGCGGAGCCATCATCAGCCGGATCATTGCCAGAACGAATTCAGAGGAGATGAGTAAATTAGGAGTTGACGTGAAACCTCATAGAAGGACGTGCTTCCCCGCAGCGCAGCGAAGGGGAGCGCGTGCTAAGCAATGCAGAATCTGTTCACACGGGTTTCAATACAGTATGGATGAGATATACGGGCGCCCTCCCGTTGGTCGGGAAGCCCGTCCTACAAGCTTTGAAGGATGTGAAGGACGTGCTTCCCCGCAGCGCAGCGAAGGGGAGCGCGTTTGAGCAGGTAGAAGCAGGCCCCGCTCATGGAGCGGGCCTACAGGATGTCTTGTTGTAGTTTTTTGTTCCCGTTGCAGATTGGTTGAGATTTGGGTATTCTATAGACGTATGAATCAAGGACTCACACGACGACGGTTTTTGTATGGCATGGTCGCAATACTCGGGGGAGGGTATGTGGATTTGAGATATGTGGAGCCACGGTGGTTGCGGGTATCGAAGGTCGGTGTAACTCTGCCGGGAAAGGAAGCTGCCCGTCCGGTGCGGATTCTGCAGTTATCAGACTTTCATGCATCAGAGATTGTACCGCTTTCGTTCATTCGTAAAGCCATTGAGATGGGAATCAAGCAGAACCCGCACATCACCTGTTTGACCGGCGATTTAATTACGGGAAAGATTCCGGACCGCCCTGCCTTTGTTGAGGCATTGCGTTTGTTGAGCAATCATGGTCCTTGTTTTGCCTGCATGGGAAATCACGATGGCGGACTCTGGGCTCGACCGCATGGCGGGTATGCAGATTTGTCTGAGATGACGGGTTTGCTTGAAGACGCCGGCATTACGGTTTTGCATAATAGAGCGATGCAAGTGGAAGTAAACGGCCGGGACCTTGAGCTGGTTGGGCTCGGAGACCTCTGGGCGAATGATGCTGAGCCCTGGACGGCTTTCGGCGGCGTGCAGACATCCCCGCAAGTGCCGCGTGTGGTGTTGTCACACAATCCGGATTCCAAAAAAGTGATTACCGAATATGATTGGGACTTGATGCTGTGTGGGCATACGCACGGTGGACAGATTTCTTTGCCGCTGATTGGCGAACCTTTGGCACCGGTTACGGATCACCGATACGTTGCGGGACTGAACCCATGGGAGGGGCGGCAAATTTATACCACTCGTGGCGTGGGTAGTCTTAACGGCCTGCGTTTCAACCGTCGCCCCGAAGTTACTATCCTGGAATTGGGGTAAGCTCATCACCCTATCCAGCGTGGAAGGTAGGGACGGCAGTCCCATGCCGTCCGGAAGCGTGAATCGCCGGGCGTCAATTAATTATTCCTGCCGGGTCAATTGTTTATGAATGGTGCGTGCCATTTCGAGGCCGATGCCGGGGACGACGGTGATATCCTCCACGGATGCTCGGGCAAGTTTATGTACGGATCCAAAGTGTTGCAGGAGTTGCTGCTTGCGGTTCGGCCCGATGCCGGGAATTTCATCAAGCGCAGATTCGCGAATGCGTTTGCTGCGCAGACGGCGGTGATACGTGATGGCAAAACGATGCGCTTCGTCACGCAGTCGTTGCAGCACTTTAAGTGCGTCTGATTCTGCTTTCAGCCGAATGGGTTTTCCTGGATCTGTGTTGTATATTTCTTCGTATTGTTTTGCGAGTCCTACAGAGGGCAGGTCTGAAAGACCGAGTGCCTCAAGCTCGCGGCGTGCAGCGCGTAGTTGTGTGATGCCTCCGTCGACCATGATGAGATCCGGTAGTTTAGCGCCTTCCTCGATCAGGCGACTGTAGCGACGTCGTACGGCTTCGGCAATCATACGCGGATCGTCGATACCGTCCACCCCGGTAATGCGGAAGCGACGGTATCGCTTTCGCTGAGGCATGCCGTCCAGGGCGCAGACCATGCTGGCTACGGAATAGGTTCCGGAAATGTTTGAGACATCAAACCCTTCAATGACATGTGGTACTCGTGGTAGAGCAAGTTGTTTTTGCAGCTCCTTGATTCCTTCGAGTGCGGCTTCGTGCTGCTGTTCGGGGGATCGTGTCATGCGTGCATTTTGGCGGATGGTGCGGTCCAGCATGAACAGCGTGTCGCGGATGGCGGCGGCCTTCTCAAAATTCAGTTCCTCTGCAGCGGTTTCCATCTCTGCCCGCAACCCTTTGAGCAGTTCCGGTTTCTCGCCACGCAGGAAGGCGCAGGTGTCTTCTACGCGTTGCGTGTATTCGTCGTGTGTAATTTTTTGTACACAAGGCGCGGAGCAGAAGCGGACAATGTCGTTGATGCAATGTGTGTAGGTGTCGACAGTAGGTTCGACCGGTGCGCATTTTCGCAGGCCGAATTGCTTTTCGAGAAAGTCGACCGTGGAGCGCGTGGCCAGGGACGAGGCATAAGGTCCGAAATAGGTGGCGTTATCACGATGGCGGATACGTACCAGTTTCAGGCGTGGCCAGATTTCGGTTTGATCAATCCGGATCAGCAGAAAGCGCTTGTCATCACGAAAGGCGACGTTGTAACGCGGGCGGTATTCCTTGATCAGACGCCCTTCGGTGAGAATCGCTTCGGCTTCATTGCGTGCCACGAGAAAGTCCAGGTCCGCCGCGCTTTTGATTAAGCTGCGTAATTTGGGATCGGCGCTGCGCAACGTGGCCTGGCGGAAATACGTCTGCACGCGTTTGCGCAACGAGCGCGCTTTGCCTACGTAAATGATACGTCCGTTGCGGTCGCGCATGATATAGCAACCCGGCTTGTCCGGCAACTCGCGCAGCTTCTTTTTGATTTTATCGGGGACACTCATGATTTGCAGTGATTATCCCATGTCAGGCAGGACTGCGCAAGTGCGCGAGACAGATGAAGGGCCTATTGAGGCGGCATGCTTCTTGTAGCCACGAGCGTGAGCGAGTGGAGTTCTTTGTTCACGCCTCCTTATCCTCGACCGACGATGAGGCAGAGTTCGGGTACCTGATTGATCATGCTGTTCAGACCGGTCTCGAGATCACGTTCTGAGCTCAGTCGGTAACAGGGTCGATGGGTTTGGCCACGATCTTGAAGAAAGCAGTGTCCGCTTCTGAATCCAACATGTACTCGCGTGTCACATCAGGATCGGTCGACGGAGGAAGCGTTTCCTGCAGGGTCCATGGTCCCACCACGTTCGCGGACATCCATACTTCGTATTGAGTATTTGGCGAAAGATCCCATGACAGAATTGCGTTGCCGTCAGCAAGTTGTACCTCCAGATACACGTTGACGGCCAGTTTGCTTTCTGCAGAATCGTATGACGTCCCCGTCAGAAATTCGTGGTAGTCATCAAAGCCGTCGCCATCTGTGTCATGCTCTTCGAGTATGGCGCGAACAAACCAGCGCTTGTTGCGAGGGTTGATGGAAACATGCGCTTCATTGGTGATGGCATAGTGAATCTCATCAAACGGGCTCAGAGAGAGCAATTCAGTGTTTGATGCCAGATTTGACGCGATGTTTTCGATCGGGATGCCCAGCGCGCTCACGGTGGGAATAAAGCAATGATTGGTTTGATTGCAATAATCATCACCGCCAACAAGATAGTCTGCGGGAATGTTATCATAGAGGTCCATAAAAGAAGGGCGATAGCCGCCTGGTGCATTATCCAGAGAGAACGAATAGTAGGAGTTGACGGTCTTTGAGCTACCCAGAATCGAAATGTAGAGTCGGCCGTAGAAGACTTGTGAGGCGGTTGAGTCTGACTGGGGCAGGGCGTGAATGTCGGCATCAATATTTACGCCAAGGAGACCTTCAGCATGATGCCAGTGAATGATCAATTCGCCGGGATCGAAGGGTAGCTTCTCCCCGTATCCCGAGCCGTTGCTGATCGCCACACTTTTGCAGTTTGTCGGATATCCGCCATGGTTCATGGCGTCAACAAATGTGTCGCGCTCAGGCAGACTGCCGCCTGCCGGTGCATCGGGTGCATGACTGTGGTGAGTGATCAGCATCTCTCGGGATGCAGGCGTATCAAGAAGGGTTAGAAAAGCCTTTATCTCAGCAAAAAGTTCATTGTCGCTGGCACCGAAGAACTCAAAGAATTCCTGAAGCCCCAGTGGTATATTGGCACCTTCGTGCGGGGCATCGAAACTGACCCAGGTATTCACATCGTGGTCTGGCATATCGACCAGTGCCTTGCGGAGCGTCAGACCGCCGAGGCTGACACCGATGGCTACGAACTTGTCGGTACTGTCAGCGCGATGGGCATTGATGTAGTTGATGGCGCTTTCCGTCAGGGCGGAATTTGCCAGGACGTTGGTGGTGGAATCCCCGAAATTCAGAATGACGATATCGCGACCATATGCGTGCATCTCATTCATCAGGCCCTGTTCATTTATCAAGGCATAGAGCTCGGGCCAGTTCATGAGGTTGTGCTCGAACCCTTCGATAATCAGAACCGGGCAATGCAGACCAATTGAATTGGTGTCTGCTTTGGAAATATACAGCAAGCCGGTGGCTTCATAGGGCGGGGCCGATGTAATGGCGATTGTATCATCCGGGGGAGGGATGGTTTGCGCGGTTGCGGTCGTCGCCATTGCCAGTACGATAGCCATCATGCTGGCATGTATGGTTTTGCAATCGTGGAAGAGTGCTTTCTTAAAAACTTTGTCTGTTTTAAAATGCATGCTGAAATTATGTGGCAAAGGTATGAAAGGCGCAACCATGACCTTAACGGGAAGATAAAGATTCATTCGGAGCCACGCCATATTTTTTCTTGCGCGCTCGGCCTGCGGGGCAGCCGCCGAAGGTCACGATCATTTCGATTTTCTGTAGTACGCGGGCCAGTGGATGTCCCTTTCGGGCGTTGGTGCACACAGGGCAATGGTTCTCACAGAAGTCAGCGTCTGTTATTTTCATCATGATCCTTTCGGTTGAATCATTTGGCAAACACCAGTGTCTTGCCGTACCAAATCTTTTGAAAACGTTCGCGTGAGATTGTGCGGGCTCCGTAGGCGGGATCAACGAAGTGGACGCCTTTGTCGGAGAATTCAGTTAATAGCGTCATGTGGCGGACTGTGGGCAGTGTGGAAACAGTGACCAGTGCCGGCCCACCTTGGCGTTCAAGTTCGGATAGCGACATGACACCGCATGTTACTACGCGCAGGCCAAAACATTCAGCCGCCCAGATAAGATTGTTCAGTGCTGTGCCTTCGATCGTGGTGCCTGCCAACAGCGTCAGCTCGCGTTCGGTTACCCCGAGTTGTTTTCCTCGCGCAAGGAGTAGATTGCCGAGTGAGACCGGTGCGCAGGTGTATTCCGCGGTCTGACGCAGATGACCTTGTTCATCCCACCGGCATTGCTCCTGCAGAAAGAAATGAATGGGCACGGTGCGCCATAGTGTAAGGCCCAGGATAAACGCACAGACCAGGCAGACCTGGATGGCGAGACGTTTCGTGAGTGTAGTCCGTTCCCGCCAAACTACGCTGGCGGTGAAACCAAGCCCCGCAAGGGCAAAGATGATCCATTTGCCTCGATGCGCAAACCATTCTGCGGCCTGCCACCCGAAGGCGTCTGTCTCGGCGTGCTGTCGTGCCGCCCATGCCAGTCCCAGCCAGATGAACAGGACCACCGGTAGCAGCAGGCGTGTAACAAGTCTTTGCTTTGATGCATCTTTCGACATGACTTTTCACCATAATAGACTTCTGCTTCCTGTGCAATAGCAAGCGGCGTTCATGCGCAGCTCTGGAAAACCGCTCTACGGCCACAATCCGCACTCCGCACTCCAAAATCCACAATTCTCCCTTCCCTCGTACTCGACAGCTCATGGTGCAGGGATTACATTGCGGACTGGAGAGGATTGAGGATGAATGGATTGAAACAGAGCCCGGCTCCGGGAAGTTACTCCGTGGTGTATCGTGGAGATGTGGTGGAATTTTTGCTGACGGTTCCAGATGCACCGGATGGCAAAGCATGGCTGCGCACGAATATCGGGCATGCCGTCGTGCACCGACGCGAGATCATTCGGGCGGTTGAACAGGGGAAATCGATATTGTCCCGTGACTGGCACGACATTGCCATGGAGCGCGTGCAACCGGATTTGTTCAGATTGTGTTTGCCGGTACTGGAACCGGGCTGCTTTAAGGCGAAGTCTTTCTTTTTGCCTGCGGGGCAGAGCGAACCCCTTTGGCCTGCAGGCGACAATGCTCGGATCAAGGTTGAACCCGAAGCCTATGCCGGCGGGAACTCCCTGTATACCGCCTTTGTGCGGCAGTTTCATACGGATGGCAGACAGAAATTGACAGCGGAACAGGTGCATGCCGTCAATACCTTGGAAAAAGATGGTTATCATGTCATTCCGCAGTCCGGGACGTTTCGTAATCTGATCAAGGAACTCGATTTTATCACTGGTACACTGCGCTGTAGGATTATTCAGCTTCTGCCGATTCATCCCACGCCCACGACCTATGCCCGCATGGGCCGCTATGGCAGCCCGTTTGCCGTGATCGATTTTATGGATGTGGATCCGGCGCTGGCGGAGTTTGATCGGCAGACGACACCGCTTCAGCAGTTCATTGAGCTGGTCGATGCAGTACACGCCCGCGGGGCCAGGCTGTTTCTGGATATTCCCATCAACCACACGGGCTGGGCATCCACGTTGCAAGTGCATCATCCCGAGTGGTTCGAGCGCACTGAAGATGACCGTTTCCGTTCGCCGGGCGCCTGGGGAGTGACGTGGGAGGATCTGTCACAGTTGAACTATGAGGTCCGTCATCTCTGGGAGTATATTGCAGAAGTCTTTTTGTTCTGGTGTCGGCAGGGTGTGGATGGATTCCGTTGTGATGCGGGTTATATGGTTCCTGAGATGGTGTGGGAATATGTCGTGGCCAAGGTGCGCACACAATATCCTGATACGATCTTTATGTTGGAAGGTCTGGGCGGGAAGGTCACCGTTACGGAATCTCTGATGTCCAAGGCGGGATTGGATTGGGCCTACAGTGAATTGTTTCAGCAGTACACGCGTGAACAGATCGAATATTATCTTCCGGATGCCATACGAATCTCGCAGGAAAAGGGTCTCCTGATTCATTTTGCCGAGACGCACGACAACAATCGTCTTGCAGCCACATCGTCGGGGTATGCCCGTATGCGTACAGCCCTGGCAGCGTTGCTGTCGGATGGTGGTGGCTTCGGCATTACCAATGGTGTTGAGTGGTTGGCCACAGAGAAAGTGGATGTGCATGGTGCCCCTTCCATGAATTGGGGGTGCTCCGAAAATCTGGTAGAGCATATTCAGCGTTTGAATACAATAGTGTCTCATCACCCTGCGTTCGTGCCGGGAGTTCCTTTGCGTCTGGTGCACAACAGCCATGATAACGCAATCGCGTTGCTGCGATCCTGTCCGGCTGAACGTGATACATGCCTGGTGATTGTAAACTTGAATCATACCGACGCTGGGCATGTGAGTTGGCGTTGCGCCGATTTTGATCCCCCCAATGGACAGGTTGTCGATCTGCTGGCGAATGATGCGGTGACATTATGCAGGGAGAATGATGCATGGATGTGTCACCTCGGCCCGGGCCAGGTGTTCCTGCTTTCAATCGATACCCGCATACCTGCCCGTATCGACGCATGGCTCGCGGGTCCGGTGGAGCCTGAAGAGCGCACGCTACGGCGTCTGAGTGCCAAAGCGTTGGACATTATTGTGGAATCCAATGGACTACAGGATGTCAGTGCATTGAATACAACGCTGCGCGGACAATCCCTGGCGCGCGATCCATGGGCTTATTGTGTTTCTGCGTTTGATGGTATTCCCCGCGTCACCACTTGGACTTGGCCTGCTGATGTGCGTCGTAAGGTCATGATTCCTCCGGGGAACTGTCTGCTGGTGCGGGCGCCACATCGTTTTTCTTTGGATGTTTCTTTTGAACAACATCCGGCTATGCATGATCATGCTTTGCCCGCACAGGATGGTTCGTGGTTCGCGGTGCTTCTTCCGAAGGTGAAGCACCGGGAGCACACCGCTGCACAAATGCAAATTTCTGTTTTCGCACCGGATGAATCATCACGCGGTTGTGCGCCGCTGCTCTTTCTGTCCCATGTATCGCATGCGGAGGTTTATAGCACGGTAGACCAGGCTCTGACGCGGACACATGGTTTGTATACGCTTTGCGGAAATGAATCGGGTGCCATGGCGCAGGTGCAGGGCTGTTGGGGAGAGCTGCGCAGTCAGTACGATGCCCTTCTGGCTGGCAATTTGCATCCCTCGGTTCCGTCTGACCGACAGGTCATGCTGACACGCTGTCGCGTGTGGCTGGTCTACCGCGGGTATTCCCAGTCGGTGGATATCAACTGCTTGAACACGTTTTCTCAGGCGGAGGATGGAACGGTCGCCTGGCGCTTTTCTGTGCCGGGTGGATTAGGCAAGTTGGTGCCGCTTTCGATTGTTCTTCGACTTTGTCCCGGCGGTAATCGTATTGAGCTGACTGTGGCGCGGCACAAGGCTCGCGGGGCACATCGCCTCGATGACCATAGTCCGGTGCGGATCATTGTGCGTCCCGACATAGAGGACCGTAGTTCGCACGCCTCGACCAAGGCGTACGCGGGACCCGAGCACACCTGGCCGCAGGCTGTTGAGCCTGCGGCGCAGGGATTTGTTTTCTCGCCGTATGGCGATCATGCTTTGCACATGCAGGTCGATGAGGGCACGTTCGTGCATGAATCTGAGTGGCAGTACATGGTGGGGCATCCCTTCGAGGCGAAGCGTGGTCTTGAACCTAATGGCGACCTGTTCAGTCCCGGCTATTTTACCTTTGAGCTCACCGGGGGACGCGCCAACATGCTGGCAGGGGAGATTACTGTTTCCGGTGCCGCGCCCTGTTCCATGGATATGGTGAGTTTGCCTGCACCTACGCCCGAAACGGTGACCGTACCGATCGACACGGCAATGGAGCGCGCGCTGGCGACGTATGTCGTGCGTCGTGGTAATGGTAAAACGGTTCTTGCCGGATACCCGTGGTTTCTGGACTGGGGGCGCGATACTCTGATTGCCCTGCGAGGTATGATCGCGGCAGGTTATCATCGTGAATCGTGTGAGATTCTTTTGCAGTTTGCGACCATGGAACGCAATGGGACGCTTCCCAATATGCTTATTGCGGATGACGATACTAATCGTGATACGTCGGATGCACCCTTGTGGTTTTGCGTCGCTTGTCGTGATCTCCTGCTCGTGGCAGGCGAAGAAATCCTGGATGCGTCCTGTGGAGAGCGTGCGCTTCGGGACGTATTGCTCAGTATAGGGGAGCATCTTTGTCGCGGTGCTGAAAACGGCGTGAAGATGGACCAGGAATCGGGTTTGCTTTACAGCCCGTCGCACTACACCTGGATGGACACAAATCATCCCGCCGGCACGCCTCGTCAGGGATATGCGGTGGAGATACAGGCGTTGTGGTATGCGGCGTTGAGTTTTCTGGCCACGGTTGAAGGCGAGGCCGGTGAACGCTGGTCCGATTTGGCTGCAAAAGTGCAGGCATCGTTGATGTCACTTTTTGTGCGCGAGGATCAGGGGTATTTGTGTGATTGTCTGCATGCCGATGCGGGAACGCCGGCCGCTGTGGCAGTGGCTGATGACGCCCTACGCTCAAACCAACTGTTGGCGCTGACCCTTGGTGCCGTGACGGATCGGGCACTGTCGGCAAGCATCCTGCGGCACTGTGAAGAGTTGCTTGTGCCGGGGGCCATTCGTAGCCTGGCGGATCGACCGGTTTCGGTTCCGATTCCTGTCTCTCATAATGGTGTGGTGTTGAACGACCCTCACCAGCCTTACCAGGGACATTATTGCGGAGATGAAGATACGCGCCGTAAACCGGCCTATCATAATGGCACGGCCTGGACCTGGCCTTTCCCATCTTACGCGGAAGCGATGGTCTCAGTATATGGAGATGCGATTCGGCCGCAGGCCCTGGCCATTCTGCACAGTGCGACAGAGCTGATTAATCGGGATTGTCTCGGGCATGTTCCCGAGATTGTGGATGGTGATGCGCCGCACATTTCTCGCGGTTGCGGTGCACAAGCCTGGGGCGTCTCAGAGCTTTATCGTGTGCTCAAGCTGTTGCGCTAGCACTCTGTGGATTGGGATCGAATGAATTTGGGGTGTTTTCCAGCGATGACCATGGAGACCTCTCCCTTGACTTTGACGTCGGTGAATGCTTCGACCAGGTCGGAGAGATATCCACGTGAAACGCGTTGGAATTTTTTGGTCAGCTCAAGGCAGACTGCGGCTCGCCGGTCTCCCAGGACGTCAAGGGCTGTTTGTAGCGTAGGTCGTACACGGTAGGGAGATTCGAAAAGGATAAGTGTGTGAGCCATGGCCGCGTCTTCCTCGAAAAAATGTTTCCGTTTACCCGGTTTCCGTGGGGGGTAGCCTTTGAAGGTGTAGCTGGAAGTCGGCAGTCCGGATTGCAGAAGGGCCAGCGGTACGGCTGAGGCGCCGGGGATAACATCCAACTCCACTCCGTGCTCCAGAGCCAGCGAGATCAGGCGATACCCTGGGTCGCTGATGCCCGGATAGCCCCCATCGCTGCACAGAGCGATATCGCGGCCCTGTTCAAAGTGAGAAATCAGAATCTTCCCCATCCGCCCTTCAATACCCTCGCGGTAGGACATCATGATGTCCGGACGTGGTATATGAAAATGCGTCAGGAGTTTCCAGGTGCGACGGGTATCTTCGCAGGCAATGCCCTCAACGTGTTTAAGCACTTTAACTGCGCGGGGACTCAAGTCATCCAAATTTCCTACCGGTGTTGCAACAACATAAAGCATGTAAGGCCTCAGATTTCAGGTTTCAAACAGTAGTAGCCTGTGACACCGTTTTCGTCCATGCAAAACGGTATGGAGCCATCTGTGCTGCTCGTAACATGCTACATTTCGGCACCTTAGAAACTCTCAATACAGCGCCTTACCAAAAAATAAACTTTTCGTTGATCTTTAAAGACGGTTTTCATGAGACCGGTTCGGCAGGAGCCTCACCCTCCAACCAGTTCTGTGCTAACATGTTACACGTTTGGAGTGCGAAGCTCCTGCTGAGCTGGATTGAGGCTACAGTGCAGAATCCTCGCATAGCGTGCGGCTTGCACCCTTCCTGCGTAATTTGGTATCATTCCTGACGATGAGCTCACGTGGAACAGGAAAGAGTAGTGCACGACTGTCGCCGTTGCAGAAAGAACGCAAGGCCGTAGCCGATTTAACGATCGCCATGACCATTGGTGTTCTTCTGGCCTTTATGAACCTGACGTTGAACTTCAGTGGTTCGCTGCATGATTTCTTCTCCGATTACATTACTGCGGAGGTCATGTCATGGATCGTTAACGTGTTGTTCTTTTGGTTGGTACTTTTGTTGTGGTTGGCATTTCGACGGTGGCGTCAGGAGTCACATCAGAGAGCAGAGCTGGAGAATGTCATTTCCAGTATCAGCCCGGATGCCCTCATTGTGGTGTCGCCGGACCGTACCATTGATTATTGCAATGCCTCTGTTACGCGTATTTTTGGTTATGCTCCGGAGGATGTCCTGGGACAGACGACAGATTTGCTCTATTATGATCGTCGACAGGACAAGTCGCATCGGGGAGAGATCAGGGATGCGCTGGAATTTGACGGGTTTCATGTGGGGAGTGCGACCGGAAAGCGCGCGGATGGCAGTACCGTACCCCTGGAGATTATCACGGGAAACCTGTCTGGAAGCCATGGCGCGGTCTTGTTGCTGCGTGATATTACAGAGCGTGTGGAATCCGAACAGGAACGTGCGCATTTGGAGGCCAAGGTTCGACAGCGACAGAAGCTGGAAAGTTTGGGCATTCTTGCGGGGGGCATTGCGCATGACTTCAACAACCTGCTCATGGGGATCCTTGGGAATGCCGAGTTGGTGCTCTCCGGTGCGGAATCTGACAGTCGTGCCTACCGTCAAATGGAGGGGATCAAGACGGCGGCGGTTCGGGCGGGAGAGCTTTGCAAGCAGCTTCTTTCTTACTCGGGACGCGGTGGATTCCTGAAACAGCCTATCAATATGTCTCAGATTGTTTCTGAAATGTGCGACTTGCTCAGCATTTCCATTTCCAAGAATGTGACGATTGATTATCACCTCAAAGAGGACATCTCTTCGATTCATGCCGATCCGTCCCAGATGCGTCAGATTGTGATGAATTTTATTACCAATGCATCCGATGCGGCTGAGCACGAGACCTGTATCGTTTCTGTTAGAACGGGGGTGCGTCATTGCGAAGAGAGCGATTTGAAGGGTGTTTTGCTGGATGAGGATCGCCCTCCCGGAGATTATGTGTTTCTTGAGGTGGCGGATAGTGGTTGCGGTATGGATTCGGAAACGCTTGCAAGGATTTTTGATCCGTTCTTTACCACGAAAGTTACAGGCCGTGGTTTGGGGCTTGCGGCAGTGTTGGGTATTGTTCGCGGACACAATGGTTGCATTAAGGTCGAAAGTGCCCTGGGGCAGGGATCGGTGTTTACCGTGTTGTTCCCGAAGACGGAGGCTGAGGTGCAGCCGTTGCCCAGCATGGATACTGATGCTCAGGTTCCGTTGGGGGGACATGTCCTGTTGGTGGATGATGAGGAGATTGTACGTAGTGTGGGGCGTGAGCTTCTGGAACATCTCGGGTTCTCTGTGACGGTAGCCATAGATGGCGCTGAGGCGGTTGAATTGTATAAAGATATTGGTAGCGAACTGGACCTTGTGCTGCTGGATATGACGATGCCGAACATGACCGGACAGGAGGCCATGCGGCATATTCTCAAGCGTCACCCCGAACAGAAAGTGGTGCTCTCCAGTGGTTATAATAAGGATGCCGCTGTGGTGGGTGATGGTGATGTGCGACCCGCAGCGTTTATTCAAAAACCTTACGAATTGAATTCTCTTCGCGAAATTCTTAGTCGTGTGATGAACAAGTAGACTGAGAATATCTTGCCATTCCGCTAGAATGACACTACTGATTAGCACTTTCCCCGGAGGATTATGCATGGCAGCCAGAAAATTGGACATTCAAGATTTGGGTCGACGCGATTTTGACTCGGCATTTGCGTTACAGGAACAGCTTGTACAGCAGCGACGTGATGGCGAGGTGCCCGACACATTACTGCTGGTTGAACATGACCCTGTCTACACTCTGGGACGCAATGCGACCGAAGATAACATAGTGGCAGCTTCTGAAGATTTGGCCGAGTGGGGTATAGCAGTGGTTCGCACTACGCGTGGCGGTCAGGTGACCTATCATGGCCCTGGTCAGCTTGTGGGCTATCCTATTCTGGACTTGGGGGAGCACAGTCGTGGCCCTACATGGTACGTAACGCAGCTTGAAGAAGTGTTGCTGCGAACGTTGGCAGCCTATGATATAGAAGGTCGACGCGATGAAGTAAATCGCGGGGTGTGGATTGGAGATGATAAGGTTGCCGCATTGGGTGTACGTATCTCCCGGCATGTCACCATGCATGGATTTGCATTGAATGTTTGTGTGGACCTTGGTGATTACCGGGGGATTATCCCCTGTGGGATCCAGGGGCGTGGTGTCACTTCGCTCAATGTTTATAAACCGGAGATTACTCTGGATGAGGTGAAAACGACGTTGCGCAGTGAATTTCGGGAGGTGTTCGGCTATGAATGAGCCGTTAACCCGACTGCCTAAGCCTGACTGGATTCGCGTGCGTGTCGGCACCGGCGGAGCATGTCGGAGTATGCGTGAGCTTGTTGCTGAGCATAAGCTGCATACGGTGTGTTCAGAGGCGCTTTGCCCCAATATCGGGAAATGTTGGGAAAAAGGGCGCGCCACGTTGATGATTCTGGGTGATCAATGTTCGCGCAACTGCCGTTTTTGCGGCGTTCAGGGTGAGGTGCATGGGGACTTTGATCCTGATGAGCCTGAGCGCGTAGCGGAAGCCGTTGGAAAAATGGGGCTGCGGGAAGTCGTGATTACCTCGGTTACGCGCGATGATTTGTCGGATGGGGGCGCGGCAATATGGGCGCAAACCATTGAGGCAATCCGGCGTCAATGCCCGGAAGTGTTGCTGGAAGTGCTGGTTCCGGATTTTGGCGGAGTCGAAGAAAACATTCGCATGGTGATGGATGCTCGACCTGCCGTGTGGGGGCATAATGTGGAGACCGTGCCCTCGTTGTATGCCACTGTTCGGCCCATGGCAGATTATGCCCGTTCATTGAATGTTCTTCGTCTGGGTGCGGAGGCGGGGCTGATTACAAAAACGAGCATTATGGTGGGACTGGGTGAAGCGGTGGAGGATGTCGCGCAAGTGATGCGTGATGCCCGCTCTGCGGGTTGTCGCATTTTCTATATTGGTCAGTATCTGCAACCCTCGCAGAAACATCTACCGGTGACGCGTTATGTTGAACCGCAGGAATTTGAAGCGTTCAAGGAGATGGGATTACAGCTCGGGTTTGATGTGGTGGTATCCGCTCCGTTGGTGCGCAGCTCATTCCATGCAGAAGAGCAGGCGGCGTTTCTTGAGCGATTGACACAAGGCTGAAAATGAAGACATTAAACGATCAAGATGTATTGAACGCATTGAGCGCCAGTCGCCAGGCGTACCATGATGGCTATCTTGCAATGTATTCAAGTTGGTTAGGCGGTGTCGTGACGGATCCTGTCTTGATGGTACATCCGATCGACGATCATCTTGTGCACCGCGGAGACGGAGTGTTTGAGACCATGAAATGTGTGAGCGGCGGCATTTACAATCTGCACGCACATTTGGATCGCTTGGATCATTCCGCATCGGTAGTGCATCTTGAGTTGCCAATGGAACGTGATAGCATGGTGCAGACGATTATCGAAACGGTTCGTATCGGGGGCAATCCGAATGCCGCCGTGCGGTTGTTTCTGTCCCGCGGGCCGGGAAGTTTTGGTGTGAACCCGTATGAAAGTGTTGGGGCACAGTTAGTCGTGGTGGCCACCACGCTGGGGTTGCCCTTCATGCAGAAGCATCCCGAAGGGGCGCATGTTAAAAGCAGCAGTATTCCCGCGAAACCATCCAGGTACGCCGGCATAAAAAACTGCAACTATCATCCCAATGTGTTGATGTCGCGTGAGGCCGTAGATCTGGGGGCAGATTTTGTGGCCAGTTATGATGAATCCGGATTTCTGGCTGAGGGGGCCACGGAGAATATCGGCATTGTAGATGCTGGAGGGTCGCTTACGTTTCCGGATCTGGACGGCATTTTGTCCGGCACGACGATGATGCGTGTCTGTGAATTGGCTCAGAAACTCGTGGCCAGTGGCGATCTGAGTGGCGTGGTTTTCCGGCATATTGGTCGGGAGGAGATCTTTGCAGCTCGGGAAGTATTAATTGTTGGAACGACGCGCAATGTAACCGCCGTTCGGAAATACGATGACACCATGATCGGGGATGGAATTCCGGGTCCTGTGTGGAAAGCACTTTCGGACCTGCTGGAAGAGGACATTCAGCATAATGCCGAACTTCGAACGGAGGTATTTGGATCATGAGTTCACCTTATGCATGGTTTAACAGTGCTCACGAGGAACGGATGGCGCGTTTTTGCAATGCCGGTCTTTACCTGGTGACCAGCGAATCGCTCTCCGAGGGGCGTTCCACTTTAGACATTGTGGATGCAGCACTGGCCGCAGGTGTCCGGCTGATTCAGCTTCGCGAAAAAGGGCTTTCGATTCGTGAGTTGACGTCACTTGCTCGTGAAGTTCGTGCGCGAACAAAGGCGGCGGACGCACTGTTGATTATCAACGATCGGTTGGATGTCGCGTTGGCCGTAGAAGCGGATGGCGTACATCTGGGGCAGGATGATCTGCCTATTGCCGATGCTCGTCGCCTTGCGCCGGAACTAATCATTGGGGCCTCGTCGCACAACGAAGCCGAAGCTGAAGCCGCCGAGGCGGCCGGCGCCAGTACCGTCAATATAGGTCCCCTGTTTCCCACGCAAACAAAGAACTGGACAGGCGAGTACCTTGGTGTGGAAGGGTTGCGACGGATTGCTCCCGTTCTGCACGTACCTTTTACCGTGATGGGCGGCATTAAGGCTGAGCATATTCCCGAGCTGCGGGCCGCTGGTGCCTGCACTATTGCCCTTGTCACTGCGGTGACTGCCGCCCCCGATCCCGCACAAGCCGCCCGCGAGCTTCTGACAGCAGTGCGCGGGTAAAGGGAAATAAGACCTATAGGTCTTATAGGACTTATGTTTCTTCCGACTGTCTTCTTCTGCGTGCTGAGCGCACTTTGTAGAGGCGCTCGGAGAAACCGCCATCGTCGACAAACGCGGCTTCGAGTGTAGTAAGCTGCTTGTCCAGCAGGTAGTTGGCCTGATGGGTCAGGCAGAGCAGCGTGTTCGCGGCAACTTCGGGGGAGTGTTCCTCAACATGGGACTTATAGGTCTCATAGGACCTATTCTCTGCATAGGCCAACTTGCGAACGGCTTGAGTTTGCGGGTTGTTTTTGTCCCAGATAGTGAGGTTCTTGTGGCGCAGGAAGTCTTTGTAGTCCTCGAGGAGTTCTTGCAGGCTGGCCCGCGCGACGCCCACGAGTTTGAGTTCCATCTTCTTGGAGGTCCCGGAGGCGGCGCACCCTTCGACGATGTTCTGTTTTCCGCTGCGTGCGGCCTGGACCATCTGATCGTGCGTGCGCGAGCGCAGGCTGATGAAGCGGTTGCAGAACGCGACGGTGCCCTGGTAGAGCATTTCGGTGGACTTGTATGACTCCAGTTCCTGGTAGTTGCCGTGAACCACAATGAGCTTCTCGTCTGGCGATAGCCTGGTGTGAGCTTGCATTTCATGCTCTATGGCGGAAAGCGCCCTGGTTGCTGAAGTTTGAATGCGTGTATCGGCGTCCTGTGCGAGAGCACATACGGCATTCTTGACGGTTGCATCGATCCGCATTTTTCCGGCCAGTTTCCCGATTAATTGGGCGGTCAAGCCGCGCACTTCCGGGGCCTCGTGCGCGAGCAGTTTAAGCAGCTCGCGCTCAGGGCCGGAGTGGTGCGGGCGCGGGCCCGGCTTCGGGGTCGGGTTCTGGGAATAGGACTTATGAGTCATATAGGACCTATTCTTTCCTATGGCATTCTTAACTTATGGGTTGCAAGTGTTTCGCGGATGGCGAGGACGCGTTCGTTGATGTGTTTGGTGCGGGAGGCGATCAGGAGCAGATCGCCGATGCGGCCGTTGGGGGTGAGGATGCGTCGCGAGGAGTCGGGCTCTTCGTAGTGGGTTTTTTCGTAGTGAGCATAAATGTGTGCTTTGAGTTCGGGAACTTGTTTTTTGTGAATCAGTCGCAGTTCTTCCAAACGGTATAAGAAGGATTCGGCCGAGACGCCGAAGCGGTGTTTGATGCGTAACAGTAGTTCGTATGACCAATCGGTGGGGTTGATGCCGAGTTGTTGTACGGTTGAAACTACGGTGTCTTCGGGCATCAGGAAGCGAGATGCGAAAACTTTTGTTAGACGTCGCTCCTCCAGAGGGGGTACGGCGATGTTAGGCTGGCTGGGGGAGGCCATGCGTCGGGTCAGGAAATAGATTCGTCCGAGCTCTACCAGTAGGCGAAAGATTTGTTTTTCGGGATTCATGTCTTCGCGCACAAAGAAGAACGCATTGCGGTTGGCTGGATCATAATGCACCAGGCTTTCTTCAGGTGCGATCCTGGTGAAAAGAATCCGAAACCCCTTGAGCTCGAACAGTTCAATATAGTCAAAGACGATGCTGTTGCGGATGCCCAACATTTCGCGCACCTGTTCAGCCAGGCGTGTGGCGCCTGCTTCGTCGGCGTCAAACGGAAGGGCAAATGAAATGAGTGGTGCTTTGCTGAGCCCGCAGGCGTCTTCAAGGCCCAGGTAGCACTCAATCAGGTCAACAGCTCGGCTCTGCACAGATGCGGAGATTTTGCGTCCGTCCTCGGCTACAAGAAAAGGACTATCCAGCGAGGCCTCATAGTAGGCCCGCAGGTTGATCGCGTCTTGCACAAAGAAGGCTGATTCGGGGACCTTGAAGGTGCGAGCCAAGCCGACCAGCGTGGATGCGGAGGGGGCGTGCAGGCCGCGTTCTGTGCGCCCCAGCGCGACTGGCTGCAGTCCGATGTGCCCCGCAAGCTGGTTGATTGTCAGTCCGCGCCATTTCCTGAGTTGACGGATGTTGTTGCCAATAAATGCCAGATCCATGATGATTGATCCTTTTTGTTGGTTTGATAAAAAATCAAATCTATAATAGGTTTTATAGGTCGTATATGACTTATTTGTCAAGGATAAGATTAAAAAAACAAATGTATACATTTGTTTTTTACGAGAATTAAGCTCAAAATGGTTTGCCAGGGCGTGCGAAGATGTGCCAAGGGGAGGTAAGCGCGGTAGTGTTGAGGAGCCTGTTGTGGCTGTGTTTGCGGATTGGTGGTCAGGTCTTTCAGATATCTTCCGTTTCCTGATAAAAAGGTGGCCAGACTTACAACGTAAGGTAAGGAGTGAACCTTTGGCTCGCTGCAAGCCTGGCCTGGGTGCGTCAATCAATCACTTTAGGAAGGAGTCTCTGCCTGACCTCACTTTCGTGTGTGTTGTTGTATCAATCTAATTGTACCTGTTCTAGTAGCAATAAGTATGCCAGCACTGATGTCAAAAAGCGCTCAATTGACGTAAGATGTTGAATGATAAGGTGTTTCTTTATTGAGTCCAAAAATGCTTCAATTCTTTGTGTGACAGGAATGTCGCAAAGTGACTGAAGTGAGACACATCGATGAGACATTTATGTCTCGTTATGATGAGATCTCATGGTGATTGAACGCTTGACGTATGTGTAGTGTCGCGCGCAGATTGTGTGCACACGAAGGGATTTTGCATGAAACTCAACAAGGCGGCGTTGTTGTCGCAATCGTCATTCTTCCAAGGGCTTCCTGAGGCCGACTGTATGGCCCTGGCCGAGCGAAGTCAGCATCGGCAATTTCGTAAGCGGGAGATTCTCTTTCATGAAGACACGCCGGGCACTGCAATGTTCCTGCTGATATTTGGTACGGTTCAGCTCACAAAGATGGGTGATGACGGTCGACAGACTGTGATTCGCACGCTCAAAGCAGGGGAGGTATTTGCTGAGGTCATTCTACAGGCTGACAGTCGTTATCCTGTGACTGCTGAGGCTTTGACGGATGCGGATGTTTTACAGCTTGATCGGCAGCACATCTTCGGGCTGTTGGGAGATCCCTCTTTTCGGGATGACTTTATCTCCTTTCTCATGCGCAAGCAGCGTTACCTGGCAGAGAGGGTACGCTACCTGACGGTATATGACCTTGAGGATCGTTTCTTTCGCTTTATGCGTGAGCAGTATGGCGAGCGCGATCAATTTGAGGTGACATTATCGAAGAAGGATATTGCTTCGGCAATTGGGGCCACACCTGAAACGTTCAGTCGTTTGGTGTTACGGCTGAAACAACAGGGGCGTATTGATTGGCAGGGGCGTATGCTCAGCATCAAATAAGATGTCAGGAATGTGAGTGTTTGAACGTTTCGAGCTGGTTGATCTTATCGCGAATTCTTGCGCAATCCTCGTATCGTTCTTCCGCTATGGCCTTTGACATATCCTTGTTGAGTACTTCCAGTGGTGACAGTTCACGCGTGGGCTGCTCTTCATGCTCATCTTTGGGCGTGTTGGGTTTGAGATCATCCTCTGAAAAAACACGTCCAGCTTCTGCCATGATTTCTTCATTTACAAAGATTGGTGAGCCGAAACGCAAAGCCAGGGCGATGGCGTCGCTGGGTCGCGAATCAACTTCAAGTTCATCGCCATCTGCATCGAGGATCAGCTTTGCATAGAAGGTTCCTTCACGCAGTTCAGAAATTTCCATGCGCTTCATACGGCAGTCGAATTCCTCTAATACATTCTTGAATAAATCATGTGTCAATGGACGAGGTACATCAATATTGTTGATATGCAATGCAATGGCCTGGGCTTCAGCGGCACCAATCATAATGGGGAGTGAGCGATCATCTCCAAGTGATTTGAGAAGCACAGCGAAACCCACATTAGATAGAAACAGTTGTTCAACTTTTACACGTATCATGGCATTCACCTCGTGTCTCTCTTCCCAGCACAAAGAATACCAAAAATTTGTTTTGTCGTCATCCTTTTTGTTGGAACCCTTATCTTCACATGCTGATGACATTTTTTTGGCAGCATGGTTGAAAAATGCATGATGGCGACTATAAGGGGGCATAAAAATTGCGCCGTTTTGTCGCAACGTTGAGACGGTGCCGGTCACTTATGACACAGGTTGTGAAGCATGCGGGATGATCTACGGGGCGATATGTGTTACGATTCCGCTCTCACAGGTAGGATCCGTATTGAGAGCATTGTAGAAACATTGTGATCCGGTGGGGCACATTGGGCGTTTGCCTCCTTTGATATACGTGGAACAGGTGTTGCGATACAATGGATTTCCAATGGTGCCCGGGCCATCGTTATTGCCCCACAGATTTGCAAAGGCGGCCATTTCTTTGGCAGCGGCCATCTGGCGCAGGTTGTTGATGCACGCATTGGTCTGCGATTGAGAGCGTGCTTTCATGAAAGCAGGAACAGCGATGGTTGTAAGAAGCCCGATGATCGCCACCACTATCATGATTTCAACCAATGTAAACCCTGAGCCCCGATCTATGTGTCGGCAGCGCATAATAATTGTTTCAACAAACAAATAAATGTTGTCCAAAACCAGTTCTAGTTTATCGTTACAGCAGTTTTCATGCAAATATTTATCTGACTAATATGAAAAAGTATTTTCTCGATCTTGGTCTGGTGTAAGAAATGATGCAGGATGCATTTTGAGAGGGAGGGATGCCATGATTCGTAAACAGTCTGAAATGCAAAATGAAACGTGCGAAAACATGCGTGGTGGTACGGGGACTGTCACGATTCAGCATTTTTTTACGTCAGATGCGTTCACTGCCAATGCGCGGCTGTGTGCGAAATTGACGGTGCCACCGGGTGCCGGTATTGGCGTGCATAAACATGGCGCTGAGGATGAAGTGTATATTGTCACCCAGGGAACCGGCATGCTGAACGATGGCGAGACTGAAACCCGCGTAGGTGTCGGGGATGCAATCCTGACCGGTAACGGGGAGTCGCATGCCATTGCTAATGATGGTGAGGAGCCGCTGGAGATCATCGCTATGATCATGTGCTATGCTTCCTGAGGACTTGTCATGCGAACGATTCCTGCGATATTAACGTTGCCGCCTCGCACGCTCACTGGACGCGATGCGGTCGATCACTTGCTGGTCGAATGTCGGAAGTTCGGACCGCGCGGCATGCTGGTATGTGGGGCTTCCCTGATTCGCAGCGGTGTGCGTGACCGCATCTTAGCGGGTACGGAGGGGAGTCATGACATCAGTACCTGGCGACACCCTGGCGGGGAGCCGACACTGGATCAACTTGAGCAGCTCCTTGCTGCTGCGCGCGGTCATGGTGTTGATTGGATCGCTGCCGTGGGTGGCGGGAGTGTTCTGGACATTGCCAAAGCCGCCGCCGGCCTGCTTGAGGCACCTGCGCCGGCAGTTTGCTACCATGATGGAGAATCCATTCCATCCAGCCGAATTCCTTTTGTTGCGGTGCCTACAACCGCAGGGACGGGGTCAGAGGTGACGACCGTTTCCGTACTGACAAACGCCGCTACGGGCGTTAAAAAATCAATTCGTGATCCGTCCTTTATGGCGCGGTTGGTGATGCTTGATTCCGCGTTGATCACGACCTGTCCGTCTCATGTGATGGCCGCCTCGGGCCTGGATGCGTTGACCCAGGCGATCGAAGCGTATGTCAGTCGCAATGCCACCTGGATGACCGATGTCTTCGCTTTGGAGGCGGTACGCCTCGTGGCGCAAAGTTTGCCATGTGTGTATCGTGGTGATCGCGGCAGTGCCTGTGATGCGCTGCTCACCGGAAGCTCTCTGGCGGGCCTGGCGCTCTCCAATGCCCGGTTGGGATTGGTGCACGGTTTGGCGCATCCGCTGGGTGTACGGTACCATCAGCCGCATGGGCTCGTCTGTGCCGTGTGTCTTCCCCTGGTGCTGGCATACAACCGTGAAGCAATGGGGGCAAAAGTGGATCGACTTTCCGAAGCGATGGGCGGTGATGTTTTCAGTCGCGTGCAGGAGTTGATGCGCATACTCCAGTTGGTCTCCCCCTTCGGGGGTAAATGGATTCAGGATGAGGATGCCATTGTTCGCGAAACGCTGGCATCCGGGTCGACCGCAGCGAACCCACGCGACGTGACAGGGGATGACGTTCGTCAGATCCTGCGTGAACTTTTTGCTGCATAAGAACATTGGGGAACAGTAGGAGAATAATGATGCGAAAGCCGTATTTCTGGATATGGATAGTGTGTGTCGTGATGAGGGTTGTGCCGCTTCAGGCAGCCGATGAGCAGCCGGGCGGAATGCTGGATCAAACCACGGTGATTCAGGCTGCAAAAACGGTTACGTCAAAACAGTATCCCAATGCCGACTCCGTGCTGGTGGATGAATTCATCCGTGTGAAGTATGAGGCCGACGGTACGTCTGAGACGTGGGATGACGAATACGTCAAGGTGTTGACGGAAAAGGGTAAACGGGACTACCAGAGTCTATCGTATCACTTCACTCTTCCGTATGGCACGGTGGAGGTCGTACGACTGGAACTGATTCGGCCCGATGGAACGGTGATTCCTGTCGATGTGGCAACGCAGAGTCGGGTAATGGTTGATCGCTCTCAGATGAGCCAGAACATTTTTAATCCGAACAGTAAGATTCTGCAGGTGGGGGTCCCGGGTATTGAGATTGGCGACATTTGTCACCTGGTTACACATCGCACGACCGTGAAGCCGCGTGTTCCGGACACCTGGAGTGATTATACGGTGCTGGAGTATACGACGCCGATTCGTCATTTGACGTATGAAGTTTCGGCGCCCAAGGCGCGACCCCTGGTAAGCATTTTGATGAAAGACGAAGTGCCCGACACGGTGACGTTCAACAAAACCGAACGGGCTGATCGCATTCTTTATCGTTGGGAGGCGCGTAACGTGCCACGTGCTTTTTCTGAACCCAATATGCCTCCCATGTATCGTGTGGTTCAGCGTTTATTGGTGAGCACCATTCCGGATTGGGAATATATTTCCCGTTGGTACTGGCAGTTGAGCCTGCCACATCTCGAAGCCAGCAACAAGGGGATCACAGACAAAGTTGGCGAACTGATTTCAGGTGCGAACTCGCGAGCGGATAAGATTGATGCGCTTTTTCAGTTTGTCTCGCAGGATATTCGTTATATGGGGTTGACGACAGAGACCGAAGCCCCGGGCTATGAACCGCATGATGTGTGTATCACTTTTGACAACCGCTATGGCGTCTGCCGTGACAAAGCAGCGCTGCTGGTGACGATGTTGCGAGAAGCCGGCGTGCCGGCTTATCCCGTTCTGATCCATGCAGGGATCAAGAAAGACGAAGAGGTGGCGCAGCCGTATTTTAACCATGCCATTGTAGCGGCGGAATCAAAAGACGGCGACTTCATCCTGATGGATCCGACGGATGAGAACACCACCGAGCTGTTGCCGGCTTATTTGTCGAACAAGAGTTTTCTTGTGGCGCATCCTGAAGGACGAAGCTTGCAAACCTCCCCCATTGTTCCGGCATCAGAAAACATGTTGCAGATTCGCACCACGGGTACGTTGACGGCCGAGGGCATGTTGCGGGCCAGCACGACGCTTGCTTTTCGCGGTATCAATGACAATGCGTATCGTGGGTACTTCTCGCGCATCAAACCCGAAGAGCGAAAGCGCTTCTTTGAGGGCGCTTTGAAACGGCGTATGGCAGGAGCCACATTGTCGGGCTATCGCATTGAACCTTTAAATATTCAAGATACCTCGCAACCGTTGACTGTGATGCTGGAGTACTCGGCTGAGCGATACCCGGTGGAAGGGGACTCGCATACGATGGTGAATATTCCATGGCTGGGAACGGCCATGGGGTATGCGAATTTTGTGCTGGGTCAGACAGGGCTTGAGCAGCGCAAGTATCCGTTGTTCACGAAGATTGCCTGTGGTGTAGACGAAGCGTTATCGATCGATTTCGATGTGGCGGATGATTATACGTTTACCTCTCCGGAGTTTGCGACGATTGAACACGACAGTCTGGCGTTTTCTGCTTCGGCGACGATGTCCAATACAACGCTTCACGCGGCAACGCGTTTTGTGTTGCCCGTGGTGGAGTATTCGCCTGAAGCCTACCGGGTATTGAAGCAGGATCTCAAGGATATCGAATATGAACGGCGCAAAATGTTGCTGGTTCAGCATGCCGCAGGAAGAGATTCCGAGAGTGATATGGAAATCTTGTCGTCGGTGTCACGTATTGAGCTTAAGGATCATCATAATTGGACAGAACGCCAGACGATCACAAAGCGTGTGTTAACCTATGCAGGGAAGAAAGAAAATTCGGAATTACAGATCAGCTATAACCCGGCATGGGAAGACCTGAAGCTGGTTTCTGCGGTGGTGACGAGTCCCGACGGAAGTCGCCATGAGGTGGTGGAGTCTGAAATTAATATTATGGATGCGCGTTGGGTGGGTTCGGCTCCGCGTTATCCCGCTGGGCGGACCATGGTCGTGAGCCTGCCGGCGGTGCAGGAGGGGGGGCTCATAGAATACACGTTGATGCGATTCGTCAGGGACAGACCCTTTTTCTCGGTGAGCAAGGTGTTTGCGGCCATGGATCCCGTGCGGACAAACCGTCTTGAGATTGTGGCGCCATGGGACCTGGCTTTACAGATTGAGGATCAGACCGGTGAAGCTGCCACCTATATGAAGCGTACCGAAGGCACGCACGTAACCTATTGTTGGGAGGCGGTGGATCAGAAGGTCTTGCCTGAAGAGGATGCCATCCCGCCATTGTGGAGTTTTTGTCCCACGTTATGGGTGTCGGGTGGTTCGTGGTCAAACTATGCTGCCGATGTCATGGATGTGCTTGATCAGCGTGCAGCCTCGTCCATCGTGGCGGAGAAAAAGGCTCGAGATCTTTGCGCGCAGGCGGAGGGCATGGCGGCAGGGGTTGCGATTCGTGACTTTGTGGCGCGTAACGTTCGATCCGCAGGCCCGGTCTTTGCTGCGTTGCCGCTTGAGCATTTGTCATCGGCGGATATGACGTTGAAAGAAGGTTACGGGCACAATGCTGACCGTGCCATTTTATTGCATGCCATGTTGAAGGCAGTGGGTTTGTCTCCTGAATTTGTATTGGTTTCTTCGACTGCATCCAAAAAGATGGCACTTCGAAAACAGCAGCTGGCCTGTCCTCAATACGGCATGATGGACACGGTGATGGTTTGTGTTAAGGACGGCACCAACACGGTTTACCTGGGTGATACCGATCAATATGCTCAGCCCGGTTGTACGCCGCGTGCAGATTGTGCGTTGATGGGGCGCGATGGTGCTATTGATACGCTGAGCGTCGCATCCGCCCATCGTGAGCAGACCGAGCAGGTTGTGGAGATGACGGTGGATACTGATGGAACGTGTCGTCTGACGGTGACGCGGCAATACTACGGTAGTGGGTTTGGGTTCTTTCATCGTAAGTTTGCCGAACTTCCGCCTGAAGAGCGACGGCGCACCTATCTTGAAATGTTGGGTAGTCTATCGCAGTCCGCCGTGGCGGAAACGGATTTGGTCACGCGTTATGATACGTATCCCGGTATACAGACGTTTACCGCCCGAATCGAACGTTTCGCGGTGCGGTCAGGGAACTACCTGTATCTCACGTTGCCGGGCAAGGTGCCGGCGCTGGCCTCTTTAAGGGCGGATAAGCGCGAGAATCCTCTGTACCGGAGTGAACCTGAACATTATTCGTCGACCTACAACATCACGTTGCCTGATGCTGCTGTCGAGGTGTTGTTGTTACCCGGGGATGTGCGCTGGGAGGCGCCTGCGGGTTTGGGAACTGTAAGCCTGGCTTCACGCTATACGCCTGCTTTGAACGGAAAGCCCGCAGAGGTACGGATCACGCGCGAGCTGGCGCTGAATCCTGCGGTTATTCCTTCGGCAGATTATCCGGCACTTCTGGAAATGAATCGCCGCCTGCAGCATCCGGAGCTGCGCACATTGTTGATTCGGATGAAATAATCCATTTTACGACCAGACTATTCAGTTTTGCATCGTTTTTCTGGTGGATATCATTGTCTCAAAAAAAACTATTCAGCTTGTGCTTGATATCTGCTCTTGGCTGGAGCTAAATGGGCATAGTGAAAATGAATATTAACGCCCGGAAGTGGGCGAATAAATATGGGACTTTGATATGCCAAAAAAGACAGTGAAAGGGCGTAAACGTGTTACGTTTGCGCTGGATGCGAATCCGGGTCAGCGCGTGTTTGTTGCGGGCTCATTTACGGATTGGGACTCAAAGAAGAAACCACTCAAAGACAAAAACGGATCCGGGCAATATGCGGTCACCATGCTTCTTGCGCCGGGAACCTATGAATACAAGTTTGTGGTTGATGGTGACTGGTGCATGGATCCATCAGCGGTTGATTGGATTGCGAATGAGCTTGGCTCATTGAACAGTGTGATTCGTGTGGGCTGAGAGCGGAATCCGGTTCTTTGATTTGTGAGATTCAAAATAAATATTTTGATGGGATGATGAAAATATGAAGAGTGTACAGTTGTATAATGTCGCACCGGCCATGCCCGGTGAATTAAATTTTCTGGAAGAGCTGGCGCATAATCTCTGGTGGTCCTGGCATGCCGATGCCGTCGACCTGTTTCGGCGCATTCACCCCGAGTTGTGGCGGGACACAGGGCACAATCCGTTGGAGTTTCTCAGTCGTGTGAAGCAGGCGAGGCTTGAGACTCTGGCCTCTGATGAAGGGTACCTGAATCACCTCAAGCAAGTACGCAAGCAGTTTGAGGAAGAGGTTCGTGAGCATAAGAGTTCAGCCGAGACGACCGGGACATGCGTGGGGTATTTTTCGCTGGAATATGGCATTCATGAAAGTGTACGCCTCTACTCGGGAGGGCTGGGTGCCCTGGCGGGCGATCACTTGAAAGCGGCATCCGACCTCGGGTTGCCGATTGTGGCTGTGGGTTTGATGTATCGGCAGGGCTATTTTCAGCAGTATCTGGATCGCGAGGGGAGGCAGCAGGAGTATTACCCTGAGAATGAGATCCATTGCCTGCCGTTGCACCCTGCGGTGGACAAGGAGAACAACCCGGTGCGTGTTGCGGTGCCTACACCTGATGGGGTGCTCCACGCGACGGTATGGCGTCTGGATGTAGGGCGTATCCCTCTGTTTCTTTTGGATGCCAATGTTCTGGAAAACAGCCATGATTTGCGCATGCTGACATCACGGTTGTATGCCGGCGATCGTCAGACGCGTTTGCGACAGGAGCTGCTTTTGGGAATTGGCGGATTTCGTGCGCTGATTCAACTCGGGTATAACCCGCATGTGTGCCACATCAATGAGGGGCATGCGGCCTTTTTGAGTCTGGAGCGGATCTCGCATCTTGTGAAGACTAAAGGATTGAGTGTTGATGCGGCTATGGAAGTTGCATCACGAACCGGTGTTTTTACAACTCACACTCCGGTTCCGGCTGGTAATGAGAGTTTTGAAAAAGCATTGCTTGAACCACATCTGGCTACGTTGGAAAAAGAGTTGGGCATTTCATCCAAACAGGTGATTGCCTGGGGGCAATCGGCTGCCGAAGGGGGCAAGGCGGCAGAAATGTCCATGACGGTATTGGGATTGCGTATGGCCTGTTCCAGCAATGGCGTCAGCCGTTTGCACGGGGAAGTAGCGCGCGACATGTGGCAGTATCTCTGGCCGGGTAAACCGGTCGATGAAGTTCCTGTGGGTCATGTGACCAATGGCGTCCATGTGCCTACATGGATTTCTGCAGAGAATGCTGCAGTATTGAACCGTTACATGGGCGAAGGGTGGCGTGCTCATTCTTCCGACCCGAATGCGTTAAGTAATGTGGGCACGATTCCAGATGAGGAACTGTGGCGTACGCATGAGATTGGTCGCTCGCGCCTGGTACGGCGCTGTCGTGATTTGCTCGAACGGCAGTTGCGCAAGCGCAACAGCCCACGCAATGAGATTGCGGCGGCCAGGTCGATTCTTGATCATGATGTTTTGACCATTGGTTTTGCGCGTCGATTTGCCACATACAAGCGTGGGGCGTTGATTTTGCATGACCAGGCGCGACTGGAAGCATTGCTGTGCAATGATGAACGTCCGATTCAGTTTGTGTTTGCCGGGAAAGCACATCCGGCGGATAACGAAGGAAAGGAGTTTATCCGCCGTATTGTAGAATATTCCGAGCGGCCCAATATCCGCCGTAGAATGGTGTTTCTTGAGAATTACGATATCGGCATTGCACGTGAAATGGTTCAGGGCGTGGATGTATGGTTGAACACTCCCCGTCGTCCGCACGAAGCCAGCGGCACATCGGGAATGAAAGCAGCGGTGAATGGAGCGTTGAATCTCAGCGTTCTTGATGGCTGGTGGTGCGAAGGATACACGACCGAAAGCGGGTGGGCGATTGGGGATGGCGAGGAGTATAAGGATACGGGTTTCCAGGATGCGGTCGAAGCCCAGGCCCTCTACAACTTGCTGGAGAACGAGATCATTCCCTCCTTTTACGATCGGGAGATGGGGGATATTCCAACACGCTGGTTGGCCATGATGAAAGCATCAATCCGGATGGGGCTGAGCTTCTTTACGAGTCATCGAATGTTGGAAGAGTATGATTCCAATTATTACACGCCAGCTTGCGAACAGTATGAACAGTTAATGGAGAATGGCGCAAAGATGGCGCAGGAACTGGTGGCACAACGGCAGCGTCTGGAGACGCTGTGGCCTGTCGTGCGTTGCAGCATGCCCGTTGCCAATCGTGAGATTTCAGGATTGCATGTCGGGGATCGTTTTACCGTTACCTCACAAGTGACCCTTGGTGAGCTGAAGCCGGACGAGGTAGATGTGGAGGTTTACTATGGCCCCGTTACTTCCGAGAATGCGATCAGGACCAGCAATTACGAGTTCATGACCCTGGATGCAGATCATGGTGATGGTGTGTATACGTTCCGCTGTGAAGTGGAATGTCGTACGATCGGGCGCTATGGCTTTACGGCGCGCGTATTGCCGCGTGGCGCCGAATGGCGGAAGATAATCCCCGGGTTTCTTACCTGGGCGGAAGAGGGTGGATAATGGCGACACGCCACACTGTCATGCAGAAGCAGAAGAATCCAAGGATCTTGATCTGCACCCCGGAGATCACCTACTTGCCCACAGGCATGGGCAACATGGCTAATGCCATGCGTATCAAGGCGGGGGGGTTGGCGGATGTTTCGGCCTCATTGGTGTCTGCGTTGTATGAGTTGGGCGCTGATGTGCATGTTGCACTTCCGCATTATCGACGAATGTTTCATATTGATGTTGGCCGGTTGATCAACCGTGAGCTCTTGAAATATAAGAGTAAACTTCCCGATGACCGTATCCATTTGGCAGAGGATAGGCTTTTCTATTATCGAGATCATGTGTATGACGCTTATTCTTCAGATAATAACACGCAATTCGCTCTCGCCTTTCAGCGTGAGGTAATCAACAACATCATCACGCGAGTACAACCGGATCTAATTCATTGTAACGATTGGATGACCGGATTGATCCCGGCGGCCGCGCGTCGTCTTGGGATTCCCTGTCTTTTTACCGTGCACAATATTCATACGCATGAATTGACGCTTGAGCGAGTTGAAGATCGCGGGATTGATGCGGCCGAATTCTGGAGTCATCTGTATTATAAGTGGCCTGCCGGAAGTTACGAAGACACGCGATGGTCTAATCCGGTTGATTTGCTTGCCAGTGGAATTTTCGCATCGCATTTCATCAATACAGTGAGTCACACGTTTTTGAGTGAGATTGTGGATGGTCGGCATGATGCAATACCGCTCAATATCCGGCACGAGGTATCCCAGAAGAAATTGGCCGGTTGCGCGTTTGGTGTGCTGAATGCGCCTGACCCCAGCTACAATCCTGTATTGGATGAGCATCTGCCCGTGCAGTACGATGCGTCTTCTCACGTTGAGGGTAAGCGGGCCTGTAAACAAAATTTACAGGAACGCCTGGGGCTGGAGCAGAATCCGGATGCGCCTCTTTTTTTCTGGCCCTCGCGATTGGATCCGGTTCAGAAGGGGCCGCAGCTCCTCTCGGATATCATGCATGACGTGGTGTCTCGCTACTGGCATGAGGGCTTGCAGATTGTATTTGTGGCGAACGGTGCGTACCAGGTGCATTTTCATGAGATTGTGCGTATGCATGGGATCGAGTCACGTGTGGCAGTGTGTGATTTTGATGAATCGCTTTCTTGTCTGGGATATGCGGCATCAGACTTTATGTTGATGCCGTCGCGTTTTGAGCCCTGTGGTTTGCCGCAAATGATCAGCACGATTTATGGATCGTTGCCGATCGTATACGATACCGGTGGATTGCATGACACCGTGGAGCCGCTGGACATATCGGCGGATACGGGGACGGGGTTTGTTTTTGCAGTGCATGATACCATAGGCTTGAGCTGGGCCATTGATCGCGCGATGGATTTTCACCGTTTACCGGCCGATGTAAAGGCGCGGCAGTTGTCACGGATTATGCGGTACGGGACGGATACGTTTAATCATAATGTGACGGCTCGTCATTATTTTGACATGTATGAGTCCATGATCGATCGTCCTCTGATTAATTCTTACTGATTGTGCTTTATGAGGAAACGTTGTTCCGCTCAACCTGTATCTCTGGCCGAAGATGTTTATCTTGATCCCTATCGGGATGTGCTCAGGCGCCGTGTGGCATTTGCTTCTCAGCAGGAAGCGCGGATTACAAATGGGCATGCCTCTCTTGAGGATGTGGCTGCCGGGCATACCTATTTTGGTCTTCACAGGTGTGCGGACGGTTGGGTGTTCCGGGAGTGGGCGCCCAATGCAACGAGCATTCATTTTCTTGGAACGTTTTCAGATTGGAAGGAATTGCCAGAGTACGCGCTTCGTCGCCTGAATGATCATGGTGAATGGGAACTGCGATTGCCGCTTGAGGCGCTTCATCATGGGGATCTTTATCATTTGCTGATTCGTTGGCCGGGAGGAGAGGGCAAGCGTATTCCGGCCTATGCACGACGGGTTGTGCAGGATGAGCACACACATTTGTTCTGCGCTCAGGTGTGGGCGCCGGACGTGTCGTACGCCTGGCAACATGCGTCCCCGTCACATGTGCCGGGTCAGGTCTTGATTTATGAAGCGCACGTGGGGATGGCGCAGGATCGTGCGGCGGTGGGTACTTACGAAGAATTCCGGGTTCAGACCCTGCCACGCATCCGGGCGGGGGGCTATAATACCATTCAGCTTATGGCGGTTGCTGAGCATCCCTACTACGGGTCGTTCGGGTATCATGTCTCAAGTTTCTTTGCCGCTTCTTCTCGATTTGGAACCCCAGAGGAACTGAAGGCGCTGATTGATGACGCGCATGGTATGGGGTTGCGCGTGATTATTGATCTTGTACATTCGCATGGTGTGAAGAATGAGGTGGAAGGTTTATCCTGTTTTGACGGAACGCGCTATCAGTATTTTCACGATAGTGAGCGCGGGGATCATCCGGCATGGGATTCGCGGTGTTTCGACTATGGGAAGCCGGAGGTTTTGCATTTTCTGTTGTCGAACTGTCGATTCTGGTTGGATGAGTATCGTGTGGATGGGTTCCGTTTTGACGGGGTCACCAGCATGCTGTATCACCATCGCGGACTGGGTACGGCATTCACCTCCTATGAACGGTATTTTGACGGCAGTGTGGATGAGGACGCGGTCGCTTATTTGACGCTGGCCAATCGTCTGATCCATAGGTTGCGCCCGGACGCAGTGACGGTAGCTGAAGACGTGAGTGGCTTCGCAGGGTTAGGCGCGACAGAAGAAGATGGCGGCGTGGGGTTCGATTATCGTCTGGCCATGGGCATTCCAGACTTCTGGTTTCGATTGGTGCAAGAGCATCGGGATGAAGATTGGAAACCCTCCTGGATATGGTCAGAATTGACGAATCGTCGGGCAGATGAGCGCACGATTAGCTACGTGGAATGTCATGATCAGGCCATTGTGGGTAGCAAGACCCTGATATTCGAGCTGATTGATGCGGCCATGTATGATCATATGCATGTGCAGGATAACAGTCCTGTGGTCCAACGAGGAATCGCGCTACATAAAATGATTCGATTACTGACGTTGGCCACATCGGGGCATGGGTATCTGAATTTTATGGGTAATGAGTTCGGGCACCCTGAGTGGATTGACTTTCCGCGCGAAGGAAATAATTGGTCGTATCATTTTGCACAGAGGCAGTGGCATTTGCGAGATGACATGACGTTACAGTATCGGTTTTTGGCTGAATTTGATCGGGCTGTGATATGTTTGTTTGCGGAGCACAACCTGTTGACGCAGGACTTGAAACTTCTGCTAACCGAAGAGAACAATCAGATTCTTGTTTTTGAACGTGGCGGATTTTTCTTTTTCTTCAACTTTCACCCGCATCAATCCGTTAGTGACTATTATGTGGAAACGCCGGGAGGCACATACCGTCACATGTTGGATTCTGATTCTGCTGAGTTCGGAGGATATTCACGCATTGAGCAGGGGCAGACTTATGAGCGTCTTCAAGTGAGTGAGCGGGGTTTGCGTTGCGAGGGGATTCGGATTTATCTGCCTTGTCGAACTGCGCTTATCCTGCGCAGGTCTCTATAAAAAAAGGGGACGGCGTGGGTGGCAAATGAGGGGAGAAGGCTAGCCGACCCACGACCGTCCGGAACAGGACCACAGCGAGGCTGATTGCCCTGTTCAAAATAAATTGTCAATGCATGCATTTTGAGAGCTGTTCGTTCACCTCTTCGTAACATTCTACGAGATCTCGGCTTTCAGTATTCATGTGTTGTTCACATTTCATAAGCCATTTGTCGATTTCCCAGATGCCTACGGGTTTACGAAAGATTTGAAACCCCTTTTCGGTGGCATATTCTAAAGTCTCTGGCGTCCAGTATCCTGACATCAACCCCATATGAGGCACCGCGCATTCACGATGTATCAACTTGTCCAAGAGTTGGATGCCGGTTACGCCTGGCATCTTGATATCGCTGATTAGAACATCGGCACAGCGTTTATTTCTATTGCAGGGACATTCAGGAATGCTTTCGCAAAAAGTATTTCCATCTTCAAATTCGATCACTTCGTATCCGCGGCGTCTACATATCTGCGAGACTACACCACGCACCAGCGCATCGTCGTCAAAAAGAATAGCTCGCAGACCTTGTGGCATTACACACTCGTTTCCATCAGTGATAATGAAAAGATAAACTCACCCAATACACTTCTCACCCTCATTCAGTTATAAGTATAGGTGTCTATGGGAAATTCGTCTATATGAAGATTCCCTGAAAATAGGGTAGGGGATTTTCTTAAAGTTGCACATGTGTGACTAGTGGCTTGGTTGGTTTTTCTGCTTATAATAGGGTGTGTTGCTTTTCTTGTGAATGTTCTGTGTTTCGGCTTGAGTGCTCAGTCGCCATCGCTGGCGATGCGTTGTCGCCGCTTGTGTTGCGTGAATGTTCAGCATTTTCGCATTCACGACGGCCCTTCATTAATAATGCGCGCTAGTTCCTGATTCCTGGCTATTGTGTTGGGTATAGCGCAGAAGCCGGGTTGCGAGGCAGGCATGGCTCCGCGAACGGCGGACCGTTCCCGCTAACACCGAGCTACTGCGTTCTATGTGCAGCGTAGAACGTTCGATTCCTGTTGTCTGTTACAGTGAAATGCCTTTATTGTAATCCTCGTCGATCAAGGATCACATGAATGCGGGGAAGTAGTAGCCCTGATCGACCGATTCAGCTACGCGAGACTCATAGACAATACGAGATGATCATGTTCCAGGACCTTTCCATACTGATAGTGAGTGCAGCCGTCATTGTTAGCGCGGTGCGCTTTTTGTTTCTTCTGGTAGTAGGGATTTTGGTCATACTGCTGGCTGGACGTTTTTTAAGCGGCAGTGCGGGTGCGCTGATCAAGAAGCTCAATGTTCCGGCGTGGGCGGTGGGGTGGATTCTGGGTTTGGTGACATCGGTATGCGAGCTGGCTTCATTTATTGAGATCTACCGCACTCATAAATCGAGAAACACTCTGCAGCACATTAAGGATACGCAGGAGGCTATTGATGCCCTGGTGGCCTCAAACGTCTCCAATCTCGGGCTGATTCTCCCTCTTGGTATGTTGATTTATCTGCTTGTTTCGAAGTCAGCGTAACCGTCATGTGTAGCTAGGTGAAATCGGGGTTGCCCCCGTTGATGGTGTTGACCTGGAAGATGGTGCTCGGGAGAGGACTCGAACCTCCAC
>JADHWI010000057.1 GCA_016783565.1 Kiritimatiellia bacterium
ATGCAATCACCAATACCATTCGTATCTTCGGACCGTTCTCAGGGGATCTAAACAATGGCGGTGAGTCCGTAAAACTCTACTTCCCTGACGAACCGGAACTCAGTGGATTCGTACCACCCATCCTGGCCGATCGGGTAAAGTACGAAGACAACCTGCCCTGGCCGGAAGCGGCTGACAATGATGGTCCATCCCTGGAGCGTGTAAACCCATCAGCTTATGGCAACGATCCAGCTAACTGGGTGGCAGGCACCGTGGGCGGAACACCGGGCACAGTCAACAACAGCGCCGGTCTTCCAGCGGTTGCATTTGACCGCGTGACCTCACGTGTCAACGAGAGCAACGGTACCGTCCTGGTGGAGGTCGTGCTGCAACCGGCCAACACCAATGTCCCCGTAACGGTCGATTATGCCGTTACCGGCGGCACAGCCGCAGAAGGCACGGACTTCGACCTGGCTTCCGGTACGCTTCTGTTCTGGGCGCACGACACACACAAGCAAATCGCCGTTACCCTCTACGACAACGGAACCGGTCCGGAGCTGGACAAGACAGTAGAAATCAGCCTCGCTAATGTTTCCGGCGGCGGCCTGCTCGGCGGAAACCAGACGCACACGCTGACCATTCGTGACACTAACGGCGGCACCATCGCCGCACCAACATTCATTCCGACAGAAACGGATTTCTTCGGAGATATCTCACTCGTCATGACGTCCACTACGCCGGCAACCGTCATCTACTATACATTGGATGGCTCACTGCCGGTGCTTCCTCTTGAAGACGTCACAGGAGGCTACGAACCCTCATCTTCTGCACATCTATACACGGGGCCTGTACCCCTGCAGACCAGCACCCGTATCAAAGCGGCCGCCATGGTCGGCAGTTACGGTGCCAGTACGGTTTCATCCATTCTATACCTGGAACAGACGCCCATGTATACGTATCCAGAAGGGACCATAATCAGCACGATGAGCGCAGGTACTGACGATGCAGAACAAATAGGGACTTTGCAGGGAACTATGAACCTGACTAATGCATTCATCCGGCTGGGAAAGGATGATACTTCAAGATGGGGTTATGGCGGCATACGGTTCACCAATGTCGAGGTGCCCGCAGATGCAACCATCTCCAACGCCTACATTCAGTTCACCTCTTCTGATGAAGGCTATGGCACAGTAACACATACAATCTACGGAGAAGCTTCAGATAACCCGTCCACATTCTTGAGCAGCTCTCGCAACATTTCGACAAGAAGCAAAACATCCGCCTCCGCAACATGGGTGCCCCCCTCCTGGACTGAAGCTAACGCCTCCGGCATTGCCCAACGCACGGCGGATATCAGCTCCATTATTCAGGAACTGGTAAATCGTCCGGGCTGGCAATCAGGAAACGACATCGCCATCATCATCGTCTACGGCGCACCTGCCTCAGGCGATATGCGTCCTGCCCACAGCTATGACGGGAACTCCGTGAAAGCCCCCTACCTTTTGGTCAAATATGACCCGGAACCCAGCGAAGATGCCAATGGGGATGGCATACCGGACACATGGCAGGAACAACATTTCGGAGATGCTAATGATCCGGATGCCGAACCCGATGCGGACCCCGATGGGGATCATTTCTCCAATGCCGATGAATACACCGCAGGAACCATTCCGACCAACTCGTCCTCCCTGTTGGCATTTACCGGCGTTCTGATCTCGGAGACCGATAACACGATTCGATGGCTCAGCGTATCCAACCGAACCTATGATGTCTATCGAACCACCAATCTGCTGCAAGGATGGGACGCTCAGCCTTTCACAAGTAATATTCCAGGCGAGGCCTCAGGCATTAACAGTGTTACGGACCCCTCTTCCGAAACACCGGTCTTCTATCGCATTAATGCAGTCATGCCAGAGTAGCCCGGCCGAGGAGAAGACTGCGATGCATCGAATGACACATATCTTTGGCCTTGAACTGACATGCCTCTTTCTGCTCGCATACGCCCCGTTCTCGACTGCGGGAACCCTGATCGTTGAATCAACGTATGGAACAGCAAGTCCAGAAGTGGGCACAAACGAGATCAACAATGCAATCCGC
Source organism: Kiritimatiellia bacterium (assembly GCA_016783565.1). Taxonomy (GTDB): domain Bacteria; phylum Verrucomicrobiota; class Kiritimatiellia; order UBA8416; family JADHWI01; genus JADHWI01. The sequence goes on from JADHWI010000057.1 coordinate 2,077, forward strand.
TGCAGAATGACCACTCCGATTATTGATCTCGGCACCACGCAGTACCTCTGTACAGGTTGGATCGGCACCGGCAGTGTGCCGGAAGCAGGAACGGGCACCGTCACAGACCGCTTCTCAGTCACAACCAACTCAACCATCACTTGGCTATGGCAAACCAACGTCTGGATATCTTTATCCAATGCCGTTCCAAAAGGAGGCTTTCTTTTTAGCGAAAGTCAATGGGTCCCCATCGGCTCCACACAGCGCGTCGAGTATTCCAGCTTTCAGGATTATCACCTCACAGGATGGGAAGGTGACGTGCCAACTTCCAACACACTTGATCAGCCCCTTTTAGTCATCATGGACGAAGCCAAGTCTCTCACGGCGAACTTCGCCATCAACACCGATACCAATGGTGCGACTATTCCTCCTCGAGTCACATTCTCCCCCACACCCACCCTTACAAATTTTGCTCTCACCTTTTCGGACACGGCACTCCAGGGACTCGTCCAGGACAACCTATCCGGGTGTACAATCAACCCACACACCGGCGAGCTCATCGGCGTGCTGAACAATGGAGACAACACAACGCCAAACGAGGGCATCCAGATCTACACACAGGATGGAACATACGTACGACGGATCGAACTCGAGGGGTTTGACGATACTGAAGGAATTTGCAGTTACAATACCGACAGCAATCTCTACGCAGTTATCGAGGAAGCGATAGGCGACATCGCCATCATAGAAATTACCAGCGATACCACCCACATCGCAAAAAGCAATGCCGTACAAGTCATCAGCACAGGCTACACCAACGCCGGCGGCTCGCAGGCAAACAAGGCATGGGAAGGCATCACCTACGACCCCGACAACCACTGTTTCTACCTGGTCAAGGAAAAGTACCTCATGGGGGTTGCTCGCGTGACATGGACCACAAACGAGGTATATACACAGTGGCTATTTGATGCTCAAAGCGTCCTCACTGGCATTTGTACCGACCTGTCTGATGTGACATATGATCCCGTTACCGGACACCTGCTCCTACTGAGCGAAGAATCCGAAAAGGTTGTGGAATGCACGTTAGATGGACAGGTAATCCGTGAACTGAGCACGCCTGGGGAGCAAGTTGAAGGCGTCTACCTGACCCCGGATCGCAGCACGTTACATGTCGTGGGGGAAAAGGTGGAATACTACCGCTACGAACTGCAGCCTCTCACCGCGCAAGGACCCGAAGGGACCCCTTTAACCGCCCACCTGGAATTATCATGGCCTGTCACAAACGCACTCTATGTGGACTACTCCATCTCATCCACAAATGCCACTCCCGGCGACGATTATTCCCCCGTAACAGGGCGTGTAACCTTTGCAGCAGAACAAACAAACAGCACCAGTGCACCCATACAAATCCCCTATGACGGAACAGGCGAGAATGACGAACACCTTATGTTGACGCTAACCAACGCCCAGGACGCAACCATCGGATGGGGTGATGCATTTATCTATACCATTCAAGCGAATACTTCTGCTGACCCCACAACTGATGCTGACGGCGATGGACTGCCTGACATGTGGGAAGAAACCTATTTTGGCTCAACCAATGCGCCCAATGGGGGCGCACAAGATGACTGGGACAACGACTCCCTGCTCAATGCCGATGAATACGTAGCGGGGACAGACCCCACTAATAGCGCATCCTTACTTCAGCTCATCCACGCAACAAAAACTGAAGAAAGCGTAAACCTGTGGTGGGATTCCGTAACCAACCGCACCTATGCACTCTATCGCTCCACCAATCTAAATGCAGGCTGGGACAACACACCGGTACTCTCAGGCATCGCAGGGGAAGAGTCAGGGACCAACAGCATCTCGCACAACACTGCTTTTCCGCAGGCTTTCTACAGAATCAGCGTTGACTCTCAGCCGTGAGTCTCTCTCACCCACACCTCTCGTAGCCACGAGCGTGAGCAAGTGGCCTTCGCATGCCCCTACTGTGACATGTTAGTGATAATGGAGATCAGCGGCACAAACATCGCAATCACAATCGTACCGATAATAATAGCCAGCATAATGATCATGATCGGCTCAATAACCGAGGTCAAACCCTCAACGGCATTATCGACCTCATCATCATAATTATCTGCTACACGCAACAGCATATCCGGCAAAGCACCCGTCTCCTCCCCCACATCCACCATACTGACCACAATATCAGGAAAGACGCCTGCAGACCCCATGGGCATCGCCATGGACTCTCCTTCCTTCACGCTGTCATGCACATGCTGGATAGCCCTTGCGACCACATCATTCCCAGAGGTATCCCGCACGATATTCAACGCCTGCAAAACCGGCACACCTGAGTTCAGCAGCGTTCCCAGCGTTCGCGACAACCTTGCAATCGCAGTTTTGCTTACCAGAGTCCCAAAAACAGGAAGCTTAAGCTTCAATTTATCGAGGAACAAACTCCCTGCATCCGTCTTTCGCAACAGCTTCAGCGCCACAAACACAGCTCCAACCACAATTAAAACCACAAACCACCGCCGCGCGACAACATCACTGACGCCAATTACAAAACGTGTCAGAGCAGGTAGAGGTTCATCACCCAGCAGCTCATCAAAAATCTCTGCAAATCGCGGAATCACATTGACCAGCAAGAAAACAAGAATGCCGACCGCCGCGATCAATACCACAATCGGATAGATCATCGCGCTCTTGACCTTGTTCTTAATCTTCTCCGCCTTCTCCATGAATTCAGCAAGACGCGCGAGCACGACCTCAAGCACGCCACCCGCCTCACCAGCCTTCACCATATTCACAAAGAGTTTATCGAAAATCCGCGGGTGCTGTCCCAGCGATTCCGAAAAGGTGCTGCCGCCTTCTACAGATTCTCCCATTTCCGTAATGGCCTCGCGCAAGGATGGATTCTTCTCCTGCTTCAGAAGAATGCGTAACCCTCTGAGCAAGGGCAATCCAGCATCGATTAGCGTTGCCAACTGTCGCGTGAACACCATCAATTGCTTAGGTCTTACCCTGGCCTTGAAAATGCCGGGCATCTTTATCCCAACCCCTAAGCCACCCTTTTTATCGCCCTTTGCCCGCGATGAGCTTTTCCCCCGTCCCCCCTTTTTTTGGCCGCCCGCCAACGGGGTCACACGCGTGGGAAACAAACTCTGAGAACGAATACGCGATATCGCTTGTGACTGATTATCGGCATCTACGACACCCTCAGTCTCCGCTCCTTGCGCATCCATGGCAACATAACGAAATTTCGGCATAATCCAGTACCCTCCCTAGCGACGAGAAAACCTATCAACGCACACTCTTATCTGCAAGATATTATACTGATAGACGGTATCTTGAATTCGTTTTGCAACACGAAAAAAAAGGCCCCTCTCGTCCGTTAAGACGAAAGAGGCTTAATGGTATTCACGTTTCAGACGGTCAACACCTCAGGCTGCAGCGTCCTGAGTCGACTCGGCCTGCTTCTTCCGTTTATCAGGAATCTCAACACCAACCCATTCGACCAGAGCCATTTCAGACCCATCACTCGAACGCTGCCCCAGCTTAAGGACACGCACATAACCACCCTGGCGGCCTTCAAACTTCGGGGCCAGTTCTTCGAAAAGCTCTTTCACGGCCGCGGGATCTCTTAACGTGGAGATTGCCTGACGTCGCACATGCAGCTTATCGCCAGCGTTATCCGCCAGCGCAGCACGTCGTGCAAGAGTGACCATCTTCTCAGCCTTTGACCGTGTCAGCTTAGCCTTGGCCAAAGTTGTCTTGATGCGCCGTTCCTTAATCAAATGACATACCAGGGAAGCAAGCAATGCCTGCTGATGCGAAGAGCTCCGCCCGAGTTTCTTTTCCTGTTTCTTGTGTCGCATAACGCCAACCCTCTCCAAATCTACTCTTCGTTGTCGTCGATCTCCTCAATCAACGACGTGTCGAAACTCATCCCAAGCGACAGTCCAAGCTCAGTAAGCTTGGCCTTAATCTCGTTGAGAGATTTCTTTCCAAAGTTACGGTACTTGAGCATGTCAGCTTCGCTCTTCTGCGCCAACTGACCCACCGTAGTGATATTAGCATTGTTCAAACAGTTTGCCGCACGCACGCTGAGTTCAATTTCGTTCACGCTCATATTCAACTTGCGATGCAATTCCTCGCGTTCTGCATCAACCTGCTTCTCTGTCTCTTCAAATTCAACGATGTTCTCGTCATAATTCACAAAAACATCCATGTGGTGACGCAAAATCGCCGAAGCCATCGTCAACGCATCATCAGGACCTAACCGTCCATCTGTCCAAACATCCAACAAAAGCTTGTCGTAGTCTGTGCGCTGCCCCACACGCGTGTTCTCCGTGGTGAAGTTCACCCGTGTGACCGGCGAGAAAACGGCATCCATCGGAATGGTTCCAATTTCCTGATCCTCAACCTTGTTCCACTCTGCCGGGCAATAGCCGCGACCACTCATCACCTCAAGCTCCATGTCCAACTTGCCATCTTCAGCAAGCGTCGCAATGTGCCAGCTCGGATTGAGGATCTCAACATTTCCACCGGTTTGGATGTCAGCAGCCGTAACCTCTCCCGCGCCTTTAGCCTTCACACGCAAAACCAGTTTATTACGTACATAGCTCTTCAGCAATACACCCTTCAAGTTGAGGACAATATCAGTCACATCCTCAACGATGCCAGGGATACTGCAGAATTCGTGGTCTGCCCCCGCTATGCGCACCGCAGTAATCGCTGAACCCTCAATTGAGGAAAGCAAAACACGACGCAAAGAATTCCCAATGGTGCGTCCGTAGCCCACCTCGAAAGGTTCCGCAACAAAACGCGTGTACGTGGCCGTGGCCGTCTCTTCGTCCTTCAGGACACGCTTCGGCATCTCAAATCTACTGAGTCTGATAGGCATGATATGAACCCTTTCCTGAGCACTCGCAAATATGTATTTGCGAACCGCACGGATTGTTTTACTTCAATTACTTAGAATACAACTCGACGATAAGCTGTTCATTCACGATTGGTGCGATCTCATCTCGTGTTGGCACACGAATATACTCACCCCGGTAGTTCTTAACATCAAGAGTCATCCAAGACGGCACTTCGCGTGTCGCATTTGTTTCGAGATTACGTGCAGCCAATTCACGACTTTTCTTCTTCTCGCTAACCTCAATCACTGCCCCCGGAGCCACTTGCATGGAAGGCACATTGGCCTTACCTCCGTTAACACGAATATGATTATGCAAAACGAACTGACGTGCCGCCTTACGCGACGCCGCAAACCCGAGACGATACACGACATTATCCAGCCGTGCTTCCAATGCCTGCAAGAGCTGTTCGCCCGTCACACCGCTTCGCTGTGACGCCCGCTCAAAAAACAGATGAAACTGCGCTTCCTGCAAACCGTACTGACGACGCAGGCGTTGCTTTTCGCGAAGCTGCACGCCATAATCTGACTGCTTGCGGCTCCGACGCTGCCCATGCATTCCCGGAGCCGGACGACCGGTCTCAATCGGGCACTTTGCCATATAGCATCGTGTCCCTTTGAGCATGAGCTTCATACCCTCACGACGACACTGCCTGCAGGATGGTCCTGTGTACCTGCCCATCTAAACTCTCCTTCTCTTCCTGGCACGACAGCCATTATGTGGAATCGAGGTCACATCTTTAATCATCACAATATTCAAACCCGAGGACTGAAGCCCACGAATAGCGGATTCTCGCCCAGCACCAGCACCCTGCACATGCACTTCAATTTCATGCATGCCCCGCGACACCGCCTGCCGTGCAGCATCCTGCGCCACGGTTGTCGCCGCAAAAGCGGTACTCTTACGAGATCCCTTAAAACCAGAGCGGCCACCACTGCCCCAGGCAATAACACCACCCCGAGTATCCGTAATAGAAACGAGCGTGTTATTAAACGTGGCCTTGATGTGTGCAACCCCAACCGGTACAGCACCAGGACGATTTCGGCGACGACCCTCCGTCGCCTCCGTCGAACCTTCACTGCTTTCGGTCGCGTCTTCAGGGTTTTCTTCTTCTGCCTTAGGCTCAGCTTTTACCTCAGGCGCGGTTTCCTCTGCCTTTGGCTCAGCTTTTACCTCAGGCGTGGTTTCCTCTGCCTTTGGCTCAGCTTTTACCTCAGGCGTGGTTTCCTCTGCCTTTGGCTCAGCTTTTACCTCAGGCGTGGTTTCCTCTGCCTTAGGCTCAGCTTTTACCTCAGGCGTGGTTTCCTCTGCCTTAGGCTCAGCTTTTACTTCAGGCGTTGCTTCCTCTGCCTTAGGTTCAGCCTTCGGCGCATCTGCCGCCGTTACAGCCTCTTCCGGCTGTACATCTTCAGCCGCTTGAACTTCTTTTTCGTCTACCATGTGTCAGCGTGCTCCCGCTGTTAGTTCTTCATCGCGGCCCGATCGGCCTTATTGCGTATCGCACCAACAGTGCGCTTCGGACCTTTCCGTGTGCGCGCATTCGTACTGGTACGCTGGCCTCTGGCCGGCAACCCGCGTCGATGACGCAAGCCACGGTAGCTGCCAATACTAATGAGTCGACGAATGTTCTGCGCCACTTCGCGACGCAGGTCGCCTTCAACTCGATATTTCTGAATCTCACCCATGAGCGAGCGTAACTCTTCCGGAGAAAGCGCATCGGCCTTCATCGCCGGGTCTAAGCCGGCTCCAGAAACAATTTCGCTGGCACGTTTGGGCCCAATCCCATGAATATAACGCAACGCGTATTCAATGCGTTTATTCCCGGGGACATCTACTCCAAGCAATCGCGGCATATGTGTACTCTCCTAGCCTTGCCTCTGCTTGTGACGCGGATTCGTGCACAATATGCGCACCACACCTTTTCGCCGCACTACTTTGCAGCGCTCACATATTCGCTTCACTGAGCTGCGAACTTTCACCGTTCACTCTCCCTACTTTTTTCACAAAGGCAATTACGGTAATAATTTGGACTATCCAAGTCCATACATTTCTCGGCTTTTTTTAAGCCCCTTCGCCACGGGTTAGGATTTCTGCCTCCCCGTCCCGTATTGCAATCATATGTTCACAATGGGCTGAAAATGATCCATCCTCAGTTACCACTGTCCAATTATCGTCTTCAATCGTCACCGCTGCACGCCCCATGTTCACCATGGGCTCGATTGCCAGCGTCATGCCCTGCCTCAATACGGCCCCTTTACCAGGTTGCCCGAAATTCGGCACCTGCGGGTCTTCATGCATGTTACGACCAATGCCGTGCCCGACAAAGTCGCGCACCACTGAAAACCCAGCTTTTTCTGCTGTCTTCTGTACCGCACTCGATATGTCCGTTAAACGTCCACCTACCCGTGCAGCACTAATTCCTGCCTGTAACGCGTCTTCCGTTACTCTTACCAATCGCATCACATCCGGGTCCGTCACGCCAACCATTACCGTCGTCGCAGTGTCCCCGACAAAACCATCCAAAACCAAACCTACATCCAGACTCACAATGTCACCCATCGTGATCCGCCGGTCATCCGGGATGCCATGCACGACCGCATCATTCACGGAGATGCATACCTTCCCCGGAAACCCCCGATATCCAAAAAATGCGTTTGTCGCACCCGCTTTCTCAATCAGCTCGTGCGCGTAATCCGCTAACTCTGCCGTCGTGACCCCGGGTCGAATCTCGGCAGCCACCGTATCTCGAACAGTCGCAACCAATTTCCCGCTCGCCCGCATCTTTAAAAGATCAGACTCGCTCTTGACTATGATCATCTCGGGCCAATCTTTCTCTGCCGGCAATCCTCTTGCGAAGAAGACCTGCACCACTCGCCGCAGTCAACTATCGACGCGAGCGCAGCCGCCCCTTCTTCAGGAACCCGTCGTAGTGCCGCATCAACAGATGAGATTCCACCTGCCGCATGGTATCCAAGGCCACACCTACGATAATAAGCAAACTTGTTCCTCCAAGGAATGACGACACCAGCCACGGCACTCCAAACTGCTTTGCCATAACAGTTGGAATCACAGCAATCACGGTCAAAAAGACTGCCCCCACCAACGTGATGCGAGTCATTGTCTTATCCAAAAACTCCGCCGTCGGACGCCCCGGACGAATCCCAGGCACATAGCCTCCGTTGCGCTTTAAATCGTCTGCAATCTGCAGAGGATTGAACTGCGTCGCAACCCAAAAATACGAGAAAAACAAAATCATAGCCCCATATACCAACAGGTACAAGGGTTCCCCCATATTCAACGCTTCACCGAGTGGACGCGTAAAATCAAAACGCCTCAGAATTGCCGTAGGGAAAACCAGCATCGCCGATGCAAAAATGATCGGCATCACACCGGAATAGTTCACGCGCAACGGCATATACGTATTCTGCCCACCATACACCTTGCGGCCCACAACACGCTTTGTGGTGTGAATTGGAATCCGCCGCTGAGACTGGGTCAACGCAATCGTACCCGCCGTGACAAGAAAGACCATCAGCAACAAAAACACCAGATAGAACGGCGAGAATTGAGCCACACCATCAACAGGCTTAAACATCGTCCCGGCCGCATAAAGCGCCTGAGGTAGCCGGCTAACGATATTAACCGTGATAATCATCGATATCCCATTACCAATACCGCGCTCGGTCATCTGCTCACCAAGCCACATCAACAACATCGTTCCGGTCGTCAAACTCAGAATCGTCATGAGCCTGAACCACCACCCCTTGTGAATCACAATATCCCGGGTAATGCCGAGCATTGCAGGATTCTCAAGATTCATGGCAAGCGTTAGCCCCTGCACCAGACAAATCACCAGGGTAAGATAGCGCGTATACTGAGTCAGCTTCTGCCGACCACTATCGCCTTCACGTGCCAGGCGCTCCAGCGCCGGTACAATCGCCGTCATAAGCTGCAGGATAATCGACGCACTGATGTACGGCATAATCCCCAAAGCACCCACGGCACAATTTCGCAACGCTCCACCACTAAACAGGTCGACCCAGCTGAGAAAGCCGCCGCCTGTTTGCGATTCAATATCCGCAATGACACGCTCCAGCGCCACAGCATCCACGCCCGGAACCGGTACGCTGGTCACCAGACGACAAATAAAAACCAACCCCAGCGTAAAAAATACGCGCCGACGTAGTTCAGGAATCTTCAGAGTATTTGCAAATGCTGAAAGCATCAGTCTGTTGCCACCTCGCACGTGCCACCCGCTGCCTCAATTTTTGAGCGAGCAGATGCGCTGAACGCGTGCGCTTTTACTGTAAGTTTCTTTGTGATTTCACCACGGCCGAGGATTTTAACACCATCTGCCGGACCATTCATTAATCGCGCTTCTTTGAGCACCGAAAGTGTCACGTCGGTTCCGGCTTCAAAGCGCTCCAAATCACAGACGTTTACCGGCACATACTCAACGCGCGTCGGGTTCGTAAACCCTCGCTTGGGTATACGCCGCACCAAACGCATCTGGCCACCCTCAAACCCTGGTTTATGCGTGGCACCCTTGCGCGCCATTTGTCCCTTGTGACCACGGCCACTGGTTTTTCCTGTCCCAGAGCCCATGCCCCGCCCCACGCGCTTTCTGCTTTTGCGTGCGCCTGACGTATTCTTCAATGTATGCAGATTCATGTTTCCAAGTCCTATTGCCGCCTCGCGGGTATCTTTACCCAAAACCAGGCTAGAGTTTAACCCGTCTCAGTGCTGCCACCTCATCGCGGGACCTCAACTGGTCCAATGCATTAATGGTAGCGCGCACGACGTTCAAATGATTGCTGCTTCCAAGAGATTTTGCCAACACATCACGCACACCTGCTGACTCCAGTACTGCACGCACACCGCCACCGGCAATCACACCGGTACCGTTCGACGCAGGACGCAACAAGACACGAGCACCACTGTGTTCGCCGATCACCTCATGAGGAATCGTTCGTTTTCTCATGGTTACGGAACGCATCGACTTACGTGCAATCTCTCCACCTTTACGAATAGCGTCTGCCACTTCGTTGGCTTTGCCGAAACCGAGCCCCACCATGCCTTCACGATCGCCTACAACCACGACTGCACTAAAACTGAATCGACGTCCACCCTTGACCACCTTGGAACAACGATTCACAAAAACAACGCGCTCTTCAAGATCGCTCTGCGTGGGTTTTTCCTGATTCCTCACTTGTCCTCCTTCGCGGACGTGGACAGTCCCGCTTCTATGACACTCTCAACCAGGGCCTTAACCCTGCCGTGATAGCGAAAACCACCGCGGTCCACCACAATCTGTGTGATGCCTTTTCCCTGGGCTGCCGCTGCCGCTGCTTT
>JADHWI010000058.1 GCA_016783565.1 Kiritimatiellia bacterium
TCTAGCACGTGAGAGTGGACCGCAGAACCCAAAAAAGCAGCACTCATGACTTTTGACCTTAACGCGCATAAACCGAAACGGAAAAAGAGAGTCTGGCACAAGCGCACACAAATCGCTATTCTCCATGCCTTTTGAGCAGAAAATGCGAGATAAGAACCATGGGACTTTTAAGTGTGCACGGTGTCAGCCTGAGTTTCGGCGGGGAACCCCTGCTGGATCAGGTGGACCTTAATATTGAAGAAGGTGACCGCATCTGCCTTGTGGGACGAAATGGAACAGGAAAATCCTCCCTACTCAAACTACTACATGGCGACATTGAGCCAGACGAGGGAGAAATTCGGTTCAGCAAGAATTGTCGAATTGCCTACCTTCCCCAAGTGGTACCGGCAGACATGTCCGGGTTGGTCGCGGATGTCGTCGCGCACGGACCGTTCAAAACCCAACATTCGGATGCTCATTCGGATAGCGATGGTCATCAGATCGTCGGACGCATTATCTCACACCTGGGACTGAACCCCCATGATGATTGCGCCGTACTGTCTGGAGGACAAAAGAGACGCGTCCTGCTGGCTTGCGCACTCGCTCGCGAACCAGACATTCTACTGCTGGACGAACCCACCAATCACTTGGATATCGACTCCATCTGCTGGATGGAGTCATTCCTGCTGCGCCACTGCAAAACACTTCTCTTTGTCACACACGATCGCGCTTTCCTGCGGCGAATCGCAAACCGTATCATTGATCTCGACCGCGGAAAGCTCGCATCCTGGGCCTGCGACTACGATACGTTCCTGCAACGCAAAGCAAACCTGATCCATGAGGAAAACGTCTATCGCAAGATTTTCGACAAAAAACTGGCCAAGGAAGAAGCATGGATTCGACAGGGGATCAAAGCTCGACGCACCCGCGATGAAGGGCGCGTTCGCGCCCTGATGGCCATGCGTGAAGAACGCCGTGCTCGCCGGTACGCAGAGGGACAAGCGCGTCTGAACCTGCAACAGGGCGAACTCTCTGGAAGAAAGGTGATCACGGTCAAAGATTTATCGTTTGCCTACCCGGAACAGCCACCACTGATTGAACATTTCTCCACTCGAATCATGCGCGGCGATAGAATTGGTGTCATCGGCCCCAACGGTTCCGGCAAAACCACTTTGCTCAAGCTGTTAACCGCACAACTCACGCCTACGCAAGGGGATTTGATCATGGGAACAAAGCTTGAACTGGCCTACTTTGATCAACACCGTGCACAACTCAACGACAACGCAACCGTCGCCGAAAATGCAGGTCAGGGGATGGAAAGTGTCACCATCGATGGCAAACCCCGTCATATCATCAGTTACTTACAGGACTTTCTTTTCACGCCGGACCGAGCCAAATCACCAGTCTCAGTGCTATCCGGAGGCGAGCGCAACCGCCTGCTGCTGGCCATGCTCTTTGCCAAACCGTCGAACTTACTCGTCATGGACGAACCCACAAACGATCTGGACGTGGAAACACTTGAATTGCTTGAAGAACAGCTCAGCGCATACAGCGGGACAGTCCTCATGGTCAGCCATGACCGTGCATTCCTGGACAACGTACTGACCAGCGTTTTCGTCATGCAAGGCAACGGTGTAGTAGGCGAATACGTGGGAGGTTACGATGATTGGATTAAAGAAAGAGCTAAAACACAACCAGCACGAAACAAGAAGCCAGCCGGCAGCACAAAAAAAGGCAATCGAAAAACGGCAGCATTCGGATTCAAACAGAACCGTGAACTGAACGCGCTACCCAGAAAAATCGAAAAGATCGAGGCCCAACAGGAAGCTCTGCACCAGAAAATGGCCGCCCCTGATTATTTCCGCACCCCACCCGACCAAATTTCAGCAGACCGTGAGGAAACAGACAGACTCACCGCTGAGCTTGAGGCGACCTACGAACGCTGGGAAGAATTAGAAGCGTTACGCGATGGCTGAGCCAGCACACACTACCACCATATAATCTGACTCAATCCCGACGCAAAAGCGTACAGATACAACCCAAGCCAATCAAAAGCACCCCCGTGCACAACAGCATATATTTGCATGCGAACGCCGGTGTGTGAAGCGCATGCAGTCGCAATGCAAGAAGCACAAACACCATTCCGCAAACCCAGGGAAAAGTAACCGAAAAAAGCTCTGCCATTCTCTTCATTCTACACTCCCATCTGACACCAACGTGAGAACTCAAACACGCTACACATTCATGTTCACCTGTTTATACCAACATGGTCAACAAGAGAATGAGGAATTCTGCACGCTACGTTCCCAACAGCGGCAGACGCATATTTACAGGATATCCGGATATCTTGCGAGAAAGCTCACGCTTGATACCGGCAATCTCATTGGGCGATACGAACGCACCTGATCGCTCCTTGATCTCATCCTGCAAAGCTAAAGCCTGCGTAGTATCGCCAGCCGACAACGCAGTCTCCAACTGAACATACAAATCCGGCATGCAACAAGCCAACGCACTCACAAATCCTTTTGCCCCAGCCGACATACTCTCAACAACACGCTTGCTTGTGCCTGCCAGGTAACAAGAAGTAGCCGGAATCAAAGCCGCATTGTTCGAGGAATCCTTCACTGCGATATGCTCAACCCGGCGCAGGATCTCCGGAGTCAGTGCGTTGCCGGTATGACGCGCAAAATTATACAAGACCATCGGCACGGCGACCGATTTCCTTAGGGTATCAAAGAACTGAACTAAACCATCCTCGGCCGCGCCCGAAAAATAATACGGCGCCATGGCCACTATCGCATCAGCCCCATAGTCCTCTCCCCAACGCGCGGCTTCACACGCCTGACACAGACTATCGCTACCCGTATTAAACAAGATCATACCGGGAAAATAGCGGCGAGCCACGCCAAGCAAAACCTGACGCTCAGCCGGAAGAAGCGAGCAAAACTCAGCCGTCGTTCCGTTCACAAGAATACGCGTAACACCATGTTCGGAAAGGTACTCAAGATGCTCCACAAAAGCACGCTCATCAATTTTCCCATCCACATCAAAGGGTGTACAAGGCGGCACAATCAGGCCATCCAGACAAATCGATTTCACCTGCCCGGGAACGAGGCCCTCCAACACGCCGAAATGATCCTGTGCAATGGACTCTACCTCAAGCCGATAATTGTCATGACAGTGCACATGGAGATCTGCCCACTTCTTGCTCTCGGCTCCATATTCGGCAAACTCTCGTAAGTTACTATGCAGGAAGGTCGCAATAGCCTTATCCCGTGAATAGCCGCGCTCCTTGACGTCACGCAAAACCCGCGTCTGTAACTGGGTCCGCCAATCAGAATCCACGAAAATGGAAAAATCCACCAGATCACGAAAATCGCGATACGTGGACACCTCACCATCGAGAATATTAAAACGGCCGGGAAGAAAAGGTGCCGTGCTGCGGACATCACCCGCCTTTGAACAATAGACAGGCCGATCAAACTGAATGCCCTTTTTCAGATAAACCAAATGCTCACGAATGAGAGACAGCTTATTGGCATCGGGATGCGGCCCATAGATATTCTGATTCTGCCGAAACTCCCGTGCGGTTTTGTAATCATCCAGCGTCAGAACAGGAGCACCCTCCAAAGCGACCGAAAGGTCGTGACACAACGTCGACTTTCCCGTACCACCTGGACCTCCTACCGCAATCAGAACAGGCTTGTCACAATGCCCAAACAGCTTGACCAACATCTCAGCAAGAAGCTTCTCGATTGGACCGCCATGCCGCAATGCTTTCACATGTGTCTTGTACTTATGCATGCAGACAGAATACTCACTCGGCATCGCTGTTCACAAGCTCTTCCTCTGAAAGCAACAAATCCTTGAGTTCTTCAGGCGTCTCCGCACGAATCCATCGATCGATAAAGGCAGGATTCTCTGCCTTACGCGCAATCTCGGCCAATACCCGCAGGTGCTGGGCCGGGTTGGCTCGACTTCCAAGCAACACAAAGACCGCATGAATAGCCTGATTGGCATTCGGAAATTCAATACCTTCCACACTATGTGCTATCACCATATAAAACCCTTCCACATCATCCAGCAAGAGATGAGGAAGTGCCACACCAGCCTCAGCAGGCGTCTCGCCAAGCTGGTTGCGTTGCAACAAGGCACCAAGGATCAAATCACTGGATACCCCGCTGGCCTTTGCGAGTATCTGTGCGCCATGGCGAATGACGTCATCGGAGTCCTGACGGGGAGGGATCTCGAACGTTTCAGCAGCGTTTACAACCTGGACAAAGGGATCTCCACGTCGTAACCCCTTTTCCTTAAGAATTTGGCGCAACTCTTCGTTGAGCCCCATAGCGGTTGCATCATGGGAAAGCAACCGCTCCCCCACACGCTGGGCCATCTGCGCAACCGCACCGACTCGAGTCACATGGTGACTGGCATAGAGGTAATGCCAGACAACACCCAACCCTACAAGCCCCATGGAAAAAATGCTGGCCATAAACCCCATTTTCGGAATAAGGACGATGGAGACCAGAATACCCGCAATCGGCATGAACGGGTAAAGCGGACTCTTAAAACCGGGATCGTAACTCTTTATGCCGCTTTCGCGCATTACAATGACAGCCACATTAACCAGACCGAAGACAAGAAGCTGGAACGTGCTGGCCAATTTCGCCATCTGTTCCAACCCAGTAAAGACCACGATAAAAACGATCACCCCCGAGGTAAGGAAAATTGCATTTTTTGGCGTTTTAAACTTTGAAAAACGTGACAGACCGTGCGGAATCACACGGTCACGACTCATGGCCAGTAGATAACGACTGGCAGACAGAATTCCCGCATTGGCAGTAGTCGCGAAAGCCAAAACAGCCGCAAGACTAATAAGATGAGCACCGCCTCGACCGATCGTCAGTCCGGCGGCGTCGCTCACCGGCGTGAGCGACGTATAGAGCTGTTCCTTCGGAACCACCCCAACTACAATCCATACTACCAGGCCATAAATCAGCATCACGCTCACCAGCGAAAGGAGCATTCCGAGCGGAATATTCCGCTCAGGATCCCGTACCTCTTCAGCCAGGCTGGCCACCTTCGTTAGGCCAATATAACTGATAAACAAGAATGCAGCGGTCGGCAGAACAGACTGAGTGCCAAAGGGTGCAAAAGGAGTGAGTCGTCCCGATTCAATGGCGGGAATTCCCCGAATGACCAGCAACGACAAAATCAGCAGCATTGCCAGCACCATACCCACCTGCATGCCTGCCGCTTCTTTTGCCCCAAAAAAGTTCATCAAGACAAACACAATACAGCAGATAACCGCAATGACATTCACCGGCAAGCCAATATAAGGCGAAAGATAGGCACCCAAACCAACCAGCGCGATGCTCGTCTTCAGAATCAACGCCATCCACTCTCCGACCCCATCAATCGTACCAAACATACCGCCAAGACTTCGACTGATAAAGAAGTAGGTCCCACCTGCACGTGGCATCGCTGTGGCTAACTCGGCTTGTGCGAATAAGGACGGGAGTATAAGAATACCGGAGAGAATATAAGCAAAGATTACAAGCGGACCACATTTCGATGCCGCGACACCGGACAGCACAAAAAGCCCTGAACTGATCATGGCTCCCGTGGCTATCGCATACACATGGAGCAACCCCAACTGTTTAATCAACTTCTTTGCCATTGCAGCATCCCCTGAATCTCTGCTTCGTTGATGCATTATGACTAACGCAAGAAGCAAGGTCAATAGGCCAGACGACTATAATGCATCTATAAAGAGTAATACGCCCCAATTTCAGGCGCAAAAGTCATTGCCAGCGATGAGTTGTTTGTGGACACTGTGCAAACAATCACAGACATAGCTTTCACCATGACAACAAGCTGGACTCAGCGTCTATGACATCACGTTTTCTAAACATCATAATTGCAATCCTCATCCTGTGCGCGGGTGTGGGCGCGATAGCATGGTGGCTGCAATCGCCACCAAGCGAACAAATCGAACCGCGCCTTCCGGGAATGGATGATCCCTCCGGACGAAAACAGGCTTACCTCAAACGGCGCGCTGCTGAAGTCGTTCTCTTCGGCGAGATCCACGAACAATTCGACACACTCGTACCCGCCGATGGCCCAAGCTGGCCGCGTTTTCGCGGCCCCCTGCTGGACAACACTGTCTCCCATCCAGTCCCCATAGGCCCCCCCTTTCGCGGCGGACAACCCCGGCATCTGTGGACCCTCAATGTGGCCCCCGGATACGCCGGTGCCGCTGTTCACAAGGGGCGCGTTTTCGTGATGGACCATATCGTGAAAACCGGCGACATTCTGCGCTGCTTCACCCTCGACACAGGCAAGGAAATCTGGCGCTCGGGTTACCGCATTGAGATTGCAAGTAACCACGGTATCACGCGCACCGTGCCCACCGTTACCGACCGCTATACCGTCACGATGGGACCCATGGGGCACGTCATGTGCGTGGACACTGATACAGGAAGATTGCGATGGGGTATCGACCTGATCAAAGAATACGGCACACGCGAACTCAGTCAATGCTGGTATGCAGGGCAATGCCCGTTGATAGATGACAACATTGCCGTCATCGCCCCGGTCGGCACCGGTATCCTCATGATGGGAGTCGATTGCGAAACCGGCCGTTTGCGTTGGACCACACCCCACACGCAGGGATGGCAGATGTCCCATTCATCCATCGTACCCATGACAATTCTAGGCACGCGCATGTACGTCTATGCTGCGGCCGGTGGCGTGGCCGGCATCGCCGCCGACGAACCCCATTGCGGCACGATACTGTGGGAGTCCAAAGACTGGACGTCCTCAGTCGTCATGCCAAGCCCTGTTCAGGTGTCATCAAACCGCATCTTTGTCACTTCCGGCTACGGCGGCGGATCGGCCCTGCTTGAGATCAATAAAACCAATGATGCGTTCACAGCGACTGCGGTCTACAGCTACGGAGATCGCCGGACCTATCGCAAATGCTTCTCCACCTATCAACACACTCCAATCCTCCTGGACGGTCACCTCTTCGGCATTCAATGCAATGACGGCAGAAAGCACCGGATGAAGTTTGTCTGTGTAGACCCACACCCACCCGGCGGTGCATTCATCTGGAACAGCGATTCCGACACCGTGCTGACGGCAAAAGGGAAACGCGAAGCGTGGGGACCCTACCTGCTGGCTGGCAACACATTCTTTGTCATGGGGGATGCCGGCAACCTGGTCGCATTCGAAGCCACCACCAAACGCTGCAACAAACTCGGCGAATGGCAACTGCTTGAGAAGGGCTACGAAGTCTGGGGACCCATGGCACTGGCTGGAACCAAGTTGATTATCCGCGACATCAACCGCTTAGCTTGCTACGAACTGGCAGCAGAAAAACGATCACAATGAACACGTTTACCAAAACCCTACTTTTCGCAACCATAACAGCAGCCGCTTGCATCGCATCCTGGCTCGCTCTGCGCCCCGGCGCTCCCGCGCAAACCGCCAGACTGGGCCGGAGCTTCCAGTTTGACGCAAACGGCACAGCGCATACCCCTGTCGATTTTCCACAGTACACAGAAAGCACGACCATCAACATCAAAGACCAGAATGTCACTGCCATAACAGTGGGCGATGACGACCGTATCGTCCTGTGTAACCCCGACGGCCTAACTATTCTGAATGCTGAGGGAACGACACTACAGTTGATCCCTCTCCCCTTCCCCCCATTCTGCACTGCTGTTAGCACAAACGGTACGTTCTATGTCGGCACAGAAGGACGTGTTGCGGTACTTGCACCAGACGGCACCCTTCAGGAGACTCTTTTATTGCCGCAATCCGATGCACGCCCATCCTGCGTCATGATCCATGGCCAGCACCTCTTCATTGCCGATGCACAAAACGGCAATCTGATACAAATGGACCGCTCCGGTCACCTGGTACGCACAATCAGTAACTTCACACTGTTCTCCAGCCCCGGCTTTGACGTGGCCCTTGATCATGAAGGATTCATCTGGGCCAACAACCCCGGCGAGCGAGCGCTCCGAAAGTATCGCACCGACGGACAACTGGTCACATCCTGGGCCCGACCGGGCCGCGACATCACCGGTTTCTCGGGTTGCTGCAACCCCACCGATATCGCTATGCTTAAAGACGGTACCATCGTGACCAGTGAAAAGCATATCCTACGGATCAAAGTGCTCGATCCTCAGGGACGCGTAAAAGCCGTGGTGGCTGGCCCCGAAGCCTTCGATTCCGAACTGCTGCGCGTGGATATTGCGACCGACTCGCTCGGACGTGTTTTGGTTCTGGACTCGGCAAGGCAACAGCTACGTATTTTTGAACGACAGCAACAGGATCACAATAATGAACTGGAAAATTAGAAAGAACCGGCGCGACTTTCTCCGCGCCTGCGGGCGCAGCACCGTGCTGACCATCCTGGGTGCATTGGGGATACGTGCATCACGCGGGCATTCGCTCAATGCCGAGAGCCACCGATGCACGCACAAAAGCGTATGCTGTCGTTGCCCTCGCGAAACAACATGCCCATTGCCCGCCGCCATCTCGGCACGACAAAGGCGCAAGACGTGACAATAGAAGCAAAGAACAAAGAAACAGCACAGGACGCCGTCAACCGACGCAGTTTTCTGAAGGAACTGCTACGTCCTGCAGCCACGCTTGCGGTGGTTGGTGGTGCGGGTGCACTGGCACTACGCGCCAAGCCCGAAGATTATGTCTGGCAGATCGACCCAGAGAAATGCACACAATGCGGCCGTTGCGCCACAAGCTGCGTGCTCTCACCCTCTGCCGTCAAATGCGTGCATGCCTACGCCCTCTGCTGGTACTGCGACCTGTGCGGAGGCTACCACCAGTCCTACACCCAAGCACCTGACACCGCCGCCGAGCACCAACTCTGCCCCACGGCCGCCATCAACCGCACATTCATGGAGAACCCTTTCTACAAGTACGACATTGATGAAGACAAATGCATCGGATGCGGGCTGTGCGTCAAGGGCTGCGCCGCATTCGGCAACGGCTCACTGTTCATGCAGGTCCGCCACGATCGTTGCGTCAACTGCAACGACTGCGCCATCGCCCGCGACTGCCCCTCTGACGCTTTCGTACGCGTCCCGGTCTCACAACCTTACATCATCAAGGAACATGGAAAAGAAGCATGAGACGCACCCTCATCATTCTATTGCTCCTTTGCGCGACTGCAAATCTTGTGCATGCACAAGACGCTCCCTCGTTCCGTGTGCTACGTCCAATCTTTGACGAGACCTTTCACGAACCGCCGGCACCAGGCACGCCCGGCCCCCGCGAGAACTGGCTGGAATATATCGACATTGCCGCACTCGCACTCGCCTTGGTTATCGCCACCTATTTTGCTCTTCAGTCACGCTCACGGCGAGGCTTACTGCTACTATCTATGGCCTGCCTGCTATACTTCGGATTCTGGCGAAAAGGATGCATCTGTCCTGTGGGCTCTGTTCAAAACATGTGGGATGCCTTTCTGCATCCGGATGTCGCACTCCCCGCTATTGTCATTGCATTCTTCTCATTGCCGCTCATCTTCACCCTCTTTGCCGGTCGCACATTCTGTGCGGCGGTTTGCCCTCTTGGCGCCATCCAGGAGTTAACACTGTTCCGCCCTGTACAACTTCCAACATGGATTTCTCATTCACTTGGCCTGTTTCGCTACGTGTATCTCGGCCTCGCCCTCACACTCGTTGCCACCGGTGCCACATACCTGGTGTGTTCCCTAGACCCCTTCATTGCCATTTTCCGCTTCGGAGGCACATTCCCCATGCTGGTCTTCGGTGCCACCGTGCTCGCAATCGGCATGTTCATCGGGCGCCCCTATTGCCGCTTTCTCTGTCCCTACGGGGCCATCCTCGGTCTGCTATCCATGCTTTCACGATGGCACGTCACGATCACTCCTGATGACTGCGTAAACTGCCGCCTCTGCGAAGATGCATGCCCTTACGGCGCAATTCGACCCGCGAACGACACACTGCCCACAGAATCTCTCCCGCGCAGTCGCACCCGCCTCGCCGGGCTCCTCGCTCTGCTGCCTGCGCTCGTCCTGTCGGGAGCCATCCTGGGCGCCATGTTGGCCCAACCACTCTCTTACTCGCACAAGAAAATCAAACTCCTCCACCTGCTTCAACAAGAAGGTCTGGAAGCGATTAATGACGCCACCATCGAAACGGAAGCATGGCGACGCGGCGATCAGACCTACGAGGAGCTCGTGGAAGAAACCAACGAAATTCGCCGCTCCTTTCGAAGCGGAAGCATTTTTTTCTGCAGCTTCGTCGGTTTTGTCTTCGGCGCCAAATTGATTTCACTCTCCATCCTCCGCAGGCGTAAAGACTACACTCCCGACCCCGCAACCTGTATGAGCTGCGGACGCTGTTACAAAGCCTGCCCGATAGAAAATGAAAGACTGAAAGAAAAAAACCTTAGACCTTAGACATTGAACTGAACGCAAGAAACTGTAGTAGTCGCTCCGCGAGCGACAGGGGCGCAGGGGGCCGAAAGCAACGCCTGTAGTAGTCGCTCCGTGAGCGACAGGGGCGAAGGGGGCCGGAAGCAACACCGAAAGCAACGCAGTACGCAACGACATACGAAACAATGAAACCATGATCGACTCCCACACAAATCGAAAAACCAAAAGTCCGCTGCAGCACATGCTGCTCAGCGCAGCCGGAGCTTTCGGCGGCCTCCTGCTCATCATCGGCACCCTCGTTGTTTCTCTTCACTTACAACTCAAACGCAGCGACCCGCTCAACAATCCGCAACTGATTGAATTGCGAGATGAGTATGCGGTCAACGTCGGCGAAGCTGATCTGCAGAATAAATTACGCGAACTGGATCAGGCCATGCGCATTGAGTACTTCGAAACAAAAGCACGTATCCACACCGGAAGCATCCTCATGCTCGCCTCGGCCATCCTGATGTTCGTCTGTCTCGGAGTGGTCTCCGCCCTCGCAAAGCATCATCCACAGCCCACAGCAACCTGCCCCGGAATGACACTGCAGACCGCTACGCGCACCCGGATATGGATCGCCGGAACGCTCTTCATCCTGATCTGCATTGTCATGGTATTATTTCTCAGTTCGCTCCACCAAACAGGGGACGCCGCTCCTGCAAGCGAGTCAGCGACGGAGATAATCCCATGACCGACGCCATCAACAGGGCCGAAGTCGACGCCATCATCAACCGCATCGGCGACAAAGCTGAGCACCTGATTCCAATTCTCCAGGCTTTGCAGATGCATTTCCATTACCTGCCAGATGAGGCACTCCAACGCATCGCTGAAACGACCCGTATTCGCCCATCTGACATCACGGGAGTGGCGACCTTCTACGGTCAATTCCGATTGCAACCCGCAGGATCTCACACCATCAAGGTTTGCATCGGCACGGCCTGCCACGTCAAAGGTGCCGACACGATCTACGAGGCATTTAAACGGCATCTCGGAATCGCGCCCGATTCCGACACAGATGCAGACCGTCTCTTCACCGTCGAAAAGGTCGCCTGCCTGGGCTGCTGCATGCTGGCACCGGCAGTCCAGATCGACGACATCACCTACGGCCACGTGCAACCACCCAAAGTGGGCGATGTTCTCACGGATTTCCTGCGAGCGCAGAACGCTCAAGGTGCAGACTCGCCACTGTCACAAATCTCCACACCCGCAGGTGAAGTGCGCCTCTGCCTCTGCTCAAGCTGCTCAGCGGGCGGTGCCGAAGCCGTTCATAACGCACTACTCGACCAGGCACAAAGACTCAAATTACCTGTGCAGCTCCGAACCGTCGGATGCGCTGGAGCCTCATATCAGACACCACTGATCGAAGTACATATGCAGGATGGGCGCTCATTTCGTTACGGACGTGTAGAACCAAAACATGTGCGAAATCTACTGTTACGCCACTTTCGGCCACACCAGACCTCGCAACGTATGCGTATTGCCATGCAGTCACTATTGAACCGTATCATCAGCGATGATGCCGTCTCAGACCCCGTGACACGCTATGCTATTGATGTCAGAG
>JADHWI010000020.1 GCA_016783565.1 Kiritimatiellia bacterium
AGATGCGCCCCAAGGCCACTACCTCAATACTCTCAGTCTTGACATTGAACTTTCCACCACCAATAGGTGAAGCCGTCATCACCTCACCTTGGTGTACTGTCGTCTGCTTACCGTTCTGCTCAAACGTCACGAAAGCATTTTCACAAATGACTTTCCACTCAGCCTCGTCTCTTGCCACAATCGCACGGCCACCACTGCTGATCACTTCACCCGCTGCAGTCTTAACCCGGATATTCATATTGGGAGAAACATCGCCCGCATCAAACCGCAAAGCACCACCACCCGACATATCCAAAACAATATCCTTATCGATGCGCTTCTGATTGTCCGGAAGACCCTCAGTCTTCATCTCGATTTGCTGCAAATCCACAACCGTATTCGGCGCTACGCACAAGACAGCACCCGGAGTAAGAACAGATACGATTTTTCCGTTCTCTGCAGTTCGCAGCTTTTGCCCCTGCATAAAGGCCATACCCTCTTCGATCGCACCCTCCCCGGAAGGCGACGTGTAGGTTCCCTCCCCATCTAACCGAACAATGACGGCGGCACCCAGACGAGGAATCGCCATGACTACAGTCGGCAGAAGCAAACAAGATACTACAATAGCAACCAACCAGACCAGCGTTAGTCTATTTCGTTTCATATCCATTTCTTGACCCTTCCCCTTTCGGCACTGCTCGCCACCTTGAGTTTACTTTGAAAACAAGCAAACATAATTTAGTATGAGTTTACGCCGATATAGACGTTCTGTAAACGGCAACTTCCCCTTTTTTTAATTTTTTTTTGCACAGGAAATCGACAAGAATAACCATGATATGAGACCAGAATAACGCACCCATGACGAACGCCAACCGATGCAAGCCTGACAGACAAATGAGAAACCCAGAACAAGAAAAAGAAGGGAAGAATAAGAAAAGAAAAGGGCCCGTGCCTCAAGGCGATAAACGAGGACGACAAGATTACTCTCACGGAATTCGGGTGGGGCGCATTCACGAGAGAGCCGCCTCAAAACATCAGGCCCAAAAAGAACAATCAACGTTCAACAGAATGTAATGCCAGCATCGATTGCACGGATTCTACCGCCTGAATCTCTGCATACAAACGCCCCGTCATATCATCCGCCAGGGACGGAATGAGCTGACGCGTAGACTTTACATCAGTAACGCTACCATCAATCGACCAAAGAACATCGGCATTTACGGCTGACAACATCTGAATGGATGCATAGAGACTGCCGCCTGCATGACCCTTGCCAGACCATGCGGTACCCTCTGTCTGCCCAACCAAAACCAACTGAACATCCAACAATTCGGAAAGTTTCCTCAAAGAATCGTCACTGGCAAGCCCCTTCTTGGACAGCTTGTGCTTCTTGATCACCCGAGCCACATCATCGCGATCCACAATCTCATACTCCGACCAGTCTGAAATTCTGGACGCTACGGCCTCACTGAACAACGGACCCGCCTTATCCATCGGCTTTACCGTAATATCACAAGACGTGAAAGACTCGCCAGTAGCGGAAGCAAAATCAACCACCGCAACCCGAATCGTCTCGATCGACTCCGCTTCCTCAGTCTCGGACGCCATCAAGAAAGACTCAAAATATTCATCAAGATATCCGTAAAGGCATTCCTCTATAGAGGGAATCTCATCAGCGAGGTCTTGAGAGGTATCCACCACTTCAATAGCCTGCGAACTAAGACCGAAAAACACAGCCAAAACGGCCATCAACATCATTTGAATTGTACGCTTTGTTGTCATCCTACCATCCTTACCCGCAACTGTATGCGTCGTTATGGGTAAAAAGCAGGAGGCGTGCCAACCTTGTATTTTGGCGTATTAATCACCTTTAAAAGGACTTTTTCGCAGAAATGAAACGTTATTCTTCCTCAATTATAGGAATTTTAACAAAAACAACCAAAGCAGGAAGGTAATGCAGTCGTATAGATATCGACTCAAATACCGATACCGGAAAGCATAGAGCAAAAACGATTGACGGCTTCAGCCAACTGTGGATGTGTGACCTCAAAGTCCTTCACAGACTGCTCAAGCCCTTGAACGGCAAGATCCAGAAGGGATTGATCGGTGCTCTGACGCATTGCTTCATGTGTGGATGCATCCATGAACTGCGTGATGCTTTCAGCATGCTCGTCATGCGTCGGTGGTAATTTTGCGATTTCGCTCTTCAATTCCGCCAAGAGCATACTTAAGTCATCGCGCGTTTTCTCAGACAAAGCTTCGGCGCCACCAATACGGCGTTCAATTTTTTGAATCGTATTTTCTATCATGAATCCATTCTCCTACAGATGCACACATCGCCTCACGCAATCAGCGCAAAGTCTTTAAAAACATACTGACTGAAGCCCCTCTTGGCAACATACGAATAAAACAAGCGTTTCCGTATCCTGAAAATTACAGCACAGGCATAAGCAGGGCAGCAAGATTCTCAGCAAACCGCTTCAGCGGCGAACGACCATTCCACGCCGCCTCAATCACCTCATCAGACTGGCTTAACTCATCAAGTAATATACGCTTCATTACCTCAGCGAATTCAGCATCATGAATTGCCAGATTCGTTTCGTAATTGAGCCGTAAACTACGCACATCCATGTTGGCAGTTCCTACAAGAACAAAGGTGCCGTCAACCACACATGCTTTGGCATGCATGAATGGAGGCCTGCGACGAAAAATACGCACACCCGCAGCAAGCAACTCGACATAAAGAGCCTGCCCAGCCATGCCAGCGTAAATATGATTACTCCTATACGGAACAATGAGACGCACATCCACGCCGCGTAGTGCTGCCGTACGCAAAGCCTGCAGAATTGCCCGCGTAGGCACAAAATAGGCCGAGGCAATCAACACCTCTCGCTGAGCCGAGGTAATCGCCATGAAAATAACATCTGCGATAGCACCCATTTCATCCGTTGGGCCACTGTTCAACAACCGCACGGTCGCACGACCTGCCGCTTCTTGATGACGAAAATAGCTCTCTTTCAGGCAACGCTCTGCACCCTCTCCCGTCATGAAATTCCAGTCCCGCATAAAGGTGTACTGCAACTCCAGTACAACAGGCCCGCGCACCTTAAAATGATAATCCCGCACCACACCCGAATGCGTCTGTTGAGCATTAATATTCATTCCACCAAGGAATGCCATACCGCCATCGACAACAAGCGCTTTGCGATGATTACGCAAGTTGATCTGAAATTGTCGCTTCAAAGGGTTTGCCTGCGTCCAACCCACTATCTGCATGTTCGGAACTCGCCGATACCGCCTGAACAAACCGCGGAGCTGGGCAAACGTCGATCCAAACCGATCATACAAGACCCGGACCTCAACACCCTCTCGTGCTTTCGCAGCCAGCGCCTCCATAAACTCACGCCCCACCACATCATCAGAAAATATAAATGTTTGCAGATGAATGTGATGCTTCGCACTGCGAATGGCCGCCAACATGACAGGATAAGCCTCGCCCTCCCCCACGAGCAACTCAATGCAGTTACCGCTCAACAAGGGAAAATCACCAACAATCGCATCCATCGCACGATCCAAGCCACGACTGAATGCATCGGCAGGTTCCGCCTTGACCATGTCATACATCGCACGCCAATACGCCAGCGGAAATTCGGCCTGCTCCTGCTTACGACGAGCCTCCAGAAAATGACGGTCATGCACCGCCTTCACCCAACCCTTGGCCGGCAACCGATTGATACCAAAAGAAAGATAAAACAACGGCCCGAGAAAAGGAAAAGACCAAGCGACAAAAATCCACAATAAGGCCGACGTGGCTTCTCGACGGGAACGCAAACAGTGACACACAACCAGCACAAAACTGGCCAGGTGAAAAAACGTACCGATCGCCCACCATGGAATATTCTGACAAAAGGTCATCACCAATTGTACCACACCCTTTCCATGTTCACCCACTTTAACGCCGGAATAACACACATCCGACTTTCCAGCAGCAGAATGAAAGACTAGACTGTCAGCATGAGATTCGTTCTCTACAATATTCGTTATGGCACTGGAGGAAAGTTCAAACTTCCCTGGAGCGGATATTTCCGTCGAACCACAAGCAATCTTGCGGATATCTCAAACTTCCTCTCTCGCCAGAAACCGGACATCGTAGGACTCGTTGAAGTCGATGCCGGCTCATACCGTTCACATAAGGTAAACCAAGCCGAAGCACTCGCCGCTTCACTTGGGCATTATCATACCTACAAGTCCAAGTATGCGACCTCATCCTGGCCGCATCTACTGCCTGTATTAAATCAGCAAGGCAATGCTTTTCTCACGAGCGACGTCATCAGAAACACAAGCTTCCACTATTTTCAACATGGTCTCAAACGCCTGGTAATCGAATTGGAAATGGAAAACCTGACCATTTTCCTGGTGCACCTTGCGCTCAACTTCAGGATTCGCCACCACCAGCTTAACGATCTTTATGAACTAGTCAATGCGACCACAAAACCACATATTGTAGCTGGAGACTTTAACGCTTTCTGGGGAGACCGGGAAATTGGCCTGTTCCTGGCTGCCACGGGATTAACCAGCGCAAACACTCTCAACATTCCCACTTTCCCAAGCGTGTCACCACACCGTCAGCTTGATTTCATTTTATACAGCAAAGAAATCCATAAACAGCGACTGCAAGTGCCACGCGTCACATATTCCGACCACCTGCCAATGGTGCTTGACTTCAACGTCGACTAAGCGACCGTTCTCATCCAACTACTCAGAAGAGCCTTCACGCACTTCAATCCCCCAAGTCACCGCCAACCAGTCCAACAACTCAGTGGGACCGCCGTCAATCGATGGTGAGGCCATCACTTCATCCATCACCGTTCCGTAAATCAACTCGCAAGCCTCTTTGTTCTCAAACCCTTCAAGAAATTCATAAAGATCTTCACGATTTTCAAAACGCGTCTCGACCTCATCCAGCAATGCTCGAAAATTCTCTTCACCAAACTCATCCATCAAACGATTGATCTTCCGCTCCTCGCTGTCGGATACACTACCATCCGAAATCGTCACGGCCTCAACCAGCGCTGTTAATGCAATCTTCTGTTCGTGTGTCAATTCTTTGAGTGTCATGGTCGCAATCCTCTCCTTGTGTTTAACTTGAAGTATGTGCCTTTTTCGGCCACCGGTCAATGCCCGGCGCCTCCTCTGCAATTAATGGCTATCCGACTGAATCATTTTAAGCTGATTACGGGCACGCATACGCACCTCCTCAGAAAGCACATCAGTCTCCGCCATTCGTTTCAACATCGTAACCGCATCAGCCTTGCGACCAGATGCCCGATAACGACCAATCAATAACATCCAGGCATCCACATACCCCGGATGCTCTTGAACAAGCTTCTCCAGCACCGCCAGCGCGCGGTCACCTTGATTGGACTCTATCAGATAATACGCCAACGTGTACGCATTGCGTGGATTATGCGGCTGCGAATCTGCTGCGATACGAGACAGCCGTGCTGCACGTTCAGGATCATCAGCGCCTACAATAACAGCCAGGTTATAAGCAGCCTGCCCTTTTGTGGATTCATCTTTAAGCGCCGTACGGAGATGTTTCTCCGCTGCCTTGACGTCACCCCGTTCTGCCAGCGCCAACCCCAAATTGAAATTCACTCCCGCATTGTCAGGCTCAAGCTTATGCGCACTACGCAAAAAACGTATGCTGTCATTCATCCGTCCCAACCGCGCCGCCGTCACCGAGGCGTTAACATACGGAGGCAACATGTCACCACGCAACCGGATAGAACGCTCATAGGATGCCAATGCCATGGCCATATCACCGCGATCGCCAAAATAATTGCCACGATTGTAGTGCGAACTCCAATGGTCCGGCGTCGCATCAAAACTCACAAATAATTCCTGCTCCGCTAACTCAAGCTTCTTCCGCTGCTCAGCCGTCAGTCGCTCACGCGGCCACTGCGACAGCGCACTTGCTGCACTGATGCGCACCAGACGATACTCGTCTGATAATGCCTCAGACACAAGCAACACCGTCGGCAGATCCAACGCATCGCGCAACGCATCAACAGCCGCTGAACGCACCAGCGGC
Source organism: Kiritimatiellia bacterium (assembly GCA_016783565.1). GTDB lineage: Bacteria > Verrucomicrobiota > Kiritimatiellia > UBA8416 > JADHWI01 > JADHWI01. The sequence continues at coordinate 6,074 of JADHWI010000020.1, forward strand.
GATTCATTCTTCAGGCACTGCTTGATCGCCGTCCATTTGCGCGCATCAGAACAGTTGATCAAGACGCGAATGAAGGATGTCGCCTCCACTGATCCCGTCGCCGGATCCAACATATACGCCAACATCTCGTCCAAGCGCTCCCACTTCTCGCGACGAGCCTCGTCAAACAGACGACCTTCATGCAGAATTCGTTTTGTCCAGCGATTCTCAGGATGCCATTTCTTCACCTTTTCAGCCAACCACTCAGTCTTCTTGTCCTTGTGACAAAGCGCGCACGCGTTCGGCGACCCGAAGGCCAATGTCGCCTCCGGCGACGGGGGACGCATAGAATGATCACTACGACGCATCTGCGCAAATGACGTCAGTGGCATATGACAGCTAATACACTTTGGCCCCTTTGGCGGCGGTGCATGATGCGTGTGCGTCTCAGGACTGGCCACACGTTTCGCATGACAAGGCAAGCACGCACCATTAGGATTTTCCTTCGCAAATCGATAACGCCCGCTGGATGTGTGGCAATGAATGCAATCCATCGTCCCCGCACGAACACACGCATTCATCATCCAACCGGTCAATGTGTAATTTTCTCCCAGGTCCCGGCCGTCTGCATAAAAATCTGCATCTTCAAGACACACCAAACCATAATGATCAAAAAACCGTTCCCCCGGTGTAAAGGATGGCGTCAAGGGACGCATCTTGGCATGACATACTGAACAGGCATCGTTCTTCTGTTCTCTCGTAAGATCGCGCCAACTGAGCAATTCAAGGTTCTCAGGGGGCACACCTTCCGGAGCAGCCCGACAGACACGAATATGATCCTCTCCCGGACCATGACAGGCTTCACAGTTGATACCAGGCTCACGCCACTCCGTGTGATAGGTGTCGGTTTCCGCATCATAATTTTTTTTCATCTGACTCACATGACAGCCATAACAAGCCGCATTGAATGTCAACAATGGATCACGCCAGCCAATCGCTTCATCCTCCCGATCCTCCTCAGCAAAATGCCGCACCATGCTCAACGTTGTGTCAAACCAACGCTTCTCCGGCACATTGAAGGAAATAGGCATGACCTGCAATCGGCCACGATCAAGAGGCGTCAAAAAGAAATAGACATTCTTGCCACCCATGGCATGAACCATGGGATAGACATTCGTTCCATCCGGCGTCACCTCAATAACGTCCATCTTTTCGATACGCGCCCGATAACGATTCTCGCCAATCTGAATCGTATTCGTGTGCAACACCAATTCTGCATCAACAAACTCCGACGTCACAGGCTGCATCGCCTTTCCGTGATGCGATGGTGCCCACAGTTCATAAAAACGCTTATGACATTCGCGACAACTGCTCGAGCCTACGTAGTTGGGCGGACGATCTTCCTGCGGCTCTTTCCTGGCGCAACCAACCAACAATAGCCCGGTCAGGAAACAGAGGCAGATCAACAAAAGACTTTTAGAGGAGTAGTGATTCATGCCCGAAGCATAGTCTACCTGATATAGAGCGGCAAAGCAGAAAAGCCCTGACAATCTGTCTATTTGATGGTTGTCCGTAGCCACAAGCAGAGGTTATGATTCCCATCCTAATGAATGCATTGACGCTAGCCTATTCTCCCTGCCCAAACGACACGTTTATGTTCAATGCTATCGCGCAAAACAAGCAGATCGAAAAACACCCTCTGAACATACATTTACACGATGTGGAAACGCTCAACCAACTCGCGCTTGAACAAACATACGATGTCTCCAAAGTGTCCTTCCACACCTACCTGAGAATCCGCGACGCATATCAACTCCTGCGCAGCGGAGCCGCCCTGGGCAGCGGATGCGGGCCTCTCGTGATTTGCCGCAGAGCGTACGACCCCACAAACTTGCAGCAAGCCCGAATCGTTCTCCCGGGAACGCTGACTACCGCACATCTTCTCTTTCAACTCTGGCAACCAAACGCAAAAAACAAAACCTTTATCACCTATGATCGCATCCTATCTGAAGTAACGGAAAAACGCGCCGACGTGGGCGTGATCATCCATGAATCACGCTTCTGCTTTGAAGATCAGGGCTGTTACGCAATTCAGGATCTGGGAGAGTGGTGGACCACCGAAACAGGGCTGCCGATCCCTCTCGGCGGAATTGTCGCACGCAAATCCCTGGGCCCGAAAACCATCAAACTAATCGAAGCGGGAATCGAAGCATCAATCCGTGAAGCGGTAGCCTCACCCGACGTTCCCATGCCTTATATCCGACAACATGCACAAGAATTGGACGACACTGTCATCGCACAACACATTCAAACCTACGTCAACGCATTCAGCATCAACCTTGGCAAAGAAGGCCTCGCCGCAGTACAGCACCTTGAACGCATGGCTACTGAACGGGGAGTCATCTCATGATCGCTGTCGTGTTCGCAACACAAAAAGAGGCCGCACCGTTTATTGAAAGAACAAACGCACAACGCATCAACACCCACCTTCCCGTTAAGGCGATATTTAAGACCCCGGATCAATGCCTGGTCGCCGTAACCGGCATGGGACGCGACCAGGCCGCCAAATCGATACGTGCAATGCTGAATGCATTCGATCTGAACCGCGTCGTGAACGCCGGACTGTGCGGAGCACTCTCCGACTCGCTGCACCCCGGGGACGTGTACACCGTAAACACCGTGCAGGACGGCGACGCAAGCGCAGCACCACTCGCACCTCTCCCATGGCAAGGTTTGTCATCAAAACGACTGATCACCGTTGCCAAACCTGTTCACGGCGGAGAACGACGAGCATCCTTGGCCACCAACGCAGACCTGGTAGACATGGAGGGCTGGGAAATTGCACAGGCCTGCGTACAACACGGCGTTCGTTACACCATGATCAAGGGCGTCAGCGACCATGCCTGCAAAAATGCTTCAGCAGACATCATGACCCATATCCAGTCTGTCTCGCAACACATCGCCGACATCCTTATCGCCGGATTGCCCGCGCAACAAACCAAGCCCGGCGTCTTCTCCCGACTGCACCACTTCACGCGCGTTGAGCACACTCTCTTCAGCCTCCCGCTGATCTTTGCCGGAGCATGGATCGGCGCAGAGCATACTTTCTTCGGCTGGCGCACCACCGCCCTGATTGTACTGGTCGGTACCGGAGGACGGATGATGGGCATGGCTCTGAACCGCCTGTTCGATCGCAATCTGGATGCACTCAATCCGCGAACCGCAAATCGTGAACTACCCTCGGGGCGCCTCTCCGTGCTCTCCGGATATGCAATCGCCGGCACAGGATTACTCATGTACCTGTCCGGTTGCGCAGCACTGAGCCGACTTTGCCTGCACCTCTCTCCCGTCCCCCTGATCCCCCTTATTTTATATTCACTTCTCAAACGATTTACACGCTTGTGCCACTTTGGTATCGGCATCTGCCTGGCCATGGGACCCATGGGTGCCTATGTAGCTGCCGCCGGTGTTCTACCCCTGGACCCTGAAATCCTCTTGCTCGCAACCTTCACCTTTTTCTGGATCAGTGGTTTTGACATCATCTATGCTCTACAGGATATGGAATCCGACAAAGAAACCGGCGTGAAGAGCATCCCGGCTGCCCTGGGGCCAACCGCTTCAGAAATCATCGCTGCCTTTACCCATGTCGGAGCCTGCGCCGCACTGGGAATACTCTGGCACATACAAGGCCATGGCATTCCTTCGGGTGCAGCCTTGCTGATCTCCATGGCAACCTTCATCATTTCATACACTCCGGCCATACCACTGGCGGCACGATTCTTCCCGATTTCTGCCATTGCAGGCATCTCTGCCGCATTGGTTCCTCTGCTTGAAGGAGGCACACGATGAACTTGATTATCGCGATCACCGGTGCCACCGGCGCCTACACCGCCAAACTTCTCATAAAAAAAGCACCCTGGCCGGTTTCTCTCATAATCAGCCCATGGGGCCAGAACGTCTATGAACGCGAATGCGGAAACATTGAAGACCTAAAGAATCATGCCGACGCAGTCTACGATAACGATGACCTCTCTGCACCCATCGCATCCGGTTCCGTCCCGACAGTCGGGATGGTCATACTACCCTGTTCCGCAAACACCATGGGCAAGATCGCTTCCGGCCATGCCGACTCCCTGATCACGCGTGCCGCCCAATGCCACCTCAAAGAACAACGACGACTCATCCTGTGCGTTCGCGAATCCCCGTGGTCATCCATTCAAATGGATGCCGCACGTACAGTTGCCGGCGCAGGTGGCATCATTATGCCACTCTCGCCACCTTTCTACATGTTTGCCAATCAGGACCCACAGACCGTCACCGCTCACACATTGCTGGACCTGTACGCAGATCGCGTCCTTGCGCTTCTCGGCCAACCCTCCAACCACAACTGGGAGACCGCCAGTGATACACCGTGATCTCCGCAGCTTTCTAAACGCGCTTGAAACCGCGGGTCAGCTTATCCGCATCCAGACAGAAGTGGACCCCGACCAGGAAGTCACAATCATCCAGCATCGGGTACTGGACGCCAACGGCCCCGCACTACTCTTTGAGAACGTCAAAGGGTCTCCCTATCGCATGGTGACCAATCTGTTCGGAACCCCCGAACGCGTAGAACTCGCTTTCGGAGGACCACCGGCACGCATCGGCGAACGTGTATCCGAGCTTGCCCACCATATGATGCCACCCTCACCCGCCGCCGCATGGCAGAGCCGCAAGACCCTCTGGAAACTGATACGCACCGGTCTGCATTCCGTACGTTCAGGACCTGTGCTGGACTGCGAAGACGCCCCACCGAATCTCATGCAACTCCCATGCCTGACCTGCTGGCCTCTTGATGGCGGACCTTTTTTTACCTTACCCCTGGTGCATACCGTCGACCCCGTATCGGGTGAAGCCAATCTGGGAATCTATCGCATGCAACGCTACGACCAGACATCCACCGGCATGCACTGGCAAATTGAGAAAGGTGGTGGCTTTCATTTTGCGCGGGCTTGCGACCGCAAGGAACCGTTAAACATCAGCGTCACACTCGGCGGACCACCCGCTTTAACGCTGGCCGCTATCGCACCACTTCCCGAAGGCATTGACGAACGACTCCTCGCCTCGTTAATTCTCGGGCAGCCTCTCGATGTCATCAATCGTCCCGGCGGTCACCGCGTTCCCGCACGGGCGGAATTCATCCTGGAAGGATCCGTAGCGCCAGATGAGCGTCGCAAGGAAGGTCCCTTCGGCGATCACCTCGGTCACTATTCTCATTCCGCCGAGTTTCCGGTTTTCAGGGTAACTCGCGTTCTTCACCGCCGCGACGCCATCTACCCGGCCACCGTTGTCGGCAAGCCACCTCAGGAAGACTACTTCATCGGCGAGGCACTTCAGGAGATGACGCTGCCGTTACTTAAGCTCATCAAACCCGGCATCCACAACCTCTGGGCATATCCCGAAACCGGCTTCCACCCCCTTGCCGTTGCAGCCGTGCGCGAACGGTATCAACACGAAGGCCTCAAGCACGCATGTGCATTACTCGGCGAGGGGCAAATGTCTCTGACCAAGGTCCTGGTCGTAGTAGATGACGATGTGGATGTCCGTCGCTTCTCTGAAGTTAGCAATGCCATACAACGCAACTTTGACCCCACCACCGGTCTGCACCTGCTTGCACCCACGGCCCAGGATACACTCGACTTCACCGGCCCATCCATGAACATGGGTAGTCGCCTGATCCTTCTGGCGACACGCCAGAAATCCGGCCCCGTACGCACCGCACCACCAGAAACGCTCCCACGCACCACCGATCTGCACAAACAAGTCACCGGCGTCAATCGCATCGGACACGGCGTTCTGATTGTGCAGGTCGCGGACGGCGCAGACACGCGCGACGTGCGTGCTGCACTGCACCGCCACCCCGTGGCACAACACTATGCCTTTATCGTCCTTGTCTCGCAGGATGTTCCCATGGATGACACACGCCTCATGCTCTGGGGGTGGTTCACACGATTCGATCCCCTGCAAGACCTGCACCCGCATAAACGCACACTCGACGGCAACAGATTGATCTTCACCGCCCCCCTCTGCATTGATGCAACATGGAAGAAGGGCTATCGAAAACCCGTCGCTTTCGACCCCGAAAAGGAACGCATCGTGGACCGCAAATGGGACAAACTGGGGATCGCACTTTGACCCACGATTCACACAGCGACGCACTGCTCCCGGCAGAAGCTAATCGCCGTATGTTCGACTCCATTGCGGAACGCTATGACCGGCTCAACCACGTGCTGTCATTAGGGCTCGACCGCCATTGGCGACGACAAGCAGTACGGGCACTCCAGCTCACAGACCAGGCAACCGTGCTGGATGCGGGATGCGGAACAGGCGATCTATGTCTGGATATCTTGTTGTCCTTTCCCGCGGCACGCACCATCGGCATCGATCCGTCAGAAGGCATGCTTATGCTCGCTCGTAAAAAACTGCACCGAAGCAAATGTTCCTCACGCAGTACTTTCACGACAGGCGATGTCACCGCACTCACCTGTGAAGACGACTTTTTTGATGGCGTAATCAGCGCATTCTGCATACGAAACGTCTGCCATCGACAGGCGGCTTTTCGCGAAATCCACCGCGTTCTAAAGCCAGGAAGCCGGGTTGCTCTTCTGGAACTCACGCGCCCTGAGAATGCGCTACTGCGTGGAGGGCATTGTTTCTTCCTCCGTTACATAGTACCTTTATTGGGTGCCTTACTGTCACGGGGAGACGCTTACCACTATCTGGCAGATTCCATACAACAGTTCGCCAAACCACAAATCGTTCTGGACGAAATGCGGGAAGCCGGACTTCTGGATGTACAGGCCCAACCCTTAACAGGAGGCATTGTGACACTGTTTAGCGGCAAGGCATAATCAGATAAATTTAATGGGCCAACGCACCTCACAACGCAACCGGATCGCAAGAACAAACACGTAACATGACAGACAACAAACCACTTAAAATCGGCGCTTCATCCTTCCTGAACTCCGCACCCCTGACGTACGGATTCCAGCATGATCCGAATGTAGTCATCATAGACGACAAGCCTTCGAGGCTGTCAGCACGGTTGCGCAAAGGAGAACTCGACTTAGCGTTGGTGCCGTTGATTGATGTGCTTTTCAGCGACGACCTCAATACGATACAAGGATTGGGCGTCGGCGCTGACGGCCCCGTCCGTAGCGTTAAACTGCGATGCCAGGTTCCCTTGAAGCGCGTCGAAAGTGTGCGCCTCGACCCGGCATCAAGCACCTCAAACTGCCTGGCACAACTTCTGTTCATCCAACGGTTCAAACAGCAAGTCTGCTGGCTACCGGCAGAAACTGCGGGAGGCGATGCGGCCGTCATCATCGGTGATCCAGCGCTCCACAATGATCCAAACTGTGCTGAGGAGTTCGACCTCGCAGAGGAATGGAAACAACTCACTGGACTACCCTTTGTCTTTGCCGTTTGGGCCTACCGTCGCGACAACCCATACGCCAACGAACTTTACGAAAAGGCTATGGCGGCGCATGCTTTCGGCAAAAAGCATTTAAATGATATCGTTTCCGAAGGCGCTGAAAAACTGAAACTTCCCCCTGCCCTTGTTCACGAATACATTAGTGGCACTCTGCGCTACGAACAGGGCCCGCGCGAACGTGAAGCCATGCGCAAATTTAAAGAACTACTGGACCTGGAGCATATCAAACCCGCAACCTGCACGACATCATGAATACCGCGAACCACACATCCGAATACTGCGATATCGCCTCCCGACTGACAAAAGATGAAGCACTGCGACTTCTAAAAAGCGAATCACTTCCTGCCCTGATGGCTGCAGCCAACACCGCACGCCGCAAACGGCATGGTTCGCAGACTTTTTTTGTTCACAGCCTGAACATCAATCCCACAAACCGTTGCGAAAATAAATGTGACTTGTGCGCCTTCTGGCGCGAAGACGATGCCGAAGATGCATACGGTGTCACCCTGGAAGATGCACGTGAAAAACTTCAGGCCGCCGCAGGTATGGCACTTACCGATCTACACATCGTGGGCGGCCTCGCCCCGGAATTTGATCTGGCATATCACGAAGCGCTATTTCGCATGACACACGAAATCCTTCCGGGAATCCTGATCCAGGGACTGACCGCCGTGGAGATCCATTACCTCGCTTCACAGGCCAAGCTCAGTATCACTGAAACGCTCATGCGCCTCAAAGAGGCTGGCCTGGGAGCCATTCCCGGCGGAGGTGCCGAGATATTCGACGACAATGTGCGTCATCGAATCTGTGAGAACAAAATCTCAGGACAACAATGGCTGGACGTGCACCGCGAGGCACATGCGATCGGATTGCCCACCAACGCTACAATGCTTTTCGGCCACTATGAGACAGCGGAACATCTCATTGATCACATGGCTCGACTGCGAGCCCTGCAAGACGAGACCGGCGGCTTCCAGGCGTTTATCCCCCTGCCGTTCCACCCCGACGGAACGCAAGTAGAGCTGAACCATGGTCCCATGGCACACACAATCGCTCGCGTAGTAGCCGTGGCCCGCCTGTTTCTGGACAATGTGCCACATATCCGCGTGCTGGCCAACTATGTGGACCGCAAACTCCTACAGGTGCTGACCCACGGCGGAGTGGACGATGTCGGCGGCACAAGCGTAGACGAACGCATCGCCAAAGCCGCAGGTGCCGATACTGATCAGCGATTCTGTTCAGAAGAAGATCTCGCGCACTTCATCCGGTCATCCGGACTCAAGCCCATTCGCGTCAACAGCATTTACGAACGAGGAACGACCTCGTCCCCGGACGCAACATTAGTTCCGAAGGTCTCTCTGTCCAATCAAGTGAAATCCATTCTCGAGCGAGTCAAAACTGGCGAACGTATCCATGCTGCCGATGCCATAACACTGCATGATCATGCACCACTTCATGCATTAGGCGAAGTCGCAAACCAACTGCGAAAGACACACAACAATCCGAAAATTGCCACGTTCGTCATGGACCGCAACCTGTCGATCTGCAACGAATGTGAGATCGGATGTCGATTCTGCGCATTCCATGTTGCCCCCGGGGCTCCCGGGGCGTTCACGTTGAGTACCAATGAGATTGTAAATCAAGCTAAAGATGCCGAAGGGCGAGGCGCCACGCAGATTCTCTTGCAGGGCGGCGTAAACCCGGAACTGGATCTGAACTACTTTGCCAACGCATTCTCAGCCATCAAGCAAGCGACCGGACTCTGGATTCATTCCCTTTCTCCCACTGAGATTCGTTATCTCGCCACACGGCATGATCTGTCCGTCGGCACCGTGCTGGAACGCTTGCGGGAAGCTGGCCTCGACTCCCTTCCTGGCGGCGGTGCAGAAATTCTGGTTGATCGAGTGCGGCAGGATGTCAGCCCGCAGAAGATTTCCGCTGATGACTGGATCAACGTCATGCGCACGGCCCAAAAGATGGGCATGTCCACCACGGCCACCATGGTATACGGCCTTGGCGAAACCACTGCGGAACGCGTCGAGCACCTCATGCGTATACGTGCACTACAGGATGAAACCCGGGGATTCCTCGCATTCATCCCGTGGAGTTTTCAACCCAACAGAACCCAAATCGAACGGGAGCCGGCCACTGTATTGGATTACCTGCGTATCGTCGCACTGGCACGTATCATACTGGATAACGTTCCCCATCTCCAGGCAGGATGGGTCACCGAAGGGCCTGACGTAGCACAACTCGCTCTATCCTTTGGCGCCGATGATTTCGGCGGCGTGCTGATGGAAGAGAAGGTCGTCAAAGCCACGGGCGTCGGATATCACCTGATACGTGACGATGTAATTCGTCGCATTCATGATGCCGGACTGACCCCCGTGCAGCGTGACACCCTGTATCACCCTCTGAACTAAACGACCTTATATCACCGCCGATTGCGCATCTGCATGTGAAACTGATTCGCGCGAGAACTGCTCGACGAGGATGACCGTGTCCGCGACGCATGAGAAGGACGATGCACCGTCCGCGACGATCGTGATCGCAGCTCGCCATGCCCCATCCGTCTTGGACCTCTGTGCCTTGAGTAACCCGAAGGTCGATGGCGACGCGAGTGAATGCTCACAGGCGGTCGACATCCATGCGTCGAATAATGAGGACGATGATAATTCACCGCCGGCGGACGATGATAATTCACTGCCGGCGGACGATGATAACGCACAACAGGAGGCCTGCACTTCACAATGCGTCGTGGTGCGGGAACCACATAGAGCGCGCCGGGAACCCACAACCAACCACGCTTGGAGCAATGATGCCATCGACCATGCCGATAGGGCATTTTTCCCCAGGCATAGCGAGATGTCCAGCGTCTGCTGCCATTGATGGTCTCCCAACATCCATGTTTGCCATACGGATGCCACTGAGGGACACCAAAAGCCTCACGGGGTTGCCAAACCATGCCGAAGGGCTCCAATCGGAACCACGAACCATACGAGGACAACTGGTTATGAATATGGCCGGAGCTGTAGAATACGCTTGTCCCCACCGACGATCCAGAGTGATGAGAACCCACGCTGAAACTAACAGCCAGCTCAGATTGCGCCCGCAAAGAAAAGAGGGAAACCAGTGCCACCAGAATTACTGTTTTTGCCTTCATTGTTCATCCCTTTCTATAGCATCGGCGCACTGTGCGCCTTCTGTGCACTGTGACGCCGCACAGGGGGATTTTATTCATCCATGAAGAAACTTTTTTTGATGCTAGATCCATCCACGCAACCGATATACCAGCAACGCTGTCAATTCACGAGCTACATCAGCCTGCGCAGACAGATTTGACCATATGGCATACCGAAGCGCCAGATTCTTTCCCATATCCGCTTCCACACCAGTATTGTGCGCGGCAATCGTCGAGACCTGCGTAAATCCCTGCTTTTGAAAACACATCAAGGAGCGCCGCGTATGCCAGGGCGAAGTCACCACTACCAGCGGTTTCCCAAATGCCTCTTCTCCCAGCATCCTGGCAATGTTTACTGCCTGCTCATACGTATTCAATCCCTCTGATTCCATCAGAACGGATGCTTCAGGAATTCCTCGCAACACCAATTCATCGCGCATCCGGCTCGCACTGTCTTCATTCGAATCCCCATTCGAAGGCAATGCCACAATACAAGTCATGTTCGTGTGTTCGCGTCCAAACCTGGCCGCATAATAGGTACGCATCAACCCTGTCTTACTCGGAATACCACTGCCCCCAAGCACCACCATGTACCGTGGCAACTCAAGAATCTCCGCATCCCTGCAGGATAGCCAATCGGTCAACGAACGCGGGAGCCCCAGGAAACCGACAACAAACTGAAGGATAAATAAGATGGCACAAAGCCGAACCGTCACACGCCCCATGCGCGCGAGACGCTCTCTGAAAGAAACCACACTCATACATCCCCCTACCTGCGTGCCAGAGCTTTCGACAAAAACCTTGCGGAATAAGGCAGACTAAAACAGCTCGTCATCACCATCTTCCGAGGCCAGTTCCTGCAACGGTTCATTCTCCGGTTCGGTTTCAAATGGCTCTGCAACAACAGAACCGTCTTCTTTACGGATCAGGACCTCAATCTTGCGCTCCACTTCATTCAGTTTACCAGCACAAAGCTTGATCAATGTCTGGCCTTCCTCGAAGTGTCCGATCATCTTCTCCAGATCCAGCTCACCGCTTTCCATCTCGGCAACCAATTTTTCAAGGCGCTCCAGAGATTTCTCAAACCCAGGGGCCTTCTGTTTTGTCTTGGATTCCTTCTTCTCAGTCATCGTGTCCTACTCCTCTTCAATTCCCTTGTCGATTGTCTGTACCTCTGCAGTAAATGATCCCTGAGCCAACGTGGTGGTCACAGCCTGCCCCTCTGTAATCGCTTCAACTCCGCGCAGCACATGCCCGGATTCATCACGTGTAATACTGTAACCACGCCCCAACACGGCTATTGGGCTTAAGACACGAAGCTGTGCTTCGAGTTGCGCCAATCGGTGACGAGCGTTTTGCGCCTGCATCGCCACGCAATGCGACATGCGCATCCCCATATCATCCAACCGTTGCGACGTCTCACTAACGGATTGCTGTAGTGCATGACGCATCATGATCAGAAGTGACTGCACCTGCCGGCGATAACGCTCCACCAGATTCGAAGGTTCTCGGAACACATAGTGACCGGAAACCGTAGACAATCGCGTTTGCAGGCCAGACAAGTGATCGCGCAGGGCCGCAGTCAATCGCATACGCGTGCCTGCAAGCTGCTCTTCGAAAGCTTCCTTGGTTCCCACTACCAGCTCCGCTGCTGCGGATGGTGTCGGCGCCCGGACATCAGCAACAAAATCACTGATCGTGAAATCAATCTCATGACCCACCGCAGAAATCACCGGGATAACGGAACGGGCAATGGCACGCGCAACCACCTCTTCATTAAAGGCCCAAAGATCCTCAATACTTCCACCTCCACGCCCCACAATCACTGCATCAATACCACCCCGGGCGTTCAACCCATCAATCGCCGCCGCAATCTCTGCCGCCGCACCTTCGCCCTGCACTTTGACGGGCCAGATCACCACGTGCAGGTTAGGGAACCGACGAGACACGACATTAAGAATATCACGGACGGCTGCCCCCGTGGCAGACGTCACAACACCCACATGCTGAGGAAGCATGGGCAGAGGGCGCTTGCGCTCAACCGAAAAGAGGCCTTCTGTCTTGAGCTTTTCTTTTAGCTTCTCAAATTGCTCCTGTAGCGTTCCTTTACCGCCACCTTCCATGTGACGAATAATCATCTGGTAATTGCCACGTGCCTCGTAAACCGTAATATCACCAAAAACGCGAACCTTCATGCCATCCGCCGGCTCGATCTTAAGGCCATGCCGATCCCCTCGGAACAGCACACCACTGAGCTGCGTGCGATCATCCTTCAGCGTCAGATAAACGTGACCTGATGAGGGTTTGCGGACATTGGAGAGCTCCCCTTCCACCCACACGTGGCCGACCTGTGCCTCCAGAACCGCGCGCACACGCCGCGTCAATTCACTGACCGTGTATACCTTGGCCGGTTTCGATTTATCCTGAATAGGCATCGTTTCGATCATCACCCTTATATATGCATTGCCAACTCAACGTTGCAACATATCTCGAGCTTACCTACCGACCCACGGTCTCCCGCAATCGACGAATACCGCGTGCGCGCCCCGTGGACTCATCCACATCAATGATTACACCCTCAAGTGTAACCCCCTCGGAAGCCACCTTGAAACGACTCGGCATACCTGAAAGAAACGTACCCGTCACCGTGTCGAGCTCCATCCCAATAGCCGAATCATGCGGTCCGGTCATCCCCAGATCAGTAATATAGGCCGACCCGCCCGGAAGAACCTTCTCATCGCTGGTCTGCACATGAGTATGCGTACCCACCACAGCCGAAACACGGCCATCCAGATATCTCCCCATCACAACCTTCTCAGAGGTCGCCTCGGCATGAAAATCCACCAGAATCACCTTGCCGACTTCGCGGGCGCGTTTCACCTGTTCATCCGCAGCACGAAAAGGACAATCGTAAGGTTTCATAAAGACACGACCCACCAGGTTGATCACCGTCACTATACCCGCATCTGTGGTGACTGTGGTCATGCCTTTCCCAGGACAACCCGGCGCAAAATTTGCCGGTCGGATGATGCGAGAATCACGCTCAATATAAGCGGCCATGTCTTTTTGATCCCAGCTATGGTCACCCAGCGTCAAGACGTCTGCGCCCGCATCAAACAGCTCATTCGCAACGGAAGCAGAAAGCCCTTTCCCGCCAGCCGAGTTCTCAGCATTGGCAACCACCACATCAACTCGTCCTGCCTGTTTTTCTCGCGTAACAACCCAGGCGAAAGCTCGCCGCCCCGGCGACCCCATAATATCTCCCACCATCAATATTTTCATTGCCTGCCTATTCTCATCCTGCCACGCACAGAGAGTGGCTTTTACATGCATTGTTCAGGTTAAGTCGCCGCTACATCCATACCGTTTAACGCACGACCGCTCGCTTCTGCAATAAGCCGATGTGCTTAATGCGCGAATTCAATGCATCGTGTCTCGCGAATCACGGTGACACGAATCTGACCAGGATACTTAAGGTCCGTCTCAATTTTACCACGGATGTCTCGTGCCAACACTGCAGCCGCATTGTCGTCCATTGCATCCGGATCGACCACCACACGTACCTCACGCCCGGCCTGAATCGCATAGCTCTTTTTAACCCCGTCAAAATCGTTGGCAATGCCTTCGAGTTTCTCCAGACGTTTAATATAGATACCTGCCGTCGCCGAACGTGCACCAAGACGTGAACTTGAGATGGTATCCGCCGCCGAACACAACACCGCGTACAGACTCTCTCCCTCGACCTCTTCGTGGTGAGCCGCCACCGCATTCACCACTATGGCGGATTCGCCGGACCGCTTCAAAAGGTCAGCGCCAATGACCGCATGCCCGCCCTCGACTTCATGATCAAGAGCCTTACCGACATCGTGGAACAACCCAATGCGCCGGGCCACTGCTGGTTCAAGTTCCAGTTCGGCCGCCATTGTCCCCATGAGATGCGCCACCTCCACGCTGTGCTGCAATACATTCTGCGTGTAACTGGTTCGAAACTTGAGTCGCCCAATCATACGAATCAATTCCGGGTCCACATCCTGCACATCCGCCATGTATGCGGACTCTTCACCGGCAGCGCGAATTGTTTCGCCGACATCTTCGCTCACCTTGGCCACTACTTCTTCGATACGGGCCGGGTGAATGCGACCATCCGCAAGAAGCTGCTCCAATGACTGTCGCGCAATCTCACGTCGAATCGGATCAAACGAGGATAACACCACGGCCTCCGGAGTATCATCAATCAGAACATTCACACCTGTCGCTGCCTCAAGAGAACGGATATTGCGACCATCGCGACCAATAATACGACCTTTCATGTCGTCGCTGGGCAACGCCACACTGCTGGTCATCATCTCGCTTGAGTGTCCCGAGGCAAAACGCTCAATGGCAAGACATACAATCTTGCGTGCATCTCGCTCAGCACGCTCCTGAGCCTTCTCATGCAGTTTTCGGATCAGTATGCCCATTTCCGAATGCACTTCACTCTCGATGCGATCCATGAGCGTCTTGCGCGCTTCTTCTCTCGACATTCCCGCCACACGCTGCAGCTCCTGCTTCTCGCGAGCAATTAACTTTTCAGCTTCCTGTTCTTTTTCTCGCAAGGTTACGGACTGCTCCTCAACCGCCTTGATTTTGCTGTCAATGGAGTGCTCTTTCTTATCAATCATGGCTACTTTGCGATCAAGATTGCTTTCCTTCTGATCAATCCGTTCTTCCAACGCCGTGAGCTCCTGACGACGCTGTTTCGTGGATGCCTCGAATTCCTCACGCGCTTTGAGCACATCTGTCTTGGCCTGAACCTGGGCTTCCTTCCGAATGGTCTCTGATTCTGCTTTTGCACTCTTCAAGACCATCTCTGCCTGTTGCTCCGCACCACTCAGTCCGGAACGCCCAATCATCATCCTTACAACGTAGCCCATTCCTACACCTGTCAGTGCGGCACAAACTGCGATTATTGCCATTTCCATGTCATTCTCCTTCTTTTTTCAAAACCCGACTTTCAGTCACCACCGCGTCCATCGGCACATCATGTGCGACTCTCGGCACGCGATCAAAGACCTGAAAGTCGAAGGCTAGTCCTACTTTCCATGCTCCTTTTACACACGGTTCCACGGCCATCCGATCATAATAACCACCACCGTGACCCAATCGTCCCCCGTCGCGATCAAACGCCACCCCGGGAACCACCATACAATCAATTGCTTCCTCATCGCCCGCCCAATCAGGGGAAACAGGCTCCAAAATACCCCACCGTCCAGCGCGTAACGTTACCTCGCCATCCATTCGACAAAGTCGATATCTCCCGAAAGCCTCATCATAAGCAGGAATAAAAACAGATCGGCCAACCTCTCGGCAATCAGCCACAACAAGCTCAGTACTCACTTCTGCACCAAAAGCCAAATATGTGGCGACCGCTTTAGAACCCGAAAACTCAGAAAGCGCAAGCAACCGTTTCTGCACGTGGGTGCTTTGCGCAGCGACCCACGCTTCAGAGCATTGTGCGCGTTCGATGCGTACCGCTTTACGCAGATTTTCCTTTGCCCTCACGCCTCCCCCTTCCTTTCTCCCCCGGGCACCACCCGCTCCGACTCCCACCGCTCCAGGCGTTGCCGGATTGTGTCTTCGTAGCCTTGAGTGGTCGGCTCATAAAAGCGATCCGTCGTCGGCATATATTGCTGCTCAACAACATGCCCCGAATAATCATGAGGGTAAATATAGCGCTCTTCTTTCGCAGCCCCATCCGCCCGCGTGACATGCACGTTCTTGAGGTGTTCCGGCACCGCCAGAGATCGCCCCCCCTTGACAGCCTGAATGGCCTTGTCGATTGCAAGATACGCGGCATTACTTTTGGGAGCACAAGCAAGATATGTCGTGGCCTGCGAAAGAATGATGCGTGCCTCCGGCATACCCACGAATTCCGCCGCATGCATTGCCGAGGTCGCCAACGTCAGTCCACGCGGATCTGCATTGCCTATATCTTCGGCCGCAAGAATAACCAGCCTCCTGGCTATGAAACGTGGATCCTCTCCAGCATACAGCATCTTGCCCAGCCAGTATACCGCTGCGTGCGGATCCGATCCCCGCACACTCTTGATAAACGCAGAAATCGTGTCGTAGTGCCCGTCTTCATCATGATCATACACCACCGCCTTCTTCTGGATAGAATCCTCCATGATGGCGCGCGTGATATGAATCACCCCCGAAGTCTCCGAGGGGCTGGTCAGCACCGCAACTTCCAGCGCATTGAGCGCCCGACGCGCATCCCCTTCACAAATACGGGCCGCATGCCGGGCCGCCTCTGCATCCAACTGCACCTCACGATCAGCCAGTCCACGTTCATCCTGAAGCGCTCGATTCAGCAACACTTCAATCGCCTCGTCCGACAAGGGAGACAACTCAAAGATCAGCGATCGCGATGTCAATGGAGTGTTGATGAAAATCAACGGGTTGTGCGTCGTCGCACCAATGAGCGTAATCGTGCCATCCTCCACATGAGGCAATAACACATCCTGTTGAGCTTTGTTAAAACGGTGAATCTCGTCAATAAACAGGATGGTCTCCTGTCCGTCATGACGCAAACGCTGTGCCGCCAGGGCAATCAACTCCCTCAGGGCCGACACATTAGCCGTCACGCCACTGGTTCGCTCAAAACGCCGCTGGGTGGTGGTTGCAATGACCTCCGCAAGAGACGTCTTACCGCAACCAGGAGGACCATAAAGGATAATGCTCTGAAGCCGATCCGCTTCAATGGCCCTGCGAAGAAGCTTACCAGGACCGAGAATAGCTTCCTGCCCGAAGATGTCGTCCAAAGAACGTGGCCGCATCCTTGCGGCCAACGGCCGCTTTCGCGCCAGTGTTTCGCCATCTTTTTCGAACAGGTCCATAAAAAACGCCCCGCCTTGTCGTCTCAGACCAGCTCTCTGTACCTCGATATACGAGGTGGGTGCCATATCCAGCGTTTCTCAGATCCCCGCAAGGAGGCATGTGATCCGCGCCGTATTCCGGCTCCCAGAGAATTATAAAGGGTCAGAGAAAACTGCCTTACAGCGAACAAGGCAGGGCATTTTGAACCCAAATCTCAAAGTACAATGTCTATGTTTAAAGAACGATCTCCCGCCAATACCATCGGGCAACATAACCATCGGATCCACACTCTTCGGCGCGCTCCGCATTTTCGTTTCTCTCAGCATTAAGCTTCTGTTCAACACTACACACAACCAAACAGTTGAACAGAGCGATATAATCATCAGACAAAGACTTGTGGGTTGAAAAAACACCCCTACCTCAATTCGCTCTATCTTTCTATTCCTTCAAAGGAAGACCTGCGTAAGAACGCCCATCTCCCTATTTGTCCCGTATCTCTGCATCAAGTTTTGCTCGCAACGCTTCCTTGACCGCCTCTTGATACCCATTGGCATCTTCGTCCGTCAAACTGCGCTCCGCCGAGCGAAACTCCAAGGAATAAGCAAGGCTCTTACACCCATCTCCCATCCCTTCTGATGCAAATATATCAAAGAGTTCCAACCCCGTCAACTCCGGTGGTGCAGATTCACGAATTACTGCCTCTATCTGACGATGACTTACCTCACTGCTTACCACCATTGCCACATCCCGCGAGACCGCCGGATACATGGGAATTGCCTCAATATCAACCCGTTCCAGGGCTCCGCCGGTCAGAATCTCAAAATCTAACTCAGCCACCGCTACAGGCTCCTGCATGCGCCACTCCGAACCAAGCTTCCGATCCACAAGCCCCATGCAACCCAGCACGCGATCTCCCACTCGGATCTCCACACCCGTACCCGACTCGAACATCACGGCATCATACGACGTAAGCTCTTCATTAAGAACATGTTGCGACCTTAATAGCGCCTCCAGAATCCCCTTCAACCAACGGAACATCTCCTCGGCATCCACATCCCTGCGCTTATCCTGCGGATGACGACCAACAGGGCCCAGCAGCCCAAGACATAACCGCTTGTGTTCCGTAATCGTCCCGCTCGCATCACGCTCAAAAATCTTGCCCAGCTCAAACATCGCCGCTTCCCGAACCTGCCGCGAAAGATTACGCCCAAGCACATCAACCATTTGCGGAATCAAGGATGGTCGCATCACAGATTGATCACTGCTGACAGGATTCGGAAGCACCACCCGGGACGCCTCTCCATCCGGCATAAATAAATCAATCAACTGAGCAGAGATAAAACTATAATTCACGGCCTCGGATAAGCCCAAACCGGTCAAAACCGTGCGGCAGGCCGTCTCTGCCTGAAAAGGTAAATCAAATGCATCAGGACTAACCGCACAAAGAATACGCGCATCCGGAACCCGGTCAAAACCATACATCCTCGCAATTTCTTCAATCAGATCCGCTTCAATATAAATATCATGACGGAATCCCGGGACCTCAACGGTACATCCTTCTTCATCCTCTGCAACAACAGGAAATTGAAGTCGACGTAAAATATCCGTGATTTCGCGCCCCGCTATCGCGACGCCTAGCAGATCCGTCGTATGCTGGAACGACAAATAAACTCGCTTTCTCTCTGCACGTCCCGGATATTCATCCACCATTCCTTTGGCTATCGTCGCATCAGCCAATTCACTCATCAAGGCAGCGGCACGGTTCCCGGCCCAATCTACAGTCTCAATATTGACACCACGCTCGAATCGATGAGAGGACTCCGTGGTCAAACCCAGGCGAGTGGACGTCCGATGAATCCCCGCCGGTGCAAAACTGGCACTTTCCAACAGGACATGCTGAGTGCTCTCCTGTATCTCACTACCCGCACCCCCCATGATACCCGCAAGGGCAACGGGTTTGGTCTCATCTGCAACAACCAGTGACGCCACGTCCAGTTCGCGTTCGGCTTCATCAAGCGTGGCCATACTTTCTCCCGGCACCGCGGTGCGCACCACGATCTGACCGCCCTGCAGAAGCTGGTAGTCAAACGCATGCAACGGATGGCCGGATTCCAGCATCACATAGTTGGTGATATCGACAATATTGTTGATTGCACGCACCCCACAGAGTGAAAGGCGACGCTGCATCCAAAGCGGGCTGGGGCCCAGCTTGATTCCCTGAAGTACGCGCGCAGTATAACGGGGACACACATCCTCTGAATCAATGCTTACACGCACAAACGAGGCTACGTCAGGACCCGTTTCTGTTACCGTCACTTCCGGAATCGTCAATGGCCGCCCGGTCAATGCGGCTATCTCGCGGGCCATTCCAATCACGCTGAGACAGTCCGACCGATTCCAGGTTACTTCCAGATTAAAAACAATCTCGGGTGGCCCAAGCACCTCCACCAAGGGTGTCCCTGCCTCCAACGCCGGGTCCAGCAAGAGAATCCCGGCATGATCATGCGACAACCCCAGCTCATCCTCTGCGCAAAGCATTCCCAACGACTCTTCGCCGCGAATTCGAGCACGCTTAAGCACCATTCCATTAGGCAACACGGTCCCGACCCCGGCGAAGGGCGCTTTTACACCCGGCGCCACGTTGTCAGCACCACACACGACCGGAAGCTCTTCCTTGCCATTAAATACTCGACAAAGCCGCAAGCGATCAGCGTTCGGGTGAGGGGACACTTCCCGCACCTTGCCAACGACAACGCCTTCATATTCCGAGCCCACCGTCTCAATAGCCTCGACTTCAGTTCCCGAAAACGTCAGCAGATCGGCCAGCTCCTCGGGCGTCTCCGTAATCTCCACATAATCTTTAAGCCAACTAATCGGAATCTTCATAGTCAATCCTGTTCGACGGCTCTTCAAGCCGGTTTCGCGCTTTTCCGAATGAGGAGGAACCGCCGTCCCTACCTCTTAATTTGCATTTGCAGACCAGCAAGGCAGACAACATGTCCGCCAGCGACCACCACACAATCGTCTCAGGCAAACTGTTTCAGAAAACGGATATCGTTGTCATACAACATCCGGATATCAGGAATGCCATACTTGACCATCGCTATACGCTCTACACCCATACCAAAAGCAAAGCCCGTCACTGCGGTGGGATCATACCCTACCTTCTTAAACACACGCGGGTCGACCATTCCTGCGCCTGCAATTTCAATCCAACCGCTGAACTTGCACACGCGACAGCCTTTTCCGGCACACACGTGACACGAGAAATCACACTCCACGCTGGGTTCCGTAAACGGGAAAAAATGAGGGCGAAAACGAACGCCCACTCCGGGGCCCATCATTTCGCGAGCAAAGTAGCCCATCGTCGCTTTCAAATCCGCCAGCGATACACGGGTGTCCACATACAAGCCTTCAATCTGATGAAAACTCGCACTGTGCGTGGCATCCGTGGTGTCCCGACGATAGCAACGCCCCGGCGTAATCACGCGGATAGGCGGCTGCGTCGACTCCATAACACGAATCTGAACCGGCGAGGTCTGCGTACGCAACAAATCCCCGGATTCCAGCCAGAAGGTATCCTGCTCATCAAGTGACGGATGGTAATCCGGCGTGTTCAACGCTTCAAAGTTACGATAAGCCGTCTCTACATCAGGCCCCTGAGCCACGGTAAAGCCCAGCCGGGCGAAAATTGCCGCCGCATCTTCAATCACACGCGCAATGGGATGCCGCGTACCTGCCGCATGCCAGGCTCCCGGCAACGTAAAATCAAAAGAGACATTCCCCATTGCACCGGACTCAAGCTCCTCCCGACGCTGATCCAGCAGGCCGCCCAGCTCCGTTTTCAAACGGTTCGCCAGCTTACCCATCTCCCCACGCTCAGCAGGCGGCAGACCACCCAGCCCTTTCATCACCCCAGGCAAGAGTCCTTTGCGACCAAGATATTTAATTCGCACATGCTCCAACCCCTCGATATCTGGAGCCACGCGGGCTTCTGCAAGGGCTTCAGACAGGGTTTCTTTCAGCTTTTCCGAATTCATCATCTCACCCCAAAAAAAAAGGCCATCCCGAAAGATGGCCATTGACGCGATACCGCGTTAGTTCAGGCTGGCCTTCGCCTGTTCGACAATCGCACTAAACCCTGCAGGGTCGTGAATAGCAATTTCCGACAGCATCTTACGATTTAACGTAATATTCGCCTTGCTGAGTCCATTAATCAAGCGACTATAGCTGATTTCATTGGGCGCACAGGCCGCTGAAATACGGGCAATCCATAAATTACGATAATTACGCTTACGGATTTTACGATGCACGGTAGCCATGCTCATAGCACGATCTACGGCTTCCGTAGCCTGACGAAGCAATTTGCTCCGCGATCCCCGGAATCCCTTGGCCTGCTCTAAAATACGACGTCTACGTTTCCGTGATGCCGGTCCATTGGTTGCTCTTGGCATAATCTGGTCTCCTTAACAAAATCCGGTCAGCTTGAAAGCATCCGTTTGACTCGTACAGTCTCGGCAGGACAAAGTACACCCCTGCTGCGCAACGTGCGCTTGCGTTTACGAGTCTTTGAGCCCAACAAGTGGCCCGAACCCGCTTTAGAATACTTTACCTTGCCATTGGCCGTTATCTTGAACCGCTTGGCTGCGGCCTTATTTGTCTTTGTTTTCGGCATTGGTTTCCGTCCCTATTAGCGCTCTATCTTTCGCCTATCCACCGGCACAGGACAGACCCGTCCCGAGAAAGCGAAGGCGTACGGTAGCGGAAAGAATTAGCGGCGTCCAGTATTTTGATCAGATTTTTTGGGGTTTCACACCAATCATTGCCGCAACGGTTCTCCCCATCAACCTGGGCGTCATTTCCACAACCCCAATATCATCACAATCTTTAATCACTCGATTGATCACTTCAAAGCCCAGCTCACGGTGAGCATTCTCGCGACCACGAAACATCAGAGACACTTTCACTTTGTGCCCCTTTTCCAGAAACGTACGAATGTGCTTAAGCTTTGTATGGTAATCATGTTCACCCACATTGGCGTGAAACTTGATCTCCTTGACAGCCTGAGCATGCGAGTGCTTACGCGCCTGTTTCTGCTTCCGGGCCTCATCATATCGATACTTGCCAAAATCCATGATTCGACATACCGGCGGATCGGCATTGGGTGATACCTCAACCAGATCCAACCCTGCATCCAGGGCTTTTTGACGCGCATCACGAGTGGGCATAACACCCAACATTGTCCCGTCCGGCGACACACAGCGAACCTGGGGAACCCGGATTCGATGATTGACTCTAATGAATGAGCGGATAGCTACCTCCTTGGTTATGTATTAATTTGATTCTCACCGTTCAATCGACTCAACAGATCCTCAATGCGCATCGCCCCCTGATCTCCGCCGATACGGGCGCGCACCGAAACGGTGCCCTCTTCGACTTCCTTGGGTCCCACGATCAACATATAGGGAATCTTTTCCGTCTGAGCCAAACGAATTTTTGCACCGACACGTTCCGAGCGGCTGTCAACGCCCGGACGAAACCCGGCTTCCTTCAACATAGCGTACACTTTGTCTGCATACGTGTTCTGATTATCCGTCACGGGGAGCACTCGAACCTGCTCAGGGGCCAACCACAGGGGAAATGCACCTGCATAATGCTCAATTAAAATCCCGAAGAAACGCTCAAGGCTTCCCAAAAGCGCACGGTGCACCATGTACGGACGCTGCTCCTTACCATCTGAACCGACATAGGTCAGATCAAATCGCTCTGGAAGATTAAAATCAAACTGAACCGTGCTCAACTGCCATTCACGCCCCAGGGCATCCTTGATTTTGAGATCGATTTTAGGTCCGTAAAACGCACCCCCCCCCGCATCAACTTCATACTCAATGCCTTCAGCCTTCAAAGCACTTTCAAGCGACTGCGTGGCCTGCTCCCAGCGCGCATCATCTCCCACGGCCTTTTCAGGACGTGTCGAGAGATACGCCGTGACGTCCTCAAATCCAAAGGCCCGCAGCATACCAAGCGCGAAAGTCACAACTTTACGGATTTCTCCCTCAACCTGCTCCGGGGCACAAAAGATGTGCGCATCGTCCTGCGTAAACCCTCGAACTCGAAGCAAGCCCTGAACGACCCCACTTTTCTCATAACGATAAACGGTTCCCAGCTCAGCCCACAGCAACGGCAACTCGCGATAGGAACGCTTCTGCGATTTGTAAACCTGAATATGGAACGGGCAGTTCATCGGCCGAAGAAAATACTCAACCCCATCAATATCCATTGAGGCATACATACTCTCGCGATAGAAATCCAGATGCCCTGACGTTTCCCACAGGTGCGCCTGCCCAATATGAGGCGAGTACAACAGCTCATACCCGCTGTCATAGTGCCGCTTGCGCCAGAAGTCTTCGATCACAGAGCGAATACGCGCACCCTTGGGATGCCAGTGCACCAGGCCAGGGCCCACATCGTCCTCAATGCTGAAAAGGTCAAGCTGCTTGCCAATCTTACGATGATCGCGCTTCTTGGCCTCTTCAATCTTCTGCAATTCAGCACGAATCTCTTTGGGCGAATTCGCCGTCAGACCATAGATGCGCTGCAGCATGGGGTTGGTCTCAATGCCATGGAAATAAGAACCCGCCACGGAGATGAGCTTAAACGCCTTGAGCTGCCCGGTGCGTTCAACGTGCGGACCACGACACAAGTCCACGAAATCGCCACAACGGTAAAAGGTCAGGGTTTCATCTTCCGGAATCTCCGCCAGACGTTCCAGCTTGTAAGTCTGCCCTGATTCCTCAAGCTGCTTTTCCGCATCAGTACGAGAAAGCTCAAACCGTTCGAACGGCACATCTTCCTTGATGATGCGAGACATTTCCACCTCGATGGCGGGAAACTCCTCGGGAGTTAAGCGAACGGGTAGGTCGAAATCGTAATAAAAGCCGTCTGCAGTCGCTGGTCCAATGTCTAATTTGACATCGTCATAGAGCTTGCAAACTGCCGCGGCCATAACATGCGCCATGCTATGACGCATTTTCTCGTTGTCCAATTCCTTAATCCTCCAAAGCTGTGAGTCACAAATTGCAGCAACGACTTGCGCACTATGCTTTTCTCACTAATACCCTGACAGGCTATGCGCTTTATCCCTGCCTGTCAATGGTTTTGGAGCCGATTTAACGCCCGCCGATAAAGTGCCATTATCGAGCTTGGTTCTTTCCGAGGTCCGGCAATGGCCGATCGACCAATATTGTCGTCAGTCCAGCGTCGAGCCCTTACCTCGTCATCACAAGCTACTGCGCCCATCCCTTCTCAAGGTCTGTTATCTCGCCCGAGCCGGAATGACCACACACTCTGTATTTCAGCGTAACGCTTTCGCCTTTCTTTAATGTGAAAGGCTCTTTGAATAAAGGTGCGGGGCTGAAGCACGGCGCACCTTTTTCAATAATCTAAAAGAAACTCGGCAATCTTATCCCAAGTCCTTTGCGCGCCATCCCTCACGGGCAGGGACCTCAAGAAGACCAGCGGCAACATCATTGCCCGTAATCTCCATCTTCTTCTGATTCCACTTGAATCCTTTGCCAGTTCTTATGGCTAGAGTTCCCAACAGGATTAACTCGGTTAAAGGCGCGGCATAGCTGAAATCAGAACAGGATTTCTTGTCATTCCTTATTGCGTTTACCCAGTCGCCATGGATACCACCCTTGACGCGCGGAATTGTCTTTGGAACACGCTCGGCAGGATTATTTCTATACTGATCCATTTTGGCTTTAGGATAAAGCTGCATACCGTCCGGTCTCATTCCACCATGAGCAATGCCGCCATCCTCGCCAACCATGATCAGGCCGCCACCGCCAGAGATATTTCCGTCATACCCTTTCGGTGCTATCGGTTTGGTCGGCCCTTCATACCACTTTATTTTTACCGGGGGTTTCTTGCCCCTGGCAGGGAAGTTGTATGTCACTACCGAACCATCCGGGGTATGAATAAGATTAGCCTCATGCTGAGTCTCAACCTCAACAGATTCCGGAGCACCCAGACCCATAGCATAGTAAGGGGTATCAATAGTATGGCAGCCTATATCACCAAGTCCGCCGCAGCCAAAGTCCCACCATGGCCGCCAGGAGCCCTGACCACCCATATACGTATTATTGTGTTTAATATCTTTGGTTGTCGGGCCAAGCCACAGATCCCAGTCAAGATGGTCTGGTATAGGCTGTTCTGCGGCAAATTCCTTGTGCCCACCGGCTGGATGTCCAGGGAAGCCCCATCCGCCTCTTGGCCGGTCTGTCCATGTAATGATTTCTCTGACTTCTCCAATCAGTCCGGCATCATACCATTCTTTCATCAGGCGAGGCTGCTCCCAGGCATGCGCCTGGTTGCCCATCTGCGTCACAACGCCTTTTTTCTTCGCCAACTCCAGCAATGTACGTGCCTCCCAGACTGAATGAACAAGAGGCTTCTCGCAAAAAACGTGCTTACCCATGCTTATGGCCGCGTAGGCAATCGCAAAATGGTTGTGATCAGGAGTACCAATACCAACCGCGTCAATCTTGTCGCCCATCTCTTCGAGCATCTTTCGGAAGTCTCTGTACGGCTTGGCCTGCTTGAAACCATTGGTAGCCTTTTGCATCACCTTGTCACTCACATCACAAAGCGCGACTACATTGTTGCCGTGAGCACAGCTCCTCAGATCGCCCCATCCCATATTATTAAAGCCTACCCAGGCCATATTGATCTTATCATTCGCCCCGAAAACAGACTTCGGGAGAATCATTGGCGCAGCAACTGCCGCCGCAGACGCCTTCATAAAAGTTCTTCTTGATGGATAATATGTAGTGGTCTTTGACATGTTTCCTCCGTAATTAATGAAGAATAATAATAGCCACTCTAACAGCAAATAACAACAAGGATCAAAAAAATCTTGCCGCAAACAGACACGAGCATATTTGCTTCGCTTTTGTGCTCTGCTTTATCTCTTAAATAACCGCATAATTTTTTTGGTCTTAACTGTTTTGGACAAGAGTGTAACAAAGCCACCCTTATGACATTTACACGCGTATCGCGAGGAGACGATATCAAGCAAGCCGTCCCCATTAAGATCGACGGTTACCAGTGATTCGGGCGACCCAAGTCCACAGCCAAGCCCTACATGTTGCCTGGTATAGCGCCCCTTCTTTGAGCCATAAAACATGACCAGACCGTGATAATGGCTGAAACCGGCAGCATAAATATCTCCTGCGCCATCATTATTAAAATCGGCAACCCCTACGAGGAAATCTCCTGTATCAGCCAAACCCTCAAGCTGATCTACCAATTCGAGTTCCCAATCAAGCTTTCCCCCGGCATTTTCACCGAGACGCCAGACAACTACCCTGCCTCCTTTCTGCCCGGCAACTTTTTCAGGAAGACCATCACCATCAAGATCAAGAACCGATTCCCTGGTTCTTGATATTATGTGTTGATCCGCGTTTTCAATTTGCTTGCCTGCGGTCACCCATCGAACAACGCCATCGTCAATAGTATTCATGTAGGCAGCAAGTCCATACAGATCAAAATGACGACACACAGAACCAATAAGGTCAAGTCGCCCGTCCTTGTTGAAGTCAACAACCGTAAAACCATTTCCATGATTAGATCCTTCAATGGACGGTAGACTATTGCCACGCTCGAATGAACCATCACCCTTTCCATAATAAACTCGAACACCGCCACTGTTTGTAGCGAAAAGAATGTCTGCCTTCTTGTCTCCGTCAAAATCAGCAGTGAGCACCTGGTTGCCATATGTAGAATCGAGATGAGCGATCTTCCAACTTTCTCCTTGATTGATCCCCGTAAACATACCGAAGAATTCATAGCAGACCACGATATCCATATCCCCATCATTATCGAAATCAGCTACTGAAACACTATGAGGATTCGCCTTTCGCTCCTTCAGGAACAAAATGGAATCTTCCCGTTTCATCTGTCCGGAAGCCTTGTCATAGCCCCACACCTCGAACGATCCTTTAGCTCTGTTTCCCATAATCACTTCAAGTTGCTCGTCATTATCAATATCGGCAACGCACATAGCCTTATACATAATGCCGTCTCCATACACTTGAACATCGTAATTCATAGACTGTGTAGGCGCGGCAACAGCAACGCCAGCGGTGATTGCCATCAATACGTGAAGTACCTTCATTAT
Organism: Kiritimatiellia bacterium; assembly: GCA_016783565.1. Taxonomy (GTDB): domain Bacteria; phylum Verrucomicrobiota; class Kiritimatiellia; order UBA8416; family JADHWI01; genus JADHWI01. The sequence continues at coordinate 33,746 of JADHWI010000020.1, forward strand.
CTTAATCTCCTATCCTGCATGATCGCATACAATGGAAACATTGACTCTATGACGTTACAGCTTAGACGTATCTAATCTAGTAAATATTCCAGAAAAGATGCAGAAAATTGCCAGATCTACGTCAGAAATATGTAATAAAGTTGTAACGGGTTACAAATGCCCACCAGCTACTCGTAGCATCACCTATCGTGGAGAGCTTCACCAAACGTTCAGACCAGAGTCACACATGAGTACACCCAGGACTGTGCACCTGATGTTACTTTCGCGCCGCAAACTAATTGAGAGGCCGTTTTGGTGCCTTTGGCTAGCCATGTGGCTAGCCATAAATCGTAAAAACGAAACACCCAATCAAGAGGCAGGGTTTCGTGTTTTGCGTTACGTGGGGGTGGAAATGGATAACCACAATCCATCCCATCCATGTGATCTGATCCGTCTGTCACCGGGATCATGGGACGGTTAAATGCGCCGAGCGGCGGGGCTTCTTCTTACCATAAATTCATGCCGGATTCCCGGCAATGTTATTGGAGCGAGCGGTAACGCATGTCTTTCATTAAGGATGACGTATCCCAGGTGAAAAGTCCGAAAGGAGCCAGCACTTCCAATCCGGGATAGGGACTGATCTTCCGTCCTTTTCTATCCAGGTTTATGACCTGTTTGTCGTCTATCCATGCCTGAAACTTCTGAGGAGTCACTCGCACTCGAACCTTGTACCAGCGATCGTTGTCGAAGGACATATTGTGGGCGGCGTCATTGTCTGAAGCCACCATGTCGTCGATACAGGAAAGCCCAACAACCCAGTTACCCCAGCCACCCATGATCATGGACACATGGTTGGTCCCCACCGGCAACAGCAGACCACAGAATATGTCCTGGCCGCTGGTACGCTTTGCCGTGAGTTCAAGTTCGTAATTATCAGACGGAAACGTGCCCTGCAATGAGATGGCCGTGTACGGACTGCCGCCTTGAAAGCTGATGGCTCCGTCCTTTACGGAAGCACCCCCGTAGGTTTCATACTCGCTCTTTGTGTGAACCTTCCACCCCTTAAGATCGCTGCCATTAAAAGGAACAATCCATTCACTTTTTTTCGGCGAGGAGAACCCGACGCCCGGAATCAGGGAGATCAAAAGGATGGCCACCGTATAATGATATAATTTCATGCGCCCCAGCATAATGCAGCAAGACACCCCACGCAAGCCAAGCTGCAGCAATAGTCATGCTGCAACAACAGCTCACTGGCTGCACCGCGTATATCCACCGGAAGCGGAACATGCCGGATCAGAGCTTTACGAGTGCCGTAAGATGTTCGTCATCGTGCTCAATGGCTGCCGCATGATGCCGAGCACAGGCAGCAATCAGCACATCCGTGGCAGGTGCCGTAATACCTCTCCGACGCGCTTTGCGAGCAAGATCATACGCTACACGCCATACAGCCAAATCAATACACAACTCTGGCAAATCACGTTCCATATCCCTCAGAACCCGATTCTCATGGTCACCTCGTGCTCCATTCCACAGTTCAAGCTTAACAATAGGACACCATACCGCCTCTCCTGATTCCAGAAGGAATCTGACTCTTTCAGTTACCATGGCATCCCCTCGGGGACGCAAACTGTGAATCCAGGCCGAGGTATCAATAAGCGTCATAAGCATCAACCCTCCGCGCGTGACCGCTTGAGTTCACCAACGCCCATCAGATCCTTGCAAGTTCCCAAATGCCGCGTCAGCATCGCCATGCGATGTCGACCGTTGAACTCCTCCACCGCCGCCAGAATTGCCGCGCGCTTCGTCGTTGCTCCAGCAAAACGCATAGCATCCTTTATTGCCTTTTCTGGAATATCAATCGTGGTTTTCATGCTTCTATTCTTTAGCAATATAAAATCCCCGTCAAGACACAATCCGAACATTATCGTGACGTCTGAACGCAATCACCACCACCTCTACCTCACCAGCGGTTTATCTCGATCTGGGCTTTTAAAATCAAACTCTCTTCGGATTCTGCATCGAAATGTACTCGCGTATAGTCCGCGCCAAATACCAGCAACACATCACGACGAAACATTTCACCTAATCGAACAGCGACGGATGAGTTGACGTCCAGGCGGTCCTTCCATGCCAAATCGTAAGTCGCCTTGTTGCGCCATTGCCAATTCATAGCATTATCAAACGACCACAGATGCTCGAACCCAACGGGAACCCCTACCCCATATCCATCGTTATGAACGATTTCCGCACCCGCCGACAAGAGCAGGAAATCGTTGTAATGAGTAGAGGACAGAAGGTTGGCCAGAGCTTCGACACCCGCAATAACATTCACGGTCTCCTCTGTCTGATCGTAATGATGCACGTCGAGAGCGGTCACCCCCAGGCCAAGGCCACGCGTAGAAACCCGTGCACTGGGAACGCTGTTCAGCGTATCACGAAATTTACGCAGCTTCAGGGCTGAGACATTCCAGTCCATAAGTCCCTCATCACCGATATGGGCCGAAACTCCGCCCAGCGTAACCGCACTGCTACGCTGCATGGCCACACACGATCTGGACCCCAGGTCCTGCTTCATCAACGAGCCATCGATAGTCAGAACGACTTCATCCGCAAGATGCTTACGCTGAACATACCCAACACCAAGCGCAAATGGATAGAGTTCTGTATGCGCAGTTCCGTATGTAGCATGACGCGCTTCAACAGAGGTAAAACAATCGGCAAGCAACTTGTCGGTGTCCACCACCGAATCCACGGAAAACTGATCGGCGAGAATCAAAGCTTGCAACCCGCGCGCTTCGGCCGTGGTCTCGCTGGTGTACTGCTCACACACAAGATCCTTGTGAGCATAGATCATCTCTTTTTCCTGCACAATGGATGCCAGTGCATACAAATTGGAGGCCAATTGCGGTTGCGCGTAATAGACGCCGGTGAGCTGAGCCACCGACGACGCACGCACCGCGTCGTTTGGATGATTCAACTCCCGGAGCGGCGGCCAGGGCAGATCAGGATGCTCGATCTGAAGCTCGCCGTAAACCTCCTCAAACAGTTCACGGGCAATAAACCCTTCTTTTCGATAGCTATAGAAAGCGGGTGCAATCCGGGTGGCCACACCACTGCGCACCAGGTTTCCAAGCAACGTATGAGGAGGTGCTACCAGCGGCGAAAAAGTGGCGTTGGTCTCATCACCAATGCCTTCGGCAACAATCCTGACCAGCACCGATCCACAGTTTTGACTAAAGAAGTAATAGCGAGGCTTTTCTTCCGCACGGACCTTGTATAAACGCTTCAGGAGGTTGGCTTCCTGCTCCTTGGTTAAATTCAAACGATAGCGAAGCAAATCACGATCCTGCTCAATCGTATAGGATTTGAGTGCGTGCCCAAGGGTCTGTCGGTCCATGGTCATACAGAACCCGCCGCTTAGCCCTCGCAGCGACTGCCAGATGGAAGCAAGCGCCGATTCATCCCCACCATTGTCCGCCACAATGTTGAACCAATTGTTCTTCTTACATTCGAGCTGAACGACGGGCGAACGCGGCTCTCGCGGCGGCTTGCCGGCTTCAGTATCCGCAAGCATGGAGAGCACAAGATCATTAGGATTCTCAATGCCAAGCTCGGCGGCTCGCGGGTTGTTATTGAGTTTAACGCGAAGCAGGAGATGACCCGCAACTTCAGAAACGTCCCCGGCTCCTGGCGTAGCATAGAGGAGCTCAAACCCCTGCACCGCCTCAGGCGTAATGGGTCCCATCTCAATCCTGTTCCCAAAATTGACATCAAAAAAGATCAGATCGTCAAGCAGGTCTTCCCCAAAGGTTGGAACGGCGCAAAGAACCAGTAGAGCTACAAGACGTTCCCGCATGATTTATGACTGGCCTGCGGAATCCAGATGAGGAATGACATAGCGCATAAGACGCTGAAGCTGCGTGCGAGTCGCTTGCTTTGGCGCGTGCTGGACAATCACCGATGCGAGCTGCTCTGAAGAAACCGAAAGTTCGTCGGCAAAGAACCGCAGAGTAGGTCCGGAGAAGGCGTGCGCATTCCTGATGAGTTCATCCGCAACATCGGGATCCAACAATGTGGTTTCGGCTTTTTTCCAACTCAACCGGGTCGTGTTCTCAAGAGAGGCATCAAGGTCGGCACTGACCTTGAGCATGCCTTCACCACTACTGCGGGTCGTATCGGTCGAGACATCGCCGGTCACTTCAGCCACACGGGGTGTATAGGCACTGGTCTCCGCAGAGACTTCGCTGGACGCCCTGCTGCCTTGCGTAGTCAGCTCGGCGGTGGGCTTGGTGGATTGTTCGTACGTCGCCCGCGTGAAAGGGGCGGTGACCTCGGTGGATTGTCTGGAGGTCTCAGCAGTATATTCACTGAAATCAGCCGTGACCTCACTGGATGCCTCACTTGCTTCAGTCGTCAACTCTGCCGTCGCTTCGGTCATAGGCGCGGTGACCTCCGTCGTTTGTTCGGACGTTTCTTCCGAGTATTCACTGGAAGCCTCACTCGCCTCGGTCGTCATCTCAGCCATCGGCTTGGTGGATTGCTCATAGGTCGCTTCAGTCAAGGGCGCGGTTGCTTCGGTTGTTTGTTCGGACGTTTCCGCCGTATACTCGCTGGAACGAACCGTGAACCGACTTGATGCATCAGAAGCCTCCACAGAAGCTTCAACAGATGCCTCGCTGGCCTTTGTTGTCATCTCGGCAGAGGGCTTAGTGGATTGCTCGTAGGTCGCTTCCGTCAAAGGCGCAGTCGCTTCCGTCGAATGTTCAGATGCCTCGGCTGTACGTTCGATAACGCGATCCGTAGAATCACAGGAGGCCTGGCTGGCCGTTGTCGTCAACTCAGACGTTGGCCGGGTGGATTGCTCATAGGTTTCTCGAGTCATCGGTGCCGTGACTTCTGTCGATTGCTCAGAAGTTTCCGCCGTATACTTGCTGGCATCAGCCGTAAGCTCACTGGACGCCTCACTCGCCTTGGTCGTGAGCTCCGCCGCTGGTTCCGTTGAATGCTGATAGGTGGCGCGACTGCTGACCTCGGACTGTTCGGCCGTGACCTCAGACGTCTTTGTCAGTTGATCCGAGCTGGGCTTAATGCTTTTGCGATAGATCGCATCAACAGACCCAACCGTTGAATTTCCGGTTGCGAGAAAAGGTCCTGCAAGAAGCATCCCGGGAACAAGAAGACCGAGAAAGAACAGCGCCATTGCGATTTTCATATTCGTTCCTTTCCTCAAGCACTCACAATAAATAGCTATCTCAACCCTACTTCAGCCCCCCTGCATCCGTCACCGTATTCAGCAA